>CAYIEF010000038.1:0-10190 GCA_964362365.1 uncultured Methanosarcinales archaeon | reverse complement strand
GTAGATTGCGATCAGTCCAGCGCTTCTTTGCTAGCCCTGCAGATCAAATATCCAAATCTGCGCCTTGAGAAATACGAGGTCTATAGGGATTTTAAGAATTTTCAAATGATGCAGGCGTACTTTGAAGCATATGGGATTGAAGAAAATTCAGGTTCCATCCCAGTAGTGTTTTCCAAAGGAAGTTATTTAATTGGTTCAAAGGCCATTACTTCGTTGGTAGAAGAAAGTGTAAAAAGCAATGACAATCCTGCTTGCCCGGAATTGTCGGCAGGGCAAACGGCTGTTGGCATTTTAGGTCAAGGGCAGCCGCCTAATGTGCTGAAAACCTTGACCTTTTCCTTAGTCACTCGACATGCCTTGCAGAATATGTTTGTTCCGGGAATGCTGGCATTGCTATTGGTATTATTGGCCATCCTTGCTGCTACTAAAAGTAAAGAAGAGATCGTTAAGACTAGCGCCTCATATGTTGCTGGTATCTTTGTAGCATATTTCTTGTTTGGATTAGGATTATTGTCGTTCTTTTATGATTCGCAATTGCATTATTTCTTCTACAAGATAGTTGGCTTTGTTGCGCTGTTTTTTGGTTTGGCAGGAGTGCAGTCATTCTTTACCGCCTGGGAACTGGTTATGCCGGCGTTAGTGCGAACTCAGATAAAAGATGTAATGCAGTATGTTCTTTCTCCGATAGGGGTGTTTGTTTTAGGGTTAGTGGGGGGCATGTTTACGTTAGCCGGTGTCGGCCAATCATTTTATTTATTGAGGGATTTATTTATTGGTAATTTTATGCGAGGAATAGTATTGCCTTTGATGATCTATTATATTGCGGTGGCCATGCTAATTTTTATCGGATTGGCAGCAGTCTTTCATCTCCTACGTTCTATGATGGAACATGCAGTAGAAACACAGGAAGCATCTTCTGATGCGAAGCGAGAAAGATGGAGGAAGCATTACCAAAAAGTATTGACCTTCTGCGTAAGGAGTACCTTGTTTGTGTTAGGGATTGTGTTAGTGTTTGTGTAAAGGTAGATTTTTTAAAATACCTGAACATTTGTTGCTTATGGTTACCATCAAAGAGCTTTTCCCAGTGGTGCATATGGCTCAGCACACGGAAAATCAACAAAGATTTGCTGTTTATTCTGATATAAGGAATGGCAATATGCTTTTGCGTGATGTTCTACTAGCAGTTGATGATAGATTTACCATTGTGCCAGTTTCTTTTCAGGCATCTGAATTAACCAACACTGTTTGGGGGCATTTTAAATCAACATCTGAACACCAAATGATTTACCAAGTGCATGGTTTGGGAGTAGATTTAGATGATCTTCGGCAAAAATACGTCTTGTACTCACCGCTCTATGAACGCGGACAGCAATTACTGAGAGAGCAAGGCGCAAGTTGTCTAGCTCGTCCGGAAGAGATGTTTTTTAGCGAAGTAGAACGTGGGGAGTATAAGGGGCCGAGATTTAGAAGGATTAGATGATGGTTTCAGTGCCTGCTACTCAAGAAATAAAACGCGTATTCTCCCTACTAGAAAAAGATCATCCTCTGACCATGCTGGAGGAGCTAGGACATTACACGCCCTTCCAGATGCTGGTGATGACCATGCTGAGCTCTCGCACCAGAGATTCTACCACTATTCCTATTGTTAAAAGGTTGTTTGAGAAATATCCGAATCCTGGGCACTTTGTGAAGATGGATACCAAAGAATTAGAAGAAGGGTTGTATGGTATCGGCTTCTACAAAGTCAAAGCCAAGCATGTAAAAGAGTTAAGTAAAGTGATCTTGGAAAAGTACAATGGAAAAATTCCTGATACCTTTGAGGAATTGACTTCTTTGCCTGGAGTAGGAAGGAAGACAGCGAATTGTGTGTTAGCTTATACCTTCAAGAAGCCAGCCATTGCTGTTGATATTCATGTGCATCGCATCTCTAACCGATTGGGTTGGGTGAAAACTACAAGACCTGAGGAAACGGAAGAAGCGCTGCAAAAATTAATTCCTAGAGAATTATGGATTGAAGTCAATCGTTTGTTTGTGGGGCATGGGCAGACTATCTGTGTTCCTATCAATCCGAAGTGCAATATCTGCCCAATTCGAAAATATTGTGAATTTGGAAGAAAGAGAACAGATATTTAATTTTGAACAAAATTTATAATTAGAGCAGACTTCGATCGATTATGGCTAAAGTGTATTCAGGAAGTTATTCACTTTTGCGAGAGCATGGCGATAGGATAGAACCGGAAAGAATCGTTGGCCACGAAGTGGAGATCTTTTCTTATCTTAATTTATTCTGGCATCCCCGCGGGGAAGATTATGTTGTTGCCGGCGGCTTGCTCAAGCCAGTGACAAGATTTGATCTTGGTAATTTAGTGGCAGATTTTTTCTTATCTGCTCTTCCACCTAAAGGTTTTTCTTATGCCCAAGGAAAAGCTACCTTTCCTGGTAAAAAGTCTAAAGCCAGGCCGTACTTCCTTCCCCAAGAACTGCGTGAATTTGAGCAATTCGCTGATGTAGCTCTGTTGCATGATCGAGAACGATTACTTTATCAATTTGAGTTGAAAAGTGAATGCATTTACGTTGAAGATCCTTTAGAATTTAAGGTGAACAAGTATTTTTCTGAGAGCTATGATCCAGATGAAGAAACCATAACCCGCGATACTACTGATAGAATTGTTCCCTGGTTTAAGCGATTGAACAAGAACAATGCACCGGATCCTCATGACATTTCTTTAATGGTTTTCCCAGAGGTTACTGATCTTAAATGGAATTAAGGTTTAGAAATTTTGACCAACTTCACCACGGCAGCGATCAACCATACCCCATTTAGCGCTACAAAAGGCCAGCTTTGCAAAGTGTAGGCGTAATACATCAGCAATCCTGATCCGAGAAGGTTAAGAAGGTTGTAAGATACAGTTTTGGCGTTTATGGTAGAAAATTCGTCTAACAGAAAGGCGACCAGAATACAGACCACGCCGATAATTCCTGCCACTATCATTTTTTTCTCCTAATTTGCTTGGCTAAGTCCACGAAATGTTCTCCAAGGTTTTTTACTAACATTTTCTGTTTTCGCGAGGCGAAGAGTAATTGTTGCAGATGCTCCTTATGCGGCAGATGGATGAACTGCACTGCTTCTTCCAAAGGCGCTTCTTTTTGAATCAGATCATTAAGATGGTGGTATTTGTAAGCGATAGATTTGACATTTTTTTCCAGGTACTTGATATCGTGTAAGAGGGATTTGGTGTTCAAGAACTCATCATTCAAGAGGTGATTAGTGATGTATTGCGCTTTAGTGGTATTTCCGTTGAGAGTGGTTAGTTTCAATTCGATTAGATATTTGGAATATTCCTGCAACTTGTGATTTACCATTTGAGCATGTTCTACTTCTTTGATTTTTTGCTGGAAGGCAAAGAGCTTGTCATTGATCTCTTGTTTCTTATTTTCCGAGATTTTCTGGAGAAAAGGTAGATTCTTGTTGGTGTTGGTTCGGATAGGTTTTATCCAGTACTGCTGGAACTTCTGCAGATGTTCAGAAAGATCAGGAAGCAGACTAACCTCTTTTTTGAGATCGCGGAGATCCATGAGAAAGAAAGGGTTGGTAGATATATAAACATTGTGCCGGAATAAAAATTCTCCAAAGCCGACCGCAATCTTTATAAATCCAAGCTCAAAATATGTGTAAAATAGCTAATTAGTATTCCCAGGAGGATCCCAGAGAATGTTCTACAAAGTCAAGGTCAAGGATTACATAAGAGTTCCGCCTAAAATGTTCAGTTTAGGCCGAAGGGATGCAGTATTGCAGAATATCAAAACTACTTATGAAAATTTTATCTCTAAAGAGCTTGGTTTCGTCCTCAATGTTGTTGACGTAGGCGATATAAAGGAAGGCGTTATTGTCCCAGGAGATGGGGCAGGTTATTTTGAATCTGATTTTGAATTATTGGCCTTTAGACCAGAAATGAATGAATTGTTGTACGGAACGGTCCGCGATATCACTGATTTTGGTGCATTCGTGGACATGGGCGGGGTAGAAGGGATGGTGCATATCTCCCAGAGCATGGATGATTATGTCTCTTTCAGCAAGGAAAAGGTATTGCAAGGGAAAAAAACAGGGCATTCTCTGAAAGTAGGGGATAAATGCAAAGCTCGCATTATCGCTATCAGCTATAAGGATGTCAATAATCCTAAGATTGGATTGACCATGCGCCAGGAAGGTTTGGGAAAATTGGAATGGCTGGAACAACAGCCTCAAGTAGCTGCTGCTAAAGAATCCAAAAAAGAGGAGAAGGAGTAAGAAAATGGCTAAAAAAGAAGCATGCAGGAAATGTAAATATTTTTACGATGGCGATACTTGTCCAGTCTGCGCCAGCAGCAGCAAGACCAGCACTTGGCAAGGCAGATTGTACATCAGTGATCTTAGTAAATCCATGATCGCAGAAAAAGTTGGCATAAAAGCAAAAGGCGAATATGCTATCAAGGTGCGGTGAGGAGAATGAATATAACAATAACAACTAAAAATGAAAATCCTCTGTTGCACAGAGTGGAAGTACAGGGTGTAGTAGCTTTCGAAGGAGCTACGCCTTCTAATGCGCAGATGGTAGAAGCATTAGCTTCACAGCTTAAGGCTGAGGGAAGTCAGATCGTGCTTAGACACATCTACAATACTTTCAGCAAGAACGAAGCGAAGTTTGACGCAGTTGCCTATAATTCTGCAGATGCTAGAAAGAAAGCAGAACGCTTGACCCCGCAGCAGAAGAAGAAATTAGAAGAAGAAAGGAAGAAAGCTGCGGAAGAGAAGAAGAAAGCGAAAGAAGGGAAGAGTGATTAAATATGATATCAAAAGGTTCTACTTTTTTGTTACAAGTTGGTTTAACTGGCGTTGGACTTTCTGCAATGCTAACTCCTTCTACAGCATATTTATTTTTTGATTTAGTTGGCCAACGAAGTAATTATGAAGCTAGGGTGCAAGAAATTGAAGAAGAAAAAAAATATTTAATTCCTAAAGTAGAAGATTGTCTTCGCACAGCTCCTACGATAGGAGAATGTCAAGCTCTTTCTTTCCGATACGATTCTTTAAATCAAGAATACACGCTTTTGCAAGAGAAATTAGGCTCAGTAAAAGTTGGCATAGTTGGTTCTCTATTCGGTTTATATCTCGGAGTGGTTAGTGGTTTTGCTGGTGTATATGCTTTGTCACGTTATCCTTCTCAAAAAAGAGAAGAAAAAGAACTAGCTGAACGGCATAAGTTAGAGAATATGGAGTTTGAAAAATTTATGCACGAACTAAAATCAAAAGGTCAACAATGAAAAAATCAACTCTCTACACCTTGCTTGGATGCGCTAGTCTCGGGGCAGCAGCTGGCGGAGAATATGGATTATATCACCTGGGCAATGAATTAAAGCAAAGGGTCAGCGCAGTTGAAAGCGAATTTCAAACCGTTGAGAAGGAAAGAGAAGATTTAACTACAAAACTTCATAACTGTTCCACCGTTAACGAATGCTATGCCGTTTCTTCTCGCTATTTGAGTGTGGATCAAGAGTACCGCGTTTTAAAAAAGAAGTATGTTGAAGCTCAAAAAGTAAGTGCCTTGGATAGTTTCGGAGGGTTATTATTGTATTGCGCGGTAATTCTTAGTGCCCTTGGTTCTCTTGCTTCGTTTACGTCTGCATTTAGTGAAAGGAAAGATGAACCTTTCCGGCGTATTAGCGAAGAATTGAAGAAAAAAGCATTACACAAAATGTCCTACGGAGGCAAGAGGGAATAATGGCAGCTCCAACAAAAAAAGCACCAGCAAAAGGCGGTGCAGTTAAGAAGAAACCAGGCAGTCAAGTCTGGAAACTGTACGAAGTTCAGGGCGACAAGTTAGTGCGCAAGAATAAGTTCTCTCCTAAATCGCAAGGCGACTTTATGGCTAACCATGCTGACAGATTAGTCTGCGGAAAGACCAAGTATACTGAGTACAAGAAGAAGTAAATTTTTCTTTTATGATTATTCTTATTGATTTGAAAGATTGTAAGACGGTTTTAGAATTTCTCGACAGCGTTGTTAAAGCGCTTAAAGTTCAGCCTTTTTATGGGGCTAATTTAGAAATTCTGGGGAAAACACTTTCTTCTTTAGAAAAACATAGTTTTGCCTTTCCATTAACTTTGAAATTAGTGAACACTAAATCTTACCGGAAGAAATGTCCAAATGGATGGAAAATATTTTTAAATTCTTTGGAAAAGGCAGAAAAAGAGTATCGTAAACAAGGAAAACAATTCAGATGGGAAGTTAACGATGAAGAGCGAACAGAGAGATAGAATATATCAAGAGTGTATAGAACAGCTGGGGTACGAAATTATCTCTCCATTACAACTAGATAATCGTGCAGTGTATGTGGTTAGCAATGGTGAAATGGTAGTAGCTAAACTAGGCAGTCCGCGATTTCCAAAAAGTGCAAATCAAATTAGGACGGAGGGTAAAGCTCTTGGAATAGCACAAGGAATTTCCGGAGTGGTGCAGAAAATATCTTATCATCAAGTATTTCATCCGGAAGCTAAAATATATGTATTGATACGAGAGTATATCGATGGAGTAAATCTCGGAGAAAGAGGTGTATACTTAGACAGAGAACAACAATCTATGCTAGAAAATACCGTGCTTGCTTTACATGGAAGAGGCATAACCAATCTGGATTTATATTACGGAAATGTAGTTATCAATCAGGAAGGTTTTCCACATCTCTTTGACCTTGGCCTGGTTAAGTTTAGAGAACAGAGTTATCGTGATCATCAACTATATGCTAAAGAAGATTTGGCAGATTTGCAAAAATTGTTCACCGATTTTAGAGCACCAGAAGCTTAATAAAACAGTTCTTATTGTTGTTATTTCATGTTTGATAAATTAAAACAAGAATATTCTGCCTGCACAAAATGTCCAGCGCTCTGTAAATCACGAACACAAGTAGTCTTTGGTTCTGGAAATCCTCAGGCAGAAGTTCTCTTTATCGGTGAAGCTCCTGGGGCAAATGAAGACCAGCAGGGTATTCCTTTTTGTGGGATGTCTGGGCAGGTATTGAATGAATTATTGAGTTCTGTGGGATTATCTCGGGAAGATATTTTCATTACTAATACAATCTTATGCCGGCCGGAAGATAATCGAAATCCAGCTAAAGAAGAAGTGGAGAATTGCCGTGAAAGGTTGGATAAGTTGATTGCAATAATGCAGCCGAAAGTGATCGTGACTATTGGCAATTTTGCCACGGAAAGAATTTTAGGTAAGAAGGGTATTACTTCCTTGCGTGGGAAAGTGTTTGAAGTTGAAGGAAAGAAAATTGTGCCAGTGATCCATCCTGCAAATTATCTGTATTCTGGGAGAAATCCGGAGATGTTTGCGCAGATGAAGAAGGATTTTATAGTTATTTCTGAGACAATAAAAGAAAAAAAGAAACAAAAAAAGTTAGGGGAGTTTTAAGAGTTATACGTCTCCATTATTTTTGCTTCGACCACATAGGGATCCATGTTCGCACAAGGTCTGCGGTCTTCCATATAACCTCTCTTTTCTACGTCAACTTGCCAAGGGATTCGAATGCTTGCGCCACGATTAGAAACTCCTGCTCTAAATTCTGTGTAAGGGCAGGTTTCGTGTTTTCCAGTAAGGCGCTCTTCAATTCCTTCTCCGTATACCGCAATGTGTTCTCCTTGTCTCTGACGGAACTTCTGTATTATTCTATCAAAGCACTCCGAACTTTCCCTCATCTCTTTGGTAGAAAAATTAGTGTGTGCTCCTGCCCCATTCCAATCACCTTTTACTGGTTTTGGTTCTAACGAGGGGACTACACCATATTTTTTTCCGATTTTACTAAGCAAATATCTAGCGATTACTAAATCATCAGCTACCCGTAAAGGGCTGCTATTCGGAGTCCCATTACCCATCTGAAATTCCCATTGGCCAGGCATAACTTCTGCATTTGTGCCGTGAATCACTAAATTTGCATCGAGACAGGCATACATATGTTCTTCGACAATTTCATCGCCTATAATTTTGTCTGCACCATTACCACAGTAATATTTCCCTTGTTCTACCGGAAAAACTTCATTCTCTTTAGTGTAATTTTTAGGAAATCCTAAAGGGCCGGCAATGCGGGAGAAATCATTTCCATCAACACGCATGAAGGTATATTCCTGTTCAATACCAAACCAGAATTCATGGTCTTGGTATTTTCCTGCGGGATCGCGTAAGAGTGCTCTGGTATTAGATGGATGCGGTTTATCTCCCGGCACATCAAAAACCTCATTCAATACTAAAACTGAAAGGTAATCTGGTCTTTGCGCAGTTCTTAATGGGTCAACATACACGCGCACTGGTTTTAAGACGCAATCAGAAAAATGCCCTTCTGCTTGGCCGGTGCTGCTGCCATCAAACCCCCAGATAGAAGGATTATCATTTAACATTTTAACATATCTTTGTCTTTCTTGAAGACTCATCTCTTCCCGAAATCCAAAATCACGATTGAGAATCCTTGTCTTACTGCGAATGTCAGGATTTTTGTTCATGTCTAATGTAACATTCCCTGTTTCATCCTTCACTAAATTATTTCCATCCAACCAAATGTATTCTGCTATTACTCTCATATTTTCCACCTCAACTGGTTTTTTTGCAAGAGCAGGAACTTGCTTATATTCTTTGTGGAATTTTAAGAAGAATAATGTCATAAATCACAGAAAAATATATAAAATAAGTCTCTTTAACAAGAGAGGTGGGGCCGCCGGGACTCCACAAGGCCACCAGCCAAGGGTGCTCGTCTTTACACCATGATCCCACGATTTTACTCTTTTAGCTTTTCTTTAAATAGATTTTTGCAGAAGGAAGTAATTGGAGTACTTAAAGCACAGTTCTGATCTAAGACGTTGATTTAAAAAACATTTATAAACAATCACTCTTCTTCAATAATACAATGATCAATGGTTTTCTTGAATATACAACTCTTCCATGGGAAGAACGTTTAGGTAAACAGATCAGGCAGACCTCTGGAAACACTATTGAAAATATTATTGTTAGCAATAAAATAATTGATGCAAACACATTAGTCTCAACTTTAATAAGAGAAGGACAGATCATTATGGTTGATACATATATAACACATACTTCTGGAGAACTAAAGAAAGTGACTAACCAATATCCAGGCCAACCTCCTCATTGGACTTATGAATATGAAATGCGAGAAGGTGAATTACAAGTGACCAGAACTGATCCAGAACGTGAAACTAGTCATTATAAAATGGTTGTTACTGAAAGAGATAGTCAAGGCAGGGTTTCTATAGCTGAATACAGAGAAACAGTCTCTGGTAATGTAATTGGACGGATATATGCTATGAGGAATGATGACGGAAACTTGATACAAGAAGTATTTGAAGATGCAGAAGAAGGAGCAAGAGCAGTAATCTCTTGTGACAGAGATGGAAGATGGTTATTAAGAGAACATTTTCAAAACGGGATGCTTCTAATGAAACAGGAGTATATTCATTAATGCAGAAGTTCTTTTAAATAGATTTTAGTGGTAAAGAATATAGGTTTTTTCACAAAACCTTTATATAAAATTAGCATAATTATAATCTCGTGATCACCAAAGACATGACTATCGGAGAACTGGTGCAGCAATACCCTTCGGTAGTGGAAATTCTCATGGATGAAGGGGTGCATTGCGTCGGCTGCGGCGCTGCCTACTTTGAAACTATTGAAGAAGGGCTAGCCGGACATGGACGATCTGGAGAAGAAGTGGATGCAGTCATTGAAAAGTTGAATCAGGCTATCCCTCAAGAGAAAGGAGACGATAATCTTACTATCACTGAAAATGCTGCAGTTAAAGCTAAGGAAATCCTAGCAAAAAAGAATATGCAGGGAATCCGCATCGAAGTAAGTGCAGGAGGCTGTGCTGGATTTGAATACGATTTCTCCTACGAAAATCAAAAGAATGATGATGATACAGTGGTTGAAGTGGATGGAGTTAAATTCTTTGTGGATACTTCTAGTTTGCAGAAGCTGAAAGGCGCAAAGGTTGATTACGTTGATTCTCTCACTAGCGCAGGATTCAAGATTACTAATCCGAATGCCAAAAGAACATGCGGCTGCGGACAGAGTTTTGCATAAGATCCTATTTCTTTAAATCAAATAAGCAGAAATCCCTAACATTTATGTTTAGGGATGAATGCGAGTG
>CAYIEF010000037.1:0-10736 GCA_964362365.1 uncultured Methanosarcinales archaeon | reverse complement strand
GAATGAAATAAGAATAACTATATAAAAGTTCCTAAATTAAAGAGATATGCTATAACTAATAATCTTGAAGTAACCTCAGAAATTTATAATTCATTAAAAATTGGAGATTCTTATAATTGGAAATAAAATTAGGTTAGTTCAAAATCATAGTCTGAATCTTTCGTTTTGGCTTTTCATGCTGAAAATAATGTTCCAAAGAAATAAACTGGCTAATCTCTTTGTTGATTTTTGCTAATTCTTGTAATCCCAATTCCGTAAACATGATCATCCTATTTTCATAGGAAATTAATTTTTTCTGTTCAAGACTTTCCAGATTCTTATACAAAGCGCGTTCCTGCTTGGAGATTATTGTAGCGGCCAGCAAATGTTCGATAAAGACGATCTTTGATGTTCGCACCTGTACTGGTTTCTCCACTAAGGGCTGGTTAAGCGCAGTATAGAAATGTCCTAAAGCGTAGAGGATCAGGCGCTGGGCCTTGGTGAGCTTCATTATTTATGCAGTTGGTTCAGCAATATAAAAACCTAATTGCAGAAAACCTTAAATACCTCAGAATAATCCAATACTCAACATAAAAACAGGTGATGCTCATGAAATTAGTTCTTACCAAAAAACCAAAGAATGTAACTATTGTCGAAGGGTTCCCTGGATTCGGATTGATCGGGACTATCGCTATCGAATTCTTGATGGATCATTTAGAGACCGAAAAGATCGGCGTAATCGAGATGGATGAAGTTCCGGCCATGATCGCTATCCATCAAAGCAAGGTCATCGAGCCTGTCTCCTTACATTACAACAAAGATTATAACATGGTACTAGTGCATGCGATTAATATCGGGAAGAATACCGGCTGGAAACTATCAGAGATGATTGAACAGCTTGCTGATGAATTGTCTGCAAAAGAAGTAGTATCATTGGAAGGGGTAGGAAGCCCTAACCCTGGAAATAAAGTATTTTATTACGCAACTCAGAATGGGGCATATGCCAAGAAATTATCAGCGGTCGCCAGTCCTTTGAGTGAAGGAATTGTAGTAGGTGTTACTGGCGCATTGCTCGCCAGAAGCTTGAAAGTCCCAGTAGTTGCCTTTTTTGCCGAAGCGCAAAGCGGTTTACCTGATAGCAGGGCTGCTGCTGAAATAATTAAAGCATTGGATGCCTACACTGGGTTGAAAATAGATCCAAAACCACTCTTAGCTCAGGCTAAGCTCTTTGAACAGAAATTAAAAGGCATCATACAAAAAAGCGGTAAAGCAGAAGAGCTGCAGGAAGAGAAGCAGGATAATTATTTTGGATGATTCAATTATTTAAGATATTTTCTTAGATTTTTAATAATTCTAAAACAATAATTACTATCAAAAACTAAATATTTTATTCCTAATGATTTTAATATCTTTTGTAATTTCTTCAGAACACTGTAATAAAACAATTAATTTTAATGATTAAATTATATTTTAATAAGTTTTAATCTCTGCTTATAACATTTATCCAAAAATATCCCCCACTTTCTCTTTCAATTCTTTATCCATGTCAGAAATACTCTTGGTTCCGTACAAATCCATGGTTGTTTTGTATGATAAATGCCCTAAGACCTTCTGAATTACTTCTAAACTAAGCCCCCTATCCTTCAAAATTCGCGCACAGCTGTGTCGGAAAATATGCGGGTTGATATTCTTCAATTCCGGAATTGGATTGCTCAGATGCGCTTTATGGCCCGCTTGTGCGACAATACGGTTAATTTGCGTAGGCGTGATGTGCTCATTTTCATTTAAGCTAGAAACAGCAGGAAAAAGGCATCCTTTTTTTGAATTATTCAGCACATATTGGATATAAACCTTCAAATCTTCCAATAATTGGTCAGAAAAAATAGTTGCTAAGCGATAAATGTTTTTTTTTCCGAGAATCTGGATCTTACGCGTTTCAAAATTGATATCTTCAATACGTATTTTTGCCAGTTCAAATCGGCGTAGACCACAGTAAGCCAGCATTTTGATGATAACCTTGTCGCGCAATTTGTCAGCATGTCGAACTAAAAGTTTGATTTGCTCTTCAGTAAGATGAAACTCACTACGAGAATGTGCTTTTTTGACACGCACTTGCTTCTCTTCTTTGACATCCACCATTTTTGAGATAGAAATGTAACAGATTATTTAAATGTTACTTTTTTAGCCATTTTTGTTACATTTTTTGTCACATTATATGAATAGCGTTACGTTCTGTGTCAGATACCTAGTTTTGATCAAAAAGCCTGGTTTTGTTGAAGGAATTTTTTGGCAAATGTGGATTACAGAAAATCCATGCTTCATTTTATACTTAGTACGCGCAAAAATTTTTACAACCTTTTTCTTTCTAAATCTTTATCATTTTGCTTAAATGTTTTTAAGATTAAATATTTTAGATTAAATTGGAAATTTAATTCTTGTTTTATTTTTCTTTTAAGATTAAATTAAAGTTTAGAAAACTAGAAGTTTTAATCAAAATTTAGAAGTTATTTCATAAACGGATAATGTTTTACATACCTCGATTCGTACAGAAATACTTTTATAAGAAACTCTGGGTTTCCTTTTTCTACAACATATCCTATTTTTCCTCTCTCCCTATCAAAATAAACAGAAAGATGACAGTAAGTTTTTTCTTGAACAATCTTATCAACACGCGCCATATCTGAAGGAGTTAAACATTCTTCACCACCTACATCGGCAAAGTAAATTCCATATTTAGATAATGATAATTCATTACATCCTTTAATACTTTCTTCAATTACTCTTTCGCTCAGAGACTTTGGTTCCATTACGTTCCTATTACTACTTGCACAGCCTAATCCTGCCAATACAGTTAATCCAAGCATTGCTCTTTTCATAATAAACTGTTAATTTCCGTAAGTTTAAATATATTTCCAACTTTCCAAAGTTATGAGAAATCTCAAACAACTATAAAATTAATCCTGAGAATCTATTTTTTCTTCTAAATCCCCGTTTTTTCTTAAGAAGTCGGGCTTTTGAGACATAATCTTAGCCATCTGCTCTTCCCCGCGCCGCAATATCCTGCGCTTGGTTTCAGCATCACCTTCATAAAACTCCCTAGTAACATTTTTGTTAAGAAATATTCTAGCCTTGCTTTCATCTAACCCATATTGAACTACGAGAAAATCAACCAGCATAGTTGGATCATTATTATGCGCAACACGAGCAATTTCAAGCCTAACTCTTCTCACATTTTGCCAATATACATCTACATCAGAAGTATTGAACAAGCGGACGACAAAACTAGGCTTTCCACCAAAATATTCAGGTGGAATATATTTGGCTACTAATTCATCGTAGATTTTCATTTTTAGTTGGTTAACCTTGAGATTTAAATAGTTTTTTGCGTTTTGTTATATCAGTAATTTAGCTTCGTTTCCCACACAAGATTTTTATTAAACCCTTAAATGTTTAGTATATGTCCCCATTACAACAGCATCTCCAGGACATCCTGCACCAGAATTATCGCATCAGTAAAGAATGCTTCATTCTGTTAATCTACGATACTCAAAGTTCCTTAGCAAAACTCCTCAGCGATACTTATAAAAAAGAAATCAAAAGCCATCAGCATAAAGCTATCACTTTTCCCACAGTTGAGGAATCAGTAGTTGAACAGGCAGTTGCCTCTCTCCCAGCGCATTCTTTAGTCATCTTAGTGCAGAGTTTATCATTCCGCATGACCAAACATCGTTTGCGCGCAGACCTATTTAGAGCTGGGCACATGGTGATCGAACATGCCAGACTAGCGTTAAATACCGATGAGGAAATTCAAAATTACATTGATTCTTTACGATATGATACCCCTTATTATGTGCAAGCAAGTAATGCCATAGAAACAGAATTACAGCAGAATAACAAATTGCGCATAGAATCAGGTAACAATCTAACCTTAGATATCAATTCAGCATTTGAAAAACCGCTCAAAAACACCGGAAATTTTTCAGACAACCCGATTGTCGCAGCCGGTTTTCCTATCGGCGAAATCTTTACTGAAGCAAAAGAACTTGATCAGATGAACGGCTCAGTTTTGGTGTTTGGATTTCCTACTTTAGAACATAAGGCTCATTTCTGTGCGCCTTTTGAAGTGCAGATAAAAAATGGCTGCGTGATTAGCCATAATGGTCCAGCTCTGTTTGAAGAGATTCTGCAGCGAATTAGGACCGAAGAAGTTAATGCAGCCGTACAGGTGCGGGAAATCGGCTTTGGCTTAAACCGAGGCCTTAGCTTTGAAAAAACCTTGCATGAGCCTACTGCTTTTGAACGCTTTGCCGGAATGCATTTCTCTTTAGGATTGAAACATGCCATGTATGCCAAGAAATTAGGCAGAAAAGTCTATCAGAAGTATCATATTGATATCTTCTGCAAAGTGAAGAATGTATTTATTGGTGATACGCAGATTATGAAGGAAGGGAAGTATCTCTTTGCTTAGCTAAAAAAAAATTATTCGATCATTCCATAAAACTCTGCAAGCTTAAATTAACAATATTCTCTTTTGCCTGCAACTCTTTAAACCCCGGCTCTAAGCCTACAAACAATTGATTTTCAAAGAAAGATCTCCTGAATGGAACACCTTTCTGTATTAATGAAGAAATACATTCTGGAATGATGGAAGGAGACAATTCTGCTTTTTCCGCAATCTCTTGATAAGTCATCAATGCTTCACCGGTATACAGAACTAAGAATATTTTCCTTTCCATCTGATTTAATGGAGCAATGCTTGTTTTTGGCTTTGGTATTCCTAAACTTAATTGGGTTTGATCCAAGCGCTGGGAAACTTTTTCTACCTTTATTTCTAATTCTTGAAGAAAATCAAAAAGAGCCTGTACCTCAGCAGTATTATCATTAATAGCTGCAAGATGTTCTTCCAGCATTTTGCGGATGGCAACAAACTCATTATTCATCTATTTTCACCTGAAGAGCATTACTGCTCTCTTTTTATATCTAATAACTGGAAATGAAACACATTTCCTCTACCAACCCCTGATGCAAAAATATAATTTTCAGAATTTAAATAGCTTTCTCTTTTTGGCCATACTGTTACTAAACAATAGTCATGCCATTTTTGGAAAAGCATTTAAATCAGTTGTTTGTTTGCAAGCGTCTCATTTTATTGACGAGAAGATGAAAAAAGTAAAAATATCACTTAGTTTATCGACGAAGAAAATTTTCTATTTTTCACAAACTAAAAAAATATAAACTCTATTAATTTCCTGTAAATCATGAGCGATGATAATCACTCTACGGTGCAGAGAACTATCGTTAATTTCTTAGCCAGATTTGAGCGTGAAATAACAGAAATAAAAGAACTTCTACTCAGGATTTTGACTTCCAAAAATAAAGAAGAAATTTTTAAGGAAATGTACGAAAAGTTGGGCTTAATTTACAAAGGATTGGGCGTAATTAGAGATGAAAAAAGGTTGGAAGGAGTATCCGCTGGAGAATTAGCCAAAATAGAACTTTTACAAAAGCACGTACTAAAGATCAAATTAAGTCTTGAAACAGAAACCATCCCAATATTGATTGCTCTTCTTGAGAGTTTAGAGCAACGAATTAATAATGTGCTTGGAAATCCCCGACACTACAAAAATTTATAAACCAGTTCTTTCTTCTAGTGAATATGAGTTTGAAGACCACCAATGCATCTACGCTAAGTACAGCAGTAAATCTTCGCGCCAGCATTGCGAGAGTGTTGGAAGAAATTATAGTACTCCTACAAATAAATACAAAAGAAAGCCTGACTAAAGGCAGCAAAAAACTTACCCTCCTGTTCAAGATGATTGAAGTCTTTAAGGAAGATGAAAAGGAAAATCTATTCTCTAGCGATAAAGTTGCTCTTGAAATCCTCAACAGTCAAGCCCTTGAGCTGGTTAAAACCCTTGAAGAGAAATCAAGTAAGGAACGGCTTGATGCTGCTATGGCGCTTAAAAGAACAGCAAGAGCAACTTTAGGCTGAATACATAAATTTTAAATAGTAATTAAGAGTCTTATTCTTATATTTAAAAAAGGTGATTATCATGATAGATGCCGGCGAAGCGTTAGTGTACTTACGGGGAGAAGCTGAACGTGATTTGAACGAGGCGGAAACCTATATTGAATCTTTTTCAAAAGAAGGCGCAGTTAGGGTTCTCAACAAGCTAAGCAGGGAAATCTATCAGCTGGCTCGTAATTTACGCAGAAACAGAGATATTCCCACCAGGATACCAGCTAATCTTCAGATATGTTATAATGACCTAAATGATCTTGGCAGCAATGCCCGAAGGAAAATGGAGCCAGGTCTTGGCGCTGCTGCCAAAAAAGCAGTTCAAGGAATGCTGCTTAAGGATTTGGTAACTCTAACTAAAAAGATTCATACTGTCGAAAGCCTTTTAGTCCAAGTAGAAAAAGACGGGACAGAGAAGGCTTAATGACCGTCAACATATGAGCGCATAAGATGACTTCTATAGAGGAATTCAAAGCTTATCTGCGCACAGAAGGAAAACGTTCCCTGCAACAAATAGAAGCAAATCTTAAACTACTTTCTTTTAATAAGCCAGAGCTATTGGATGATATAAAGTTCTCGGTAATCCGGGCTCTGAACACACTTTATTTCGAAATGCTCGATTTTCTCACCTGGCTGGAACAAGAAAACAAAGTAGTGAAGTCCAGAAATGTAAAAGTACTCATCGATGATTTAAAAAAAGACATTGACAAAGTACGGGACTTTCAAGAATATGTTTCCACGCTCTCATCAAAAGATGCCATTTTTAAAAATCCGGACCTATTTGCAGACGTGCAGCAGAATCTCATCAGAAGAACTCAAAATCTTGCTTCAGAAGTATTACAATATCTCGAAGAGATGGATGTTTTGGAGAAAGAATTGACAGATACCGCAGTGATCCTTAAAAGTGTAGATAACTACCTCCTGCAAACCCCGCAATTGATTGGAAAAATCAAGCAAAAAATATATCCGTTGAGCGTCGAAACATTCGTAGCCCAGAAGGGGGTTTTAGCCTCCTCATTTGATGCTCTCTCCAGCCAGGTGCAAGAACATTATCGGCGCCTGAGACAATTGAGGAGAGTTTCTTCCTTACGAAAAGTGCTGGCTGAACTGCAGCTAGGGCAAGACAAGTTGGATAATCTTGCTAAAACTGTGCGTAAAACTGATCCAAATAACTGGAAGCAGCCTTCTCTTGCTTTTGAAGAATTTAAGAAACAACTGCTTGAAGACCTGGAAATGAGTTTGAAAGCATTTGCGGCTGCTGTAAATATCCTACAAGAAGTTCAAAAGCAACTGGCAGCATAAAGATTTTTAAATAATGGTCTTTTTGCCACTGCTATGACACAAATATTTAATTCTTTATATCAATTCAGCTACAGGTGTCATGTTCATCAAATTAAAACCATAAACATCACCGCCTCAGCCTACCTGAAAGGACGTACCATCGAAGAAATTGATCCATTCGGCTCTGGAATGGAAGAGCCATCCCTCATCGTTCCTTTAGAAATGAGATGCCTTGGAAGAGGACAAAACCTAACTGTGGTTCAGATTATTCCCAGATCACGACATTTCGTTGCCTACTATGATAAACCGGAATTTGGAGATACACTTACCACCAGAGATCCACGCAATCTTAATGAAATCTGTAAGAAAGCTGAACGGTATGCTAAACTGGTCGCTATCAGAACCAAAGAATATGCAACTGAAGAAGATCATCCCTATGATTTTACGGTAAATCTGTTTGTAGACGTCTTTCCGTATGGAAAAAAACAAAAAATTCTTGAATTAGATAATACAGAAATAGAGTATGCTATCCCGGCAGATGATTATGTTAAAATTTTAGCTGCTCAAAGACTTTCCAACCCATGCCTATAAGATCCAAACGCGACCTGGAAGTTATTCTCAGTAAACTAAAGAGTTTTGAAAAGCCTTCTCTCACTTTAGAACAGTATCCTACTCCCGGCAATATAGCTGCCGAATGGGCCTGGAACATGGCTTTGAAAGGAGAAGCGGCTGGAAAAACTATCCTCGACGCTGGCTGCGGTCCGGGCATCATTGGAATAGGATTATTGCTGTTAGGGGCACGAAAAGTCATATTTATTGATAAAGATTCCGAAGTAATGCATATCTGCCAACAAAACTATGAAACCATAACAGAAGAATATGAAATTGGTGCAGCAGAATTCATCGCCCATGATTTCAGCTTATTTGATGGAGAAACCGATATAGTTGTGCAAAATCCTCCTTTTGGCACCAAGCAAGAGCATGCGGATAAGAAATTTCTTGAGAAAGCCTTTGCGGTTGCGCCAATAGTGTATAGCATGCATAAATGGTCCACTCAGAAGTTTGTGGAAGCGTTTTGTAAGGATTCTGGTTTTAAAATTACCGAGGTCTGGAGATATGAGTTTCCCATTAAAGCGGTATTCAAGTTTCACGAAAAACCTTTACGGGTGGTTGATGTGGGATTGTGGAGGATGGAAAAGGAATAATAGTGTATATAGTAAAAAGTTAAGTAATATTTTTTCTTAAACCTGTTGTATGAGTACAAAAGGACACTACAGAGCAGAAATACTGCGAGTTTGTCTTCGAGACGCAGGTTTAACTGACTCAGTAACCAAACAAATAGAGAATATTCTACAAGAGCAATTTAAACCAGAAAACTATAGAGAAATTGGTGGTGTCGCTTATTACAAAAACGATTGGTTGGACTTGAGGACAGTACATCCTCCGGAAATTCAAGAAGTAGAAAAAGCCTTAAACAAATTTTCTGAAGGAGATTATAGCGGTCTAGAGAGATTAAGCCTCTTTGCAAATAGCGCAGTCGATTTTCATCAAGAACATCATGGGAAAAATCCGCTATTTAACGCCATAAAACTTTCTTTTGAGGCAGCTTATGAAAAATACAAAGAAGATCCGCAATATCTTATATTTTCAGAAAATGAAAGAACAACCTGGGTAAACAGATATAAAAAAATAATGAGCCATTACACTATTGTTCCTCTCCATGAGCATAATAATCAATATGGTTTCTTAGGCTGGTTTCATGTACATCCCTCTGGAAATGGGCCGTCACCTGCCGATATCAACTTTAATTCGGATGATATCCCTGCTTTAGTATTATCCGCTCTCCCAACATATAAAAAAACAGGTATAGAAATTCACTTAATTCATTTTGGAAAATCAGAACTTCTCTACCAAGGCCCTTTACAAGCACATAAACAATAAACTTATTAAACTTCTATTTCTTTCTGCCATTAAGGTGCATAGATGAAACTAACTATAGACACACAAGTAGATACTCATGAAGATATACGCAAAGTCCTCCAAATTTTAACTTCTATTCTAGAAAAGAAAGATTCTGTCCCTTTGCAAACAACAGACACCACCAACTTAATGAGCATGTTTTCTGATGAGCAAAAAGGAACAATGGAAACAAAAGGAAATCCTCCCGATTTTAGTTCCTTCCTCAACCTAACTTCTCCGAAGAAAGAAGATAGGGATAACGGTGAGCAAAAAATTGAGTTTTATTGAGTCAGTTTTTTCCAGAAATTTTCTTCGGCATGATTCCCTTCCCGATCAATAACGATTTGTAGTAGCTATCTCCCGTTTCCAGCCATTTTTGGTATAATGTAATAATTTTTTTTTCATCTATCTGGGGAAGATGCAAATCTCCAATAACCAGGTAAATAGTATCAAACTTTTGTCCCAGTTCTCGGTAAGGGATCCTTCCAATTTGTTGATATGCAGCCGAACCTAATTGTGCATGATAGCGAACCTGTCCTTCACCGTGTTGTCGTACAAAATCATAAAAATACCCTACTAAAAACAAGCAATGATCACCTAATTGTCGTTGTAATTGCATCCTCTGCGCTCGGTTAACTTCATCATTAATTCGCTGGTATTGAAAGGTAAGGGGCGTTAACCAGGTTTCCTGATACAGACCAAAATCTTCTGCAAAACGTTCCAACATTTCCAATAAATATTCCCGTGCAGGTGTAGTTAGCACTACTTTGTGTCTTGCCGCTGCTTGATCTATGGTTTGTTCTAGAGATGAAAGCAAATTCTCTTGCGATAGTTCAGGTTTATCCATTTTATAAAACAAAAATCAATGCTCCTCCAAGAGCTATCAAAATAGCAAAAAATCCAACTACCACGCGCCGAAATTTCTTCTCGCCAAAAAAATAGGCAAGGCCCGCTTTTGTTACCATATTTCCAAGAACACCAAGAACAATCCCTTGTCGAGCGATTTCATACGAAAAGGAGGTTCCTGCTAATTGCGATAAAGAAAGGGCAATGGCATCCGCATCAGCTAAGCCAGAGAAGAAGCTCACTAAATACACTCCTTGTGAAGGGAGATAGATATTTGCTAATTTTAAAAAAGCCAGCACCATAGCAAAAATACCGGCAAACTTCAACGCTGGTTTCAGCGCGAACGGAGAGCGTAATTCAATTGTTTCCGAAACATGCTTGGCTTGTTTCCAGACATAATAGGAAAATAAGCCAGTTACGGAAGCTAGAATAAGCATAGGTAACAGTAAATGCACGAATAATGCTTGGTTCACCAGCAGCACTTCCAGTAAAATCCTTCCAAACATAACTCCATTAGCAAGGATCACCCCCAATGCAAGCGCTTTATAGAGATGCTCATGCTGTTTACTGCGCTCGGCAAAACTTAATGTAACTGCAGTGCTGCTAGCCAAACCACCAAGAAGACCAGTAAATTCTATTCCCTTCTCACCAA
>CAYIEF010000036.1:0-11645 GCA_964362365.1 uncultured Methanosarcinales archaeon | reverse complement strand
TTTCATCTATAAGGCTTTCCGCGATCGCTTCCATCCGCTCATAGATATTACTCATATCTTCCTGATAGGAAGGTTGTGGAGAAGGCATCTCTTGCGGCATTGATCCTGGAGAACTAGGCATATCCTGCGCACCGTAATCAGATCCCTGTCCAGAGGCATCTGCTTGAGCGATAGCTTCACTGATCTGCTGTTGCTGATATCCGCGCTGCGACAACTCATCTACGATGATGTCATCAGTCAGCCCTTGCTGGCGGAGCTGTAATACCTCAGAAACGGGGGATGTTTTCTTGTCAAACAATGCCATAATTACCTCTTTTTTAACGCTTTTGCACTTATAGGAAATAACTTTAATTTTCGGTACGCCGAAAAGCAACTCTAAAGTTATTTCCTTATTAGGAAATCACTTAAGCTTGGATAATCCTTACGATTATTTAAGTGATTTCCTATAAAAAAAGGTTCGAAGGATTTTATCCTTCGTTAACCTCTTTTATGATACTTAATAACTTTCTCTATATAAATTTATTTCTAATGCTTCTTTCCCTTCAGCTCTGCTAATTTATTTTCAATCGCTTTATCTAAATCTCTCTGGGTCACAAAATTAAGCGGATTCCAAAATTCCACGTATTTTTTTAATGTTAATACCTCTTCTGCTCCGGCAGTCTGTTTCAATTCGTTGATGATCAAGGTCATCTTTTGATTCATCTTTTCCTGCTCATGCCGTATCTCTAGTAGATCGTCGCTGAGAGTCTTGAAATCTTTATTAAGCTGGTTTGCTCGCTTGATGAAGTCATTCTTGAGCACATCTACTTCTCGAAGAAGATTATTCACTTTGCTTTCTAGACCTTTAACCCAGACATAGAGTTTTGCCGGGTCAAATCCAGAAGTCGGAGGCATCTCTGCAGGTTTAGCCATATCTTTATTCTAAGGAAGAGAATATAATAAAGTTATGTGAGTATTGGAGAGTGGTTCTTTCTGCCAGGCTTCCAGTAATATTTGTTTAAACTTTCGTTGTTCTTTGTCTATATGTTCTATTCTTTGAAGAATATCATCATTAATAACTTTTCCTAGAACATAGTCTAAAGATAAAGGTCCGCCCCTCTCCCTGCATCCATAGCAGATATACATGTTTTTCTGTGGTTTCAAATAAAAAGAAGGGGTTTTTTCTTTATGGAAAGGGCAAAGTCCTTGATAATTAGGGCTAATGGGCCTTTTTTTCATTTTGTCTCCTAAATAAAATAATCCAACATCTACAACATTTAATCTTGATAACAAAAACTCTAAATCTTCAGGAGTTTGAAAATAGATAGCTGAAGGATTAAATGTGGGGGTTTCCTCACTTACTTGTCTTGTAAAAAGATCCAATTGCTGCATGTTTTTCATATAAGCATATTATTTAATAATCTTCCTCCACAGAAAATATAATAAACTCCCTCCTTATCTACTATTTGAAAAAGATGGTGCTGGAAAACTCCAAAGCGTGCTTTGAATATGATACCTATCACGAAGGAGAAAACAAAATCCTGAAGATATCCTGCGAAAACTGCACTTTCCCTCCTTCGATAGAATATAGCGATATCTGTATGTCTAAAGTGGTAGATACGCTTCTGGCTGTCACCGGAGCTACAATTATCGTACTTTCCCAGCAGCGGGAATATCAATATGATTACGATCAAGTCTCTCTCTTAAACGAGCTGGCTTCTGTATACAAACACCTTACCCAGGAAGAACGGTTTAGTTATTCGCATATAGTAGTCGATCCACTCCATGAACGGTATATCCGTGGAGCTTATGCGCAGTTCCAGCGCTTTATCTCCAAACGCTTGAAAGAAGACCCCTTTGCTGCTTTTGTGGAATTAAAACGGCTGGAAACCAGAGAAAAAATAAAATTAAATTCGTTGATTGATGCTCGGCATGCTGCCAGCCAGCGAAAGTTTCTGGCTATTCTTGATGCTGTGGTCAAACTTATCGAGAATACGAAAATGATCAAGCTGCTCCTGCCTCACAGCCATGATTATAAGGTAGGAGAACGGGAAATTTACGGCAACATCTTCCATCCCACCACAAAACCTGATTTCATGTTCACCAAACTGCTTACCGATTTCCCGCAAGGTAATTTAGAGGATAGCTATAATTTTAAAGTAGGAGGAGATGAGTCCGAAGCGAACATTTTTTCCTTTGACGATAATGTGAAAGTATTGTATCACTTAACTCCGCCGGAGTTTCTGTTTACCGAGGAAGAATATCAATTGCTGGATGATGCCAAACGGATCATGTCTGAACATAAGCCGGCAAAAGAAGAGTTTGTTGATCCGCAGCGTATGCGGGAAGTATTCTTGAACATTGGAAAAGACCTGCTCACAGATCTAGCTCAGCATCAAAATCTTAGGATTAAAGAAGAAAAGATGGATCAACTTGCACAAGCCCTGCTTCGGCATACCGTTGGGTTTGGATTAATTGAGCTTCTTCTTTCTGACCCAAAGGTGCAGGATGTCAACATCAACTCTCCTAATGGAGCGCTGCCTGTTTTTATTGTCCACCAAGATTATGGAGACTGTTATACTAATATTTATCCGACCATTTTGGAAGTAGAAAGCTGGGCCACCAAGCTTCGCTTGATCTCTGGAAGGCCATTGGATGAAGCCAATCCTATTTTAGACACCGAGTTAAAAGTAGAAGGATTTACCTCAAGAGTTTCTGCTCTCACCGCGCCGTTAAGCCCAACCGGATTATCCTTCTCATTCCGCCGGCATCGGGATTTTCCCTGGACTTTTCCTCTCTATGCGCAGCCAAAGAATCGCTTCATGAATTCCATTGCCGCCGGCTTGCTTAGTTTTCTTATTGATAACAATGCTGCTGTTTTAGTTGCAGGAACACGAAGTTCGGGAAAAACCTCCCTGCTGGGATCGTTTTTAACGGAAATTCTGCGCAAAGCAAGAATCTTAACCATTGAAGACACGTTTGAATTGCCCGCTGAATCCATGCGCAGATTGGGGTATAATATTGAATCGCTCAAAGTTGCTTCAGCGTTATCTGCGCCCGGCTCTGAGGTTGATCCTTCCATCGGAATCAGGTCAACGCTTCGATTAGGGGATTCTGCCATCTTTGTGGGGGAAGTTCGCTCCAAGGAAGCTATTGCCTTATTTGAAGCCATGCGCGTCGGCGCAGCTGCTAACATCGTCGCTGGAACTATCCATGCAGATTCACCTTATGGCGTTTTTGATAGAGTGGTGAACGACATTGGCGTTCCCAGAACTTCCTTCAAAGCGATTGACATCATTGTTGTTGCCAATCCAGTCATTTCGGGATTAAAAAAATATAAACGAATTTTACGGATTACTGAAGTTCGCAAGGAATGGGAAGAAGATCCTCTGCGCGAACATGGATTTGTTGATTTGATGATCTACAATCCGGTTACCGATCAGCTAGAAATTACTGACGAGCTAAGGAATGGAAATTCTGATATACTCAAGAGAATGGCAGGCAGAGTGAAAGAATTTGCCGGGGACTGGGATGCAGTATGGAATAACATTCAATTACGAGCAAATTGCAAGCAGGCCATCGTCGATACATATATGGAAACAGAAGATGCCTCTTTGTTAGAAGCGGGATTTGTAGTGAAAGCCAATGATATTTTTCATTTGATCTCCGATAAGGTGAAAGAGAAAACCGGAAAACTTGATGCGGATAAGATTTACTTTGAATTTAAGGAGTGGCTAAGGAAGGAAGTAAAGAAGAAAAAGATGGAAGAGTGAGTTAGAAAATAGAGCTTTTACCCGCATTTTCAATTTTTTCTCCATAATAATCATAAATAAGAGTTGCAATTCCCGATACATATACCATTCCCGCGGTAAGAATACATGCCAATCCCATTCCTGGTTGGGCAAGAAACTGTTCCGTTTTTTGCAGTTCTTCCTTAAAGAGAGGGAAATAGTCTGCAAAGAAGGCGCCCTGTTTTGCTATTACAAAACTTCCAGCCAATAGCGAGGAGGTATAAGCAAGTGAAATATCCCGCGCTCGTTGAAGTTTTCTAATTTCTTGGTTAACAAAATCTTCCATGTAGTTGTTTCTTTTTCTAGTATTTTATAAACTTTTAGTAGGAAATCTTTTTATAGGACAATAGAATCCTATCCTTGATGAACTACCGCATCATCACTCATGGAAGCTGCACCGACGGCTATTCTAGCGCTTTTGCGGTTAAAAAATTTTTTAATGTTTTTTTTGACACAAGACTGTCTGAAAAAGAAATTCAGGAAATCCCAGTTTTTGGCATCCAGCCGCAGGATGTCCAAGGCAGAAAAATGGTGTTTTCTTCGCGTGATATTCTGGTTGACTTGCCTCGGCCTCAAGCAAAGATATTATTCTGGTGCGACCATCATTTGACAACTAAACCAACCGCAACGTTGCCAGAAAATTATTACTGGAAAGCTGCCCCCAGTTGCGCCGGATTTTTGATGGACCTCGCTTTGGAAAAAGGGGCAAAAGCAAACCAGGAACTTCTGGAATTCAAAAAAGTTATTGATATTAACGACAGCGCTGCCTATACTAAAAAAGACATAAAAGATATTTTTTACAAACAAAAAAGCTACGGCCAGCCCTTGCAAAAACTGGCAGCTATAGGAGCAATGTTCAACACCCGCGACAGGGTTTTAAATGATGAAATCTTTAGAACGTTATTGACGAGAGAATTAGGCGAAACCCCTTTGTCCAGCAAATCATTGTGGCAGCTGAATCCCTTGATGTACCATAAAGCGCAGCTGGAAAGTTTTGAGCTGTGGCGGAAGAATGTAGATACCTATCTTGTTTATAATGAAGAGTCACAATGCGTGGTGCAGGACGATCGAAAAGCAAAATTTTCCCGAGGAATTGCAGATCGCTTTTACGTGTACATGAAATATCCGCAAGCTAGTTACAGTCTTAATTTACGATTGGTAGAGGGCGAAGAAGCGCGCTTGGGCATGGGTTCAAATATATTTCATAAAGAGCGCTGTAAAGTCGATATTGGCGCGCTTTGCCAGGAAGTAGGAAATAAATTCGGCGGCACTGGCGGCGGGCATTATTATGTCGGCGGAGTCACGATTGAGGCAAATAAATGCGATGAAGCGGTTAGATTTATCTTGAAACGATTTAGTGAGAAGGATAAATGAGAAACAGTAATCATGAATTACTTCTTAGTATAAAAAGAGGCCTTAAAGAAGTTGCCGAGGGAAAAATACGCAAGCGTTAAATTGTATTCTTTTAATCACAACAACTTGTCAATTGTCCTATAAAATCCAAAAGAATATCTTGGATCAGCATCATTTACACATTCGCCAGTCGCCATATCAAACTTGTTCGGGCTTCCCTCATCGGCTTCAATGAAAAGGTATTTTTTCCCTACTTTTGCGACGGTTTCCTTTTCTTGGGAGACAACACCGGCGCCATGAAGATATACTTTAATTTTATCGCCTGGTTTGATAGTAACTTTCTTCCTTTTTGGTTTTGGCGGATCAACTTTTTCCAATAGTTCAAGTATAGTGTCTGGTTCAGATCTGCCGGGATGGAAAAAACCGTCCTCAAGAGGTTCGTATTCTAATTCTTCTTCTCCTAATCTTAATTTGTAAGTGAAACCTTTCTCTGGTTCATTTCTGTAAGGAATTGGTTTAGACCAAACTCTCGCATCATCAGAAGTTTCTAACTGTTCTTTTGCACGATCAGCTAAGTATACTATTTTTTCCAACATTCAAATTAACTATCTCGACTTTCTTATAAAGTTTACTGCAGCAAAAAATATATGTCTTACTTCTTATAACACACATCACAGCCTTTCAGATCTCCTTCAATCTGGGCGTGAAGCTGGCACAAAGCTTTTGACTTCTTGATGAATTCATTAATTTTTTGAATCTGATGGAAGGCGCTTTCGCGGTCGACTATTTTTTCCGCAGCTTTCTTGATAAAATCTTTCACTTCTGCAGGAAAGGTAATTTCTTTTGCTCTTTTCTCCGAGACGTACTGGGACACGGCAGCTTCGGTTATATTCAGCAGCTTGGCAATCTCTTTCTGCGTTTTTCCTTTCTCTTTGAGGGCCACAACTAATTCTCTTCGGATAGCCGGCAGAATATACCAGACTTCTATTTCCTGGGGATGCTGGGTTGGCACTTTCATGAACAACTGTAAAATAAAGAGAAGTTAAAAAGGTATTGGAGAAATAATGGGTAAAACTAAAAGAGAAAAAATAAAAAAATATCTAATTCAGCAGTTCTGCATCCACTAATCCGTAGCCGAATAAGTTATCCCTGCCTGCTGCTCCCAGATCATCAGCAGTAGTCTGCAATAATGCTCTTACTTGCGCATTACTCATCAACGGATTTGCTTCCCAGGCTAGCGCAGCAACACCGGAAACATGCGGGGTAGCCATGCTGGTTCCGCTTAAGGTAGCATATCCACCATCCTTATAGGTAGATAATACGCTTACTCCGGGAGCAGCTAATTCTACTTGCGGTCCAACATTGCTAAAGGAGGCAAGATTATCTGCGCTATCTGTTGCAGAAACAGCTACAACAGAATCATATGCCGCAGGATAAGAAACAGCTCCTCCGTAATCGTTACCCGCAGCTGCTACCAACAATACGCCGCTAGCATATGCAGCATCAACTGCGCTATGAAATGCTTGCACATCTGAATTAGATCCCAAACTCATGGATACAACTTTTGCGCCGCTTTGTACACAGTAATCAACACCTGCCATAACATCACTCAAGTATCCTGATCCCTGCCGATTGAGAACTTTAGCAGCTAATAAAGAAGCTTGTGGAGCAACTCCCACCACGCCAATAGTATTGTCAAGCGCAGCAACTGTTCCAGCGACATGAGTTCCATGGCCGTTATCGTCATCCCACTTGGCAGGGTCTAGAGTTAGACCTTTGGCGACAAAGTTTCTTCCACCTACAATATTAGCTTGCAAATCAGGATGATCTTTATCTATTCCAGTATCAACAACACAAACTTTTACTCCGGCACCTTTCGGTACAGCAAGGTCTGCGTCTATTCTATCTACACCCCAGGGCAATTGCTGCGCTGGCTGTGAAGGAGCAGGCTTGCCTAAAAGCTGGACTTCCGCATCAAATTCAACACCAACAACATTGGGGTTTAACAGAAGCCCATTTAATGCAGTAACTGGAACTTCTACCGCTAAGACATTCTCAAGCAACGCATAACTATGTAAAACTCTTCCACCAGCAAGATGCACTGCGCCTACATCCGGTTTCCCTTTAAACTCCAAAAACACGCGTACTTTCTCTGGCTGATTTCCTGCAGCAGCTGCTAATGCTGAAAGCACCAGGAGAGAAATCATCATTATAACATATAATCTTTTCATAGTCTAACCTCCAACTGTTTATGGTGCGCAAGGAGTATGGCTGGTTTAAATAGTTTGTGTAGTTAAAAACTGGTTGCTGGTAATGTTTATATATCCGCTAATCCATTCTAATTTTTTGATGTTAAAGAGAGATATGAAAACTAAATTTTTCTTGGCACTTCTGTTAATCATTGTTGTTTTTATTGCTGGCTGTACTTTTCCAAACCCAAAAGCAATGCCGAATGTCTCTTCTTTCCCGGCAAACATGCCCGCCCCTGAAGCTTTTCCCAAAGGAATGCCCGATCCTTCATCATTTCCTAAAGGTATGCCTGATCCTTCCTCTTTTCCAACGGGGATGCCCGACCCTTCTTCCGGTTCCATGTTTTCTTCCCGACAGCCCGCTTGCGTTAATGTAGATATAGACTACGGCGCACAACTACTGTATGCACGGCCTTCCAGCGGCCAAGACAGATATGCTGAATTTGCTCCAAAGCTGCGTGATTGGCTTTCCCAAGCTAATGCCATTGTTAATGCCGAAGCAGGAAACTTTGACCTGACTGCAGATTTAAAGATTGCCTGCAAAGATAAAGAAATTTCTGTACTGGATGTTGCTTTACCAATATCTTCTACTCCCACAAAAGAGATTATAATTTCGGCTCTTAAAAATTCGGGATACAGCAATGAAAAAATTAAGTATATCGTTTGGTATGATGGGGAAGCAACTGGGTGCTCTACAGGAAAATGCCGCGGACAATCTTCCGGACCAGACGCAGATGACCGGCTCTCTATAGATAATGCCAACAATAAAGGTCCTGATTATGCGCTTCTGTATAAAATTGAAGATCCAAAATTGGCACCGTTTATCATGCTTCATGAGTACAGCCACACAATGGGTGCAGTGCAAAAGAATGCGCCAAATGGGGTAGATAATGAACACTGCAACGATGAGCCGCCTCTGGAAAAAATGGGGACAGACATTATGTGCAAGTCAGATAACCCTGCTACAACATTCAAAGACTCTTGCAGCGGCTTTCAAATCCGCTTTGACTGCAATAATGATGATTACTTTAATCCCAAGCCAGAGCCAGGCAGTTATTTAGCCACCCATTGGAATCTTGGCTCTCCACTCAATAGATTTATTCAATTTGGAGAAAGCACTGGCACTACAGATAAAAGCAATTACCAGGAAGTTCAGGAATATCCCAGCTCTGGCCAAATGCCTAGCTATCCTGAGAATTACCCGCAACCACAACAATGAATCGCTAGTGGAAAAATATTTAAGAGGATAAGATTTACTTAAATTACGGATTAATAATCATAAAAAGGGGGATGAATCAATGAAAAAGATACTTATTTCTGGTTTGCTAGCAGGTTTGGTGATGCTGATAGTTGGCGCAATGCTGTGGTTTGCATTTACCTTGGCATTTCCTTCATTAAAAGCAGAGTATTCCAACCCTGCTTTGTTTCGGCCGTTTTCAGATCCGGCATTTCTATACGTTTATGTAGTACAGCCTTTTTTGTTGGGAATCTTATTGTCTTGGTTATGGAGCAAAACAAATACCTTATTCAAAGAAAAGAATTGGTATAAAAATGGATTACGCTTTGGTTTTACCTATTGGCTTGTTACTCTTCCTGGATTAATGCTGGCCTATGCTTCTTCCCCATTTTCTTTGTTGGTGATAGTAAGTTGGAGTGTCACTGGACTAGTTCAGGCTCTGTGTGCAGGATTGATCTATGCAAAAATGAATAGATGAAGCAATATGAAAAATAGTTTTATTTTTTGGTTAATGCTCATTACCGTTTTTATGGTCTCCTGTGCTCCTAAGATGCCACCGGCAGGAGAATTTCCAGGAGCAGAAAAAGAAATTTCTGAGCGAGATGATTTCGGCTGCTTCTCTTCCTGTCAATATTTTCCAGAGGGATCTCCGAGGCAGATGTGCGAAGATTGGAAGGCAGGCAAACAGGTTAAATGGCCGGATTGCAGCTATATGTCAGATTTCCCCGCATGTTTGAAGCTGTGCGAATTTGAAAAAAAGAACAATCCACAAGATATTTCACCGAGCTTTTCAGATAACAATATCCAACAGCAATATCCAGAATCTAACTCTTCCAATTCAAACCAAGTTCAGTCACAACAACCTACCGGCATTCCAGATAACGACTCGGAATCGGGGAGTGTATATATTTACATATCCGACCAGACAGGACGCTGTGTGGAGAGGTGCGATATATTCGCAGGCCTACAAACAGACAGCCGCATCACGAGAATCGACGATATGACCGGCAAGGGGTGGGTTTCATTTGGAACAACAGGAAAGGGGATCAACCAATTTAATAATCCGGGCCACTTAACCGTTGGACCGGATGGCAAAATCTATATTGCTGATTCGCAAAATGACCGTATTATCCGCATTGATGACATGACGGGCAAAGGGTGGATGACGTATGGAGTTTCCGGCAGAACAGGAGAGCCAAATACCCCTTCACAAGTAAACCTTCCACCAGGTGAAGGCAGATTCATACAAATTAATGCAATTGCATTTGATTCCAAGGGCAGGATTTACGCTCTTAGTGGAGGTGAGTTAGCTCGGATCGATGATATGACGGGCAAGGGTTGGACTACTTTTGGATCTAGTGGTTCGGGCGTGCACCAATTGTATAAAGGGAAGGCGTTGGCCATAGACTCCATGGATAGAATTTATATAACAGACGCCGGCAACAATCGAATCGTACGAATTGATGACATGACGGGCAAAGGTTGGGTGACCTATGGCACGAAAGGCTCTGGAGTGGGACAGTTTGAAGATGAATCCAATGCTGTTACATTGGACGCACAAGGCCGGATTTACATTGGGGACGAACATAACCACCGCATCGTTCGCATCGATGATATTACTGGCAAAGGATGGATAGAATTCGGAGGATTACCAAACGACAAATTCGGCCAGCCCCATGCGTTTGGGATAACGAAAGCTGGACATATTTACATCTTGGACACTACGAATCGTCGCGTTGTCCGCATTGATGACATGGCGGGCAAGGGTTGGATTTCTTTCGCCCCAGACGCAAAAACAGAGGATTCGAGATATTTCCATAAGTGGCGTATGACAGCACCTCATGGGATGTTTGTAATCGAGAGGAAATAAATAATGAAACATAAAATCTACTTAATATTTTTCCTTGTTGCAGTTATTTTAATTGCTTCCTGTGCTCCCAAACCGGCAGGAGAAGCCCCAGCAGAAGCTGAACGAGACGATTTCGGCTGCTTCTCTTCCTGTCAATATTTTCCCGATGGTCCTCCAAAACAGATATGCGAAGACTGGAAAGCAGGAAAACAAGTGCAATGGCCTCCTGACTGTAAGCTGATGCAGTATGGACCCTGTGTCCAATTATGTGAGGCAGAGAAAAAAGCAGGTCGCGGTGGAAGTCCGCAGCAAGAGTTTCCCACTCAAAATGATGGATTCAAGTACCCTGCAACAGAAGAACAACGAGATACGGGCATTCCCAAGGAAGATCCCGGAGCGGAAAACGTTTACATTTACTTCACGGACTACAAACATGGCCGTGTTATTCGCATGGAAGATATGACTGGCAAGGGCTGGGTTTCCTTTGGAAGTGTTGGCTCCGGCGTTGGTCAATTCAATGAACCATTTCACTTAGCAGTGGATTCGCAGGGAAGGGTTTACGTTCCAGACGAAAGAAATGACCGTATAGTGCGAATCGATGACATGACTGGAAAGGGGTGGGTGTCTTACAACGTGGTGGGAGCCACTGCGATACGTTTAGACTCCAAGGGCAGGATTTACGCCATAAACCAGGGCAGCAGCCGAATAGTGAGAATAGACAATATGGCCGGAAATGGTTTCACGGCTTTCGGCAGCAACGGCCCGGGAATTAGCCAGTTTGGTGGGCCGAAAGCGTTTGACATTGACTCCCAGGACAGGTTTTACGTGAGCGACAAGTGCAACTACAGAATTATAAAATTTGACGACTTCACCGGGAAGAACTGGGCGTCACTACAGGGTACTGGAACTGGGCCAACCACCAATTGTGGCGAAGTCCAGCAACGCAGCGGCAGCGGAGTAATGCAGTTCGGAAACGAATTAGATGCAATTACGGTTGACTCTCAGGGCAGGATTTACATCGCAGACGAGCACAACAACCGCATTGTTAGAATTGACGACATCACCGGAAAAGGTTGGATTGAATTTTCTGGCGTTGGAGAAAACAAGCTAAGCCTGCCACATGGCATAACCATTAGCTCCAACGGAAAAATTTACATTGCGGACACTGAACATAACAGAATTGTGCG
>CAYIEF010000035.1:0-11648 GCA_964362365.1 uncultured Methanosarcinales archaeon | reverse complement strand
ACTCCTGAAATCTCTGAAGGATACTGGAATGATAAAAACAATCCTTTCTGCGCTCGCACCTCTGGTTTTGCGTACGTAATATCCTCGCCATCAAGCAGTATTTTTCCTTTTGTAATCTTATATTTCGGATGCCCCATGATGGCATGCGCTAAGGTAGATTTACCTGAGCCGTTTGGCCCCATTAAGGCGTGCACTTTTCCAGGATAAAAAGTTAAAGTAACTCCCTTGATAATCTCTTTTCCGTCGACTTCTACCTGCAAATCAATGATTTCCAACTTTTTCGTATTTTCCATGGCGATCATATTCCCTCCAAAGCATGATGGAACGTCTTTAATGACAATAATGCACATTTTGTCCTGGTATGGCTGATAGGAATGCCCAATAAGGAAAAGATTTCTTTTTGATCTATTTTTTTTGCTTCTTCTATCTTTTTTTCTTTCATCTTTTCTGTCAATAAAGAAGCAGAAGCCTGACTAATGGCGCATCCGCTTCCCGTAAATGAAATATCCTTAATGGCATTATTTTCTATTTTGATAAACATGGCAATCTGATCGCCGCAAAGAGGATTAAGTTCGCGATGTTTGAGAGTATAATCCTCCATTTCTTTTTTATTTCTGGGAAATTTGTAATGGTCGATAACATTTTCTTTATACATCTCTTGCTCTTCGGTTAAATCACCGGAAGTTATTTCGTTCCTGTTTATTGCCTCTATTTCTGTTTTCATTTCTTCTACAATTTTTTTCACGCCTTCCACCAGCGCATCAACATCTTCTTTGCTATTATAAAGGTAAAAAGAAGCTCGAATACTTCCATCTACTCCTAACTTAGAAAACAAAGGCATGGCGCAGTGATGCCCCCCCCGTACGGCAATGTTTTCGGCATCCAGCAATTCACTGGCGTCATGGGGGTGCATTCCTTCGACGGTAAAAGAAATAACTGCTCCTCGGTTCTCAATGCTGGCAGGTCCAACAATACTCACTCCGGGAATTGTAGATAATTTTTCTAAAGCATATTTTGTTAATTCCCTATCGTGAGCAGCAATATTTTCCATGCGCATCTCCCGCAGATATTCAACTGCCGCCATCAATCCAGCTGCACCAGCCATGTTTGGTGTTCCTGCTTCAAATTTCCACGGTAAATCGTTCCAGGATGATTTTTCAAAGGTTACTTCACGAATCATGTCGCCGCCGTATAGGAATGGGGACATCTCTTTCAATAACTCTTTTCTTCCATAGAGTGCGCCGATGCCAGTCGGAGCGCACATCTTGTGTCCTGAAAACACCAGGAAATCGCAATTTAGTTCTTTAACGTCTATGGGCATATGGGGAACAGACTGCGCGGCATCAACAATCATCACTGCTCCAACTCTGTGCGCAATTTCTGCTAATTCTTTAATGGGGTTGATTGTTCCCAGCACATTTGACATATGCACTACCGACACAATCTTGGTTTTTTCGGTGATCAGTTCTTGCGCTTTTTGCATGTCCAATTTATACTCTTTGGTAATGGGGATGAACTTTATTACTGCGTTTTTCTCTTTTGCTATTTGCTGCCAGGGAACGATATTGCTGTGATGCTCCATTTCCGTAAGTATAATTTCGTCTCCTTTCTGCAAGTCTTTTCCCAGAGAACATGCCAGCAGATTCAACCCTTCCGTAGTTCCTTTGGTGAAGATAATTTCTTCAAATTCAGCACCAATAAACTTTGCCACGACTTCATGTGCTTTTTCGTAAAGTACGGTTGCTTTTTGCGCTAACCTGTAAATTCCCCGATGCACATTGGCATTATCTTGTTCATAATATTTTTGCACCGCTTCAATTACTTTTGTTGGCTTCTGCGTGGTTGCACTATTGTCTAGGAAAATCAAGCCATTTTTCAATATGGGAAAATCTTCTTTGATATTTTTAGTTATCATTTTTCTAATTTTTCTTGAATGGCATTCAGCAATTCTTCTCGTGTTTTTTCATCTGAAATTTTTTGTAATATTGGTTCTATAAAGCCCAATACGAGTAATCTTTTTGCTTCTTTTTCATCAAGTCCTCGCGAAAGCAAATAGTAAAGCTGTTCTTCGTCGATCTGTCCCATGGTTGTTCCATGCGAACAGGAAACGTCATTATTTTCTACTTCTAAAATTGGAATGGCATTGCATCTTGCTTGATCTCCCATCAAAAGCAGGTCAGAACGTTGGTGTCCAGTACATCCCGACGCATTTTTTTCAATTCTAATAGTTCCACGATACATAGTTCGCGCTTTGTCAGCAAGAATTCCTTTAGCTAGCATCACTGATTTGGTATTACTTTTTTCATGAAAGGCATCTGAATTAAAATCACATTGCTGTGCTTCAGTACCAACAATCGCTTGATATTGCTGCGCTTCTGCTCCGCTTTCTAGAAGATGACTTCTCAGCTGAACTTGTGTAAATCCTTCTCCAATAGCAAAGTCAAACCATTCCACACTTGCATTCTGCAAAACTTCTGCTCGCTTGGTTGCCAAGGAGTGTGTTCCTTTCTCTTCGTTGTGCACAGTGCAGTAGGTTATTTTTGCTCTTGGTTGCAGATATAATTGAACAACTTGGCTTTTATAATGCGCATTAGATACTGAGGTTATATTTTCAATGATTGTTGCCTCTGCGCCTTCTTCGGTAACAACAATAATACTTTCTGCAGATGCTGTTGCTTTTGCTTCGGTATTAATAATAATTGGATTTTCAATAGCGGTGTTTTTTGGAATAATAATAACTATTGCATCTGGGTTAGCAGCGTAATGTAGCGCTAATAATTTATTTTCAGGCGGGATTAGTTTTTGCGCATATTTGGAAATGAATTCCGCATCTAATTCTGAGAGCTTGCAGATTTTTACTCTTGGGTCAGCAATAATTTCCGGATCTGAGTTTTGCATCTCAGCAAACACTTTTTCCCATTCAACCGCAATATTTAATGCAAATCCTTTTCCGTGATTGAAAGCAGGTAGTTCTAACTCGGTAAATTTTTTCTCTGCTTGTTCTTTCAACTGGGTTAGAGTAGTGGCCATTTTTACTTCTCTATTCTCTAAAATCCCTCAACTTCCAATTCAATCAATTTATTCAATTCCACCGCATACTCTAATGGCAATGCTTTTATCACCGGCTCAATAAAACCAGAAACAATCATCTGAACGGCCTGCTGTTCTGTCAATCCTCTACTAGTAAGATAAAACAATTGTTCCTCGCCGATTTTGCTGACCGTAGCTTCATGGCCTAGATTGACTTTATTGTTGTCCACTTTCATGTACGGATAGGTATTGGAAACAGATTCATTGTCGAGTAATAAAGCATCGCACTGTACATTTGATTTGGTATTCACTGCGTCTTTCGTAACTCTGACTAATCCGCGGTAGCTGGAAATGCCTCCGCCTTTGCTGATGCTTTTTGCTTTGATGATAGAAGTTGTATTTGGCGCAATATGGATGGCTTTCGCTCCAGTATCCTGATCCTGTCCTGGACCAGCAAAAGCGATACCGATACTTTCTGAATGCGCGTTTTCTCCTGCTAATATTGAGCAAGGATATAACATGGTTTTACAGCTGCCCATGTTGCCGTTGAGCCATCTAACTATTGAATTTTTATGCACGATTGCTCGTTTGGTGTTTAAGTTATAGACATTCTTACTCCAATTTTCAATAGATGAATAAGTCATCTTCGCACCTGGAAGAACATGTAATTCTACGCAGCCAGCATGCAGCGAATTTTTGCTGTATCTTGGTGAACTGCAGCCCTCCAAATAATGCAATTCCGCGCCTTCGTCGACGATAATTAAAGTATGTTCAAACTGTCCGCCGCTTTGTTCGTTCATACGAAAGTACGCTTGCAATGGAAGCTCTACTTTGACGCCTTTGGGGACATAGATGAAGGTTCCACCGCTCCATACGGCAGCGTGAAGCATGATAAATTTGTGGTCGTTGATGGGAATGCAGGAAGTCATGAAATATTTTTTTACCAATTCAGGATATTTTTGCACCGCAACATCCATGTTTTCGAAAATGACGCCTTGATCTTTTAGTTCTTTCATCAAATGGTGGTATACAACATTACTATCATACTGCGCCCCTACTCCGGCTAATGCTTTCTTTTCTGCTTCAGGAATTCCTAAGCGGTCGAAGGTTTGTTTGATTTCTGCTGGAACATCTTCCCATTTGTCTGTTTCCTTGGCATTGGGATCAACAAAGAAGACAATTTCATTGACGTCTAGTTGGCTTAGATCTGGGCCCCAATTGGGCACGGGAGTTTGATTGAATAATTCTAATGCCCTTAACCTCTTTTCCAACATCCATTCTGGTTCATTTTTACTTTTGGAAATAAGCCTTACAATCTCTTCATTTAAGCCTGGTTTAGCGATAAATTTAGCTTTATGCTGGTCTGCTTTATCGTACAGTTCCCGGTTGAGGTTAATATCTACTTTTTGCATGCCACTTAACTATTGTTAATTATTTATAAAGATTACGGGAGAAACTGAGCGAAAGTTTTATATAATGATTAGTAATATTTTATTATAAATAATAATATTGATGATAAAAATGGCACAAGCAATTGTTAACTTAGGCGAATATGAGGATAGGGTTTTGACTATTGTTAAAGGTAAATACGGTCTTAAAAATAAATCTGAAGCTGTTAATTTCGTAATCGATAAGTTTGAAGAAGAATTTCTTGAGCCCAAGTTAAGGCCGGAATTTGTACGAAAAATGATGGTTATGGAGAAATCTGGTAAATTTAAGGCTTACAAATCTATTTCTGATCTGCGGAAGGACATCGAAAATGCGTGATTTCTCGCTTGAGGAAGGTCTTAGGAAGACGCTTCAGAAAATTGCCAAGAAAGATAAGATCATGCACGAGATAGTTATGAATAAAATTGAAGAAATTCTTTGCTGTGAGAATGTTAATCATTATAAAAATCTACGAGCGCCAATGCAGCAATTTAAACGAGTGCATATCAAAGGTTCTTTTGTTCTCATCTTCAAATATCTGCCATCAGAAGAAAAGGTGATCTTTTTTGAATTAGGTCATCACGATAATATTTATGGTTAAACTTGAGTTAGGCTTTCCGCAACAATCTTCTGGCAATTCCCACCGCTCTTTCTAAAATTAGCCGGTTGTTTACATCAGCATAAGGGCTAGTATAACTTGCACTGGCATAGTGCCTGGTTTGGGCAACTGTTTGCAGCCCATCTAATTTCATACTTATCGCTTGTTTTACCGCCACTTTTTTCTTTTCGTCTTGTTCTTTCTTCAATACTTCTATCTGATTAGAAATCCTCACTAGGGCTTGTCGGTCATTCAAAACCAGCTTCTCATGGTTCTTCGCTACAAAGCTCAATAATTCATTCATATAGATTAACAAAAAATTTGATTATTTTAATCTTTCTGAATTTGTGGATACAATTAAATTTATAAGGAAAGAAGTTTTCCATATTGGTATGCGTAAAAAGAGGGAAGCATCTAAGCCCCCTTCTCCTCCAGGAATAAAAAAGACTTTTCTGGTTGCGGGGGTGTCTTTAGTAGTTATTGTTGTGTTAGTGGCGGTTTTGTTATATGTTGCTCCGCGTCCTTTGGTAGGGAAAGCTTTGCAGGCAGTTAGCACTCAACTTACACCACAGCAGGTGGTAAGCACACCGCTAGTATCCTGTGTTGACGTTCCCCAAGGTTTGGTAGCCTGGTGGAGAATGGAAGAAATATCCAGCTATGCGACCGGGGGTAAATATACTAAAGATTCTTCCAACAATCAAATTAATTTAGACTGGGTAGGAAAGACTACTACTGTTCTTGACGGGAAAGTAGGCAAAGCCTTGGGTATTTTTAGCGGTTATTTGCGGCACAACGATGATTCCCGCCTGGAGTTTGGCGCAGGAGATTTTACTATCGAAGGTTGGATTCGAGCAGATGATATTAGCGCAAATGCAGAGAGAACTATTGTGGAACATCTTGAAGGCGGCACTAAGTATGATGGATATTGGTTATTTATGAGTCTGTCTGATAAAAAATTGAGCTTCTTTTATGGAACGGGGACCGACTATAAATTAGTTCGTCATGATAATTTGCCAATAGCTACTGGAACGTGGACGCATATAGCTGTAGTTCGTAACGGTCCGGCTCTTAAACTTTTTGTGAATGCTCAAAGCAAAAGTTTTGATATGGGTGCTCAGGAAATTAAGGATTCTATGGAACAATTTGTAGTGGGCGCATATACCGTTGCTGACTCTGCTGCTGGATTATTCCTGGGAGGCATCGACGAGCTTTCCGTCTATAAACGAGCTCTAACCGACGGCGAAATTAAACAAATTTGGGCTGCTGGTTTAAGCAAGTGTTACACTGAGGCATCATGTATTGATAAAGTAGATAATGATGGTGATGGTGATTTGGATTGCAAGGATTCAGATTGCAGCGGTAAAAAGGAATGTACTCCCTCGGAGGATTCGTATACTTTATGTAAAGATAAAAAGGACAATGACAATGATGGGAAAGTAGATTGTGAAGATACGAATTGCCAAGGTGCATCAGTATTATTGTTTGGGACTTGGAAGGTATATGCCTGTCCTTCATCAGAAACATCATGCACAGATGGAAAAGATAACGACGCTGATGGAAAGGTGGATTGTAACGATAGTGATTGTTCAACGTCAACTTCCATTGAACTTAATGCCAAAGCCAGCTTTGAAACTTCCATACAGGCAGGGCTCTGCCCGGGAGCAACTATAACTATAAAATGAAAACCATCCGTCTCTATATGTTCATGGCCCTGATCTTCATCTTTTCTATAGCTGTAACTGCAAGCCATTTATCTCAACTTGCTATTTGCGATAATAAAGGCGGCACCGAGAAGGTATTAGACAAAGTAACTGTTTGCGCCGGCACTGTCGTTTACAAAGTTCTCGATTCCACTCCATCGTTAGCCAAAACCAATGCCAAACCCTTTACGGACACCACGCATACTACACATATTACCTTCCTCTATGATGAGCCAGCTCCGGGAGCAAAAAAAGCTGTCCGTGCTATCTTGACCTCTACTCTCGATAAAGAGCTTTCCTTTCCACTCGGTACATTCGCCAATAATTTCGCGGCCGGGCAGTCCCTTATGCTCATTCTCGACGGTGAATATTATCTGCTAACCACTAGCACGGTTGCGGACTTATTTTCCTTTGAAAAAACCAAGCTGGCGCATATCCCTACAAAAAAAGAATTTGCTCCGAAAAGTGTTCCGGGGACACCGTGGTACACTTTCCAAACGCTCGGTCAGAAAACCATCGCTGTAGGAGTATTAGAGAACGAAGTAAAAATCTCGTCTCTCGGACCGGGAGAAGCGCCTGCTGCTTATGTTACGCCATATAGTTTAACTCAACTGCATGAAGTTCAATTCACATTTAATACTCCAGTTAAAATACTTGATCCTTCCCTTGTTGGGCAGTTGGCTATATGTAAGACTGATAACAAAGCCGATACTCAACAAGCCCTGGTGTGTAGAAATGACGCGGAACAGTTCACCTTAAAAAGAAACGTTTTAGAGCTGCGGGATTTGAATGGAGAAAAATACGCTTTCCTGTATGAGGTTGTAAATAATGAAAAGCAAGTTTCCGTATTTACCATCCAAGACCTTTCCCGCACTCCTGATTTTATGTTAGGCGACACGCGTAAACTAGTCTATAACGATTTCATTAACAGCATGATTGTTGGACGAAGAATGGCGGTAAAGTTTAACGAGAGACTCTATTTATTACATCATCCAGTTTCTCCTATCATCTCACTTTTGAACCTGCAATTAATTGCCTACGAAGGGGCAGCAACAACTACGCTGAAAGCGGCTGGAAGCGAAGATTTGGTAGAATTTACTGGCTTGGAGGGAGAGAAGATTTTCCTACAGCGAAACTACGGTGTTCCTCCGCCGCCTTTCGAGCTGAGCGGTAAATCTGTAGAAGAGCTAAAACCAGTCAATCTGAAAGAGGATTTATTTACGTCGTTAAGCTCTAAGGGAGCTGTAACTATCGTAAATCCAGCTTTCGGAAAAGTTTCCGCAGCTTCGGATGATACCAAGCTGTATCAACCCACCTTTAAGGTATTCTCAACAGAAAAAAAACTGGCTTACACTCTCCCTTATCGGCAGCCTTTGGTGGTAGATGGTTCAACATTGTTCTATTATCATGCTGCAGAAATTGCCGGCGCTAAGCCTATTAAAACTGCTTTAATCTACCAGTTTTATGATTTAAGCAAACAGGCACAAAAGCGCCCCTTTAATGATGTTTTCGTCGCCAGCTTCACTGGAGGCAGGGAGTTAGCACTGCAATATAACCAAGCATATTATCTGCTTGGACATAAAGGCAATCCTGGAGCGGTGAAATTCTATGACCCAGCGCAATTGACTTTACGGTACTTGAATGGCACGGAGAGCTTCCAGGTAACTGTTGAAGGAGGCGATGCACAGTTTACCATACCTGACGGACGCATTACTGTAAAAGTGAATATTGAAGAGAAAGTAATGACTTTCAGCGCTGTCTCCATTGAAAAATTAGCAGCGGCGGTGAAGTTTACTGAGTATATGAGCGAACTAACTCCTGCCAACCTGGTGGAATTTGGCGATGGTACAATCCTGCGGCTCTGTTTCAAGGAGGTGTACGCTCCCCTGGTCTCGGCACGCCTGTGCGGCGAAAAAGACACTCAAAAAGTTTTTGATGCTATTGCCGATCCTGCTGCTGGCGCAACTCCAGTTCTTATTATAGATAATAATAAGTATGTCTTAGAAGCGAATGGACAGACGGGAGAAAAAAAGAAGGTGTTTATCCATTCACTGCTGGAGCTGAAGAAAGGAGAAAGCCTGCCTCTGCCTAAAGTTCAAGAGCAAATAAGCTGGGTTAAATTTAGCAATGATGTACTGGCAAAGAAATATCCCGTTTTTAACTTTAGCGGCGCGCTCTATCTGCCGTTAGCGCAAAGTCCAAAGTTAGAGAGCTTGAGTTTTGCGCCTTTCCCGGCAGGGGCGCCTCAGCAGTCTATCCGCAATCTTAAAAAATTGACTCCAATAAGTTTCAGCGGCACTTTTGTGCTTAATGACACTGTACTCTTGGTCGAACAACAGGAAACTCAAGATGAAAAGATACCGCTGGTAGTTTCCTTCACGGCAGCAGAGTATAGTTATCTGCCTGATGATGGCAGTTTCATCCGCTTGAATACTGCTGTTGGCGGCAGTATCAATTTCGTTACTCAGCTGGATCAAGTTCCGTATATGCTAAAAGTGTCTGACGTTTCAGGAGATTTAGTGAAACTGAGCTTGCAAACCGGAGACGACATTTTGCTTCACCGTTGGTTTGCAAAAGAGGAAGTACGCGTATTAATGCATAAGGACGTACGTTTTGAAATCAAGGTTCAGAATATTGATAAAGATAAAAAGAGCGCTATGATAACAGTGCGAAGATTATAACCTTAACCTGGCGATTAAAATAATATGACAATTAAAAACCGGCTGAAAATGGTAAAGAAAAGGGAAGCGACCAAGATAGCAGTCCCCATTATAGTGGGATTGGCGGTTCTTCTTGTTTTTGCAGGTGTTTATTTTAATTACCGCGCCGCTGTTGGACGAGCAGTTTTTGTCGGCGAAACTCCCTGGACGGGTGGGGAAATTGATTTAACGAAAGAAAGTTATGTTGCCTTTGCTCTTCCTTCTGCATCACAAAAAATTACTCTGCGAGCGGGAATTTCTCCGAGTGATCTTACTCCTAAAAGTTATAACTTTAGTCTTACCAATAAAGGATCACAGTTGTATGGATATGAATTATACTCCCCAGGCGTATCTGTAGCACAGGATACCTTATACGCTGGAGGCGCAGAAGATAGTTCTCCCATTTATTTAAATCTTGATGACACTATTCCCGATCTTAAGGTTTGGTATATCGCTGCCGTTAATAAAATCGTTTTACAGAATGTGCATGCAGGAGCAGTTTGCGGCAACAGCATAATTGAAGGCGCCGAAGAATGCGATAATGCCAATCTTGCTGGCAAGTCTTGCCAAACCTTCGGATTTACTGCCGGCGCATTATCGTGTACGATTGGCTGCAGATTCGATAAGAATGCCTGTTCAGCGCCATCCGCATGTCTTGACAATCAGAAAACCGGAACAGAAACAGATGTTGATTGCGGCGGCGCTGCCTGTCCAAAATGTGTTAATGGAAAAACTTGCGCAGCTAATACTGATTGTTTATCAAACTATTGTGAAAATGGAATATGTAAAAACATATGCCCGCCAAATGAATGGCTCTGTGAAGGGCCAAGCGCAAGGAAGCAATGCAAAGCAGACGGTTCTGGTTATAACGCTTCCGTAAGTTGTGCTTCAGGAGAAATGTGCAGTAATGGTCTTTGTGCTGCTCCAACCCCGGTAAAAGTAGTTACGGGAACTAAAGTTTCTCTGGGAGAAATAACTCCGGCAAACAATACCTTTTCAACACTATTGACTGCTACCGATAGTTTCTCTCAGAAAGTTATGGTGTATACCATCTTGTATAATGGCAATGGTAAAGTGCTAAAGCTGGAGTCGGATGAAATAACCGGCGGTATGGCTGCGAATTCCTCGCTTCTTATTACGGTGGAATATCCGCAAGCAAGCGTCAAGAAAAAATCCGTCATTGTATTTGATGTTGAACCAAATCCCGCGGTGTTTGGAAAACTGGAGGAAACCTATAGCTGATGGTGCGCTGCAAACTCTTATACTTTGTACTTTTGTTGTTATCTCTTTCGTTAGTTGCAGCCGTCAACGTTTCCACTGACAAAACAGAATACAACAGCGGTGAAATTGTTACTGCCAATGTCGGCGATTGTGTTGGAACATCCATCACTAAATTTCTTAACCCCAGCGGCAATCTAGTTGATATTAAAAGCGGCGAAGGCAATTGGAGTACCAGCTACCATGCTTCCTCAGATCTCACCAAGGGGAAATATACTGTCTCGGCCAGCTGCAGCAATGGCCTTGCGCAGGAAAACTTTTGTGTTGATGCTTCTGGATGTCTTGAAGAAGTAGTATGTGAACCTGCATTTGAGTGCGGGGAATGGTCTAGCTGTGGTTTGGATAATTTGGAAAGGCGCACTTGTACAGATAAAAATAAGTGTGAAGCACCGGAAGAAGAAACCAGGCCGTGTGCTGCATGTCAGGAATCATGGACTTGCCTGAGCTGGTCTACCTGTGTAAATGGAATTCAAACCAGAACTTGTTACGATCAAAATAATTGTGGAACGGTATTGAATAAACCAGTAGGACAGCAATCTTGTCAGGAATTTGCTCCAGAGCCGACCACTACGCCAACGAAACCGGTTGTAGAAGAAGGATCATTTTTTGCAAAAAATAAAGGATTGATTATCGCCGTGGTATTGGCTACGGTTCTGTTAGTCTTAGGCTTACTCTATTACTTTAAGTGGAAGGGTAAGGAAGCTAGTTTTGAAGAAGTTAGAGAATGGGTGAGTTCAGAGCGGGAGCAAGGTGTTTCTGACGAAGATATCCGCAGCGCGCTGGAGAAGCGCGGCTGGGCGGAGAAAGACATTAAAGCTGCGTTTAAGAAGTTGAGATGAGTTTCAAAAGGTTTGCTCATGTGTCGTGTCCTAATATTATTTCGTTTTAGCTTCATTTTCGACCCTCCTCCAAAAC
>CAYIEF010000034.1:0-12132 GCA_964362365.1 uncultured Methanosarcinales archaeon | reverse complement strand
GCCTCCTTGGCGGCAAGACAAAAACTTAAGATTTAGTAGAGAACCTCGGTACGTACTTTAGTAACTGCTTAGCTTTCAATAAGTCTAGACATCAGATAATTATACCCTGTCCCCGATAACCTGTTTCTATTGGATTTTAAGTATGCAACTACAAATTTCTTCACTTCTTCGTCTATTTTTACAGCACAATCTTCTGGTACATCTATCATTGTATGAAATAAATTATTATCTCTTTTTGATTGTTCCATAAGTGGTTCGACATCTCTACGATCATCATCAGTTAATCCATGTTTATGGTATAGTGCCTCCAACAGGTCTCCTTTATGTCCACCGTATTCTGCCATAAAACTAACTACTCTATCCCTTTTTGGAGCATTAAATGAATCAATAGAAATATATCCTTCAATAAATTTTTTACTAAGTTCACAAGCACAGTCTAAGAAACACTTAAAATCTGGACTATCTGCAGTCATTTTAGCAAGCTTACCGAGGTCTCTTTCAATACTTTCTTCTAGCGACACCATAGTAATAAGAACTTTTTAGTATTTTATATGCTTTTCTGTTCTATAATACTTTCTCACTCAAAACCTAAAAAACCACTATTCTTCCCTACTTTATCCTAATAACTTCCAGATTCTTCGGAGCTACCGTTTCTATCCTAAATGTCTTATGAATAGATGATGCTAAATCCAGACATCGTGAAGATTCTCCGTGTACAATTATAACCTTTCTTGGTTGAGGCGTACAGTGTTTGACGAAATTCATCAGCTGTCTTCGGTCGGAGTGGTTGGTGATCTCGACTCTGTGTACGTCCATGTTGATTTTGAACACTTCGGTTTTTTGTCCTTCCCGACGTACAATCTCTTTATCTCCTTCTCTGATTTTGAAACCTAGGCTGCCAGGCGGTTGATAACAGCTGAAGATAAGAGAATGTTTCCTGTTTTCACATAACTCCTTAAGGTATTCTACAGAAGGGCCTCCCATAAGCATTCCTGAAGTTGCCAGTATCAGGCAAGGGCCTTCTTCTAATATGATTTTTTGCCGCTCCTTGTTTGAGCCTACCTGCTTGAAGAACGGCGATAGGAAAGGATTTTGCTCCTGGTGGAAGATCTGTTCGCGCATGTTGCGGTTCATAAATTCTGGATAGGCAGTATGAATCGCAGTGATATCCCACAGCAAGCCGTCAGCATAGATCGGCGCTTCTGGGATTCGTTTTTCCCGCATCAATCTTTCACAGATGATCATGACTTCTTGAGCGCGCCCAGAACCAAGTACGGGCATCAATACCTTCCCGCCGCGCTCAAAGGTTTCCTTGATGACTTTGACCATGTACTCATCTGCTTCATGTTCAGCCATGGTGTTTTCTTTTCCGCCGTAGGTAGATTCCATCATCAAGGTTTCCAATCGCGGAAAATGAGTGTTGGCTGCTTCCAAAATATTAGTGCGCGCGTACTTTAAGTCTCCAGTGTAGGCGAAGTTATGCAGCCCATTGCCAATATTCAGATGCACAATGGAGCTTCCAATCACGTGTCCAGCATTATACAAGGTAAGACGTACATCTGGAGTGATGTCAGTAACTTCTTCATATTCCAAGCAGATAGTATGCAATACCATCTGGCGGACTTCGTCGCTGGTGTAGATTGGCTCTTTCCCTTCCGCGCGCTGGATTTTGATCATGTCTAACTGTAACAAAATCATGACATCGCGAGTAGGCAAGGTACAGTATACTGGCCCGCGGTAGCCGAACTTAAACAAGTATGGGATTAATCCAGAATGATCTAGATGGGAGTGGGTTACAACTACTGCATCTATCTCTCCGATGTTAAATTCAGGAGCATCAAAATAAGGGTATGCTCCTGCATCTTCCTGGCTGGGATCAATGCCGCAGTCAATGATGACTCTCGATTCCGGGGTCTGCAGCAGGAAGCAAGTCCTTCCAACTTGCCGGGACGCGCCTAAACAGGATAAGCGGATCCATTCCTGTTTCTTTTCTCTTAACCAGCCATCATAAATCCGATGCCCGGTCTTGTTGAGAAATTTTTTTCTTTCATCAGCGTTTTCGTATAATACAGAACGAACGCTTTCGATCAATTTGGAGCGGATCGGCGGCAATCTCTTGATGAGGGGGATCCAAAACGTTTTCTCTTTGATTTCCTTTAATAATTCTCCCTGCTTCCCTATCACCAGGCCAGGTTTTTCTGCATGCACAATGACCATGGATCGCGGTGGATCAAAAATAAATTCGTTTGCTCCGGCTTCGGCAGGAATGATCTCCTGAATCATTTTTTTTGCTTTGTCCGGTTCCAGGCAGAGTGCCGGATCAGCCCGCAGTTCTATACGCTTGCGAAATTCTTTTACTGCTTCGCGGATAGTGCCTTCATTATCGAAAAAATAATTCTTATCTTTAGTGTAAAGGACGATATTTGCTCCTTCGAATGCTGCGTCCGAGATCTTGCCTTCGGGCAAAACCTTGATGATTTCTTTTAAAATGTCTACCATGGTAATTTCTCCTTATGCTTCAAATGATTTATTTAGCTCTCAAATTTAGTAATAAAAATAAGACGAGGGTGAAAGAAAACGCTTACAGGTTGTACGCTACTTCTTTGTGCATCACTCGCTTGATCTCTTTCTCGTTAACTACTACTACATCGATGCCGTTACCAGAAGCGCTATCCCGCTGCAAAGCGGTATTGACTGCTTTCACGGCCAGAGCTACTGTTTCATCAGTAGTCATGTCTTTCTTCCACTGTGTCTCTAGGACGCCATAGGCGAACACTGATCCTGATCCTGAAGAGATGAAATCAGTTATCCTGGTAATGCTTCCATCGGGGAACAGATCGTATAAATGCAATCCCTGCACATCTTTTCCTCCTAAGAGGAAGTGCGCGATTCCCGGAAGCATGCTTGGTCTTCTGATACTTGAATACAATATTCCGCCTAACAAATTAGCTGCTTCTTTTGCTGATGGTTTTTTGTAGGTTCTGACTTCTTTTAACTTGAGTTCCGCGCGGATAAGCTTGATAATGAGTTGAGCATCAGAAACGGTACCCGCAATAGTGACAGCAAAGTCGTCTGATAAGACATGCACCTTATCGGCCCTCTTATCTACAATCATATGTCCGGCGGTAGCTCGCTTATCTGCGGCGAGGACAATACCATCTTTACAGACGATCCCCACAGTTGTAGTTCCAGTTTTTAACCTTGAATCTTCCATCAATCAACACCAAGAATGATTAACATCTATCATTTGTATAAGCTGTAGAAATGCTTGTTATTTTTAAATATTTCGGTTAGGGATAAAAAGCCCCAGGGGAGATTTGAACTCCCGGCCTCCCGATATCTTGCTATGCTTTGATTTTATTTGAAAACATAGTAGATAAGTACAAGTCGGGTGCACTTTTCCGCTCCGCGCAAACCTTTGCTGCGCAAAGTACCGCTGTGCTACTGGGGCATAACGGTAAACTCAGAATGTTCCTTTATTAAAGTTTTGCTCTCACTGATGCGAAGGCCAGGCTTTGGAAGGAAAGAAGTTCTCTCCCTGTACATAGGGCATATAAGTCTTCAACTTGAACCATTGCTTGATGAAGGTCTGCATCACATACGCTTCTCTATACAGTTCACGCTGGCGCTCTTCCAATTTCTGCTTGTAGATTCTGGCGCTGAAAACATCTAGGATATGCCTCAACAGTGAATGTTTTTCAAATTCGTATTCATAATTTTTTTCGATGAAAGGCTTGATGCTAACTTCTATCTCTCCCTTGTCTGCTTTTATTTTTTTGCCGTCTTTGACGATTTCTGCTGAACTCAGTCCCAAAACGTGGAAATCTATGTCTAAGTAATAGGTAAGGTATCCCACTTCTTTATCATTTTGCTTGACTGAAGGTGTTCCTTCTGCCGGTTTCCAGGCTCTCCAGCGGATCCAGATTTCTTTTACTCCTCCGGTGGTAACTCGCTCTCCATAAAAGCGCTCGAAGGTATCTAGATCGGTCTCCCAGTCTTTCCAGCCGTGTTCTTTGCACCATTCCCATAATCCTTCATAGAAAGCTTTCAGGTCAAATACGTCTTTGTACTTGACTTTGAGCGGACTGAATTCTGGGAAGATGGGGACAAACTTACTTTTATCTTTTCCAAAAGGGTTAGCTGCTTTTGCGGGCACAATTCTTAAGAAGAAAATGAGATATATAAATGTTTAGGGAGAGCAGGTTGGGGATATTTTGTGAAACTTTAATTCACATAAGAGAGAGCGATGATAATGGTTTTCTAAAACAATAATGCTTAAATGTAGATGGCTGACAAAGAGAAAAAGGTGTAAAGGGCGCGCCAGTGGTCTGGGCCAAGGTCCGCAAAACTATGGTTTCGAGTTCGATCCCCGACACGTCCACACTTATTACTAATAAAATGGTCTACTTTATATTATTTTTGGTTTTGAATGCTAATGACTCTAAAACTGCACTCTTTTCTTAAACCATAAATAAAATATCCAGGCCGTGCCGATGGCCATGTCAAGTATCGCAAAGCGAAGCTGATGACCTAATTCAACAACATCCCCGCGGCTAAAGGTAGAACCTTCCAGGACGGAATAACTTATACCCTGCAGCAATGAGAGATGCATCATGCTTGGCCACAACAAAGGTATTCCTGCTCCAAAAAGTGAGTCAAGAAATAGATGGACTACTATTCCTAAACCAAGAAAGAGGGCAAATTGTTTCTTTTCCTGGTGTTTGAGTATTGAAAAAAGAACGTATACGATGGAGATAGCTAGCCCTAAAAAAATAAAACTATGGGTAACAGTTCTATGAGTATCATATCCCAAAGTCCAGTCTAAGAGAAAATCTATGTCGGGCAGAATGCCGCCTAAGAGTAAAAAAAACCAAGCTGCATGGCTTATTTTCTTTTTGGAAAAATATTCGTAAACCTTTCCTGCACACCATGCTCCTACCAGATGGCCGAAGGCGTAACTCATGGTTAAAAGGCAGAAGCTTAATCTTTATATATATAGTGGAATTCGAACCCAAAATGTTAATCGGCAACCGCGTTAACACTTGGAGCCTACAAGCATGGAGGAAAAAATCATGCTTATAGGTATAGTAGGAAAACCTAACGTAGGGAAAAGCACTTTTTTCAAGGCCGCTACTTTAGCGGAAGTAGAGATAGCTAACTATCCTTTTGCAACCATAAAGCCTAATTCCGGTGTTGGTTATGTGAAAGTAAAAGATGTGGCTCGAGAATTCGGCAAAGTTTCTAATCCACGTAATGGCTATGTGGTGAAAGAATTCCGTTTCGTCCCAGTGCAGCTGTTAGATGTAGCTGGACTAGTTCCCGGAGCACACCAAGGTTTAGGAATGGGCAATAAATTTCTTGATGACTTGCGCCAGGCTGATGCCTTGATTCATGTCATCGATGTTTCTGGCTCTACCAATGAAAAAGGCGAAGTAGTAGAAGCAGGAAGTTATGATCCTCTGGAAGATGTTCGCTTTCTGGAAGTAGAGTTAGATATGTGGTATCTGGGTATTATCCAGAAAGGTTGGGAGAAGTTTGCACGTACGGTAATGCAGGAGAAAATAGAGATCCAAAAAGCTTTAGGAAAACAGTTATCTGGCTTAAAAGTTACAGAAGCGATGGTTGAGGAAGCCATAGAAAAGCTTGGCTTGGATAAAGAGAAACCAAACGTCTGGTCTGAAGCAAATTTGAAGAGTCTGGCAGTATATCTGCGAAAGAAAACCAAACCGATGCTTATCGCCTGCAACAAAGCTGATGTTTCCACTGCTGCAGGGAATCTGAAGCGCTTGCGAGAAGAATTTTTGGAGTATACATTTATTCCCTGCTCTGCCGAAGCAGAAATCGCCCTGCGGGAAGCAGCTAAAACAGGATTGATTGAATATGTTCCCGGGGAAAAACAGTTTACCGTCCTGCAGCCAGAGAAATTAAATGAACGGCAGAAGAAAGCCTTAGAATTTATTCAGCATAAAATATTGAATGTTTATTATTCTACCGGCGTCCAGGAAGCTTTGGACAGCGCAGTGTTTAAACTACTGCAATATTTGGCTATCTTTCCTGGCGGTGTAAGTAAGTTAGAAGATAAAGATGGTAATGTTTTGCCGGATTGTTTCTTGATGCCTCCAAAAAGCACAGCATTAGATTTTGCCTACAAATTGCACACCGATCTAGGAAAGAATTTCATCTGCGCAAAAGATGTGCGGACTAAGAAAACGGTTGGCAAGGATTATGCTTTGAAGAATTTAGATGTGCTGGAGATTGTCTCTGGAAAGTGAATGAGAGGTACGAATAAAGAATCTGATGGTGAAAGAGCTGTCCGTGCTGCACTTGAAAGTTTAGGTATAAAATATGAGCAAGAAAAAGAAATCCATTTTCTAAAAGGGGACTACCAGGGAAGTAGAAGAGCTGATTTTTTTCTGCCAAAATATAATGTTTATCTTGAATACCTAGGAGGGTGGGATAAAAAATATTTTGAAGAACGAGATCAAGAGAGACAAAGGTATCACAGAAAGAAGAATGCTTATGAGTTGAACAATATTAATTGTATATGGATATTTCCTAAGCAGCTCAATTATGTTTCAAGCGTTATTAAAAAAAAGCTTGATTCGTTAATGCCGATTGAAACTTTACCTTTTTACAAAAATCCCTTAATCATTTCCATATTTACTGCAGCTTTTTTTCTTTTTTTATCCCCTCTTTCCTATTGGATTTTTCTTACACTTTTATCTATAAATGTTATTCTAATCATTGTGTTTAGTAAAACTAGATGCTTGAATTGCAAAAGAGCCTTTGTAAAGATGCATGTAAGTAGAGATTTTGAGAAAATGGAAAAGGTGCCTTGGGAGTATAGGGTTGAGACAAGATGGCTTTATTCAGATGGTTCTCATAAAAATAGCACTTACTCTGACTTTAAGAAAAGAATTGAAAGAATTAACATTTACAAAAATATAAAGGAATGTAAAGCGTGTAGTTATAAGTGGGTAGAAAGAGAGGAGGTAAACATTGATAAAGCTGCAAGACCACAAATAGTCTATAGTAGAAGAACTCATTACAAAAATCCCTCTAAATAAGAGACTTTTCCTATATCCTTACCTACAGAAATGATTATATAGTGTTACTTTAGATTTTAATTAGAGGTGGTGTAAGTGAGCTGGCTGCAAAAAGCAGTATTATTTTTGAAGAGTGCGCCAAAGGATGATCAAGAAACGCTTTCTATTTCCCAGCTTCAGGAATGGATGCAGCAGCGTTCGCGGGAAATAGTAGAACAACATAATCTCCTTCCTGCAGTCAAAGAACATGCGAAGATTCTGGAAGATAAACGCTGGGCTTTAGAAGCGCAATTGGATAGTTGGTCGAAAAAAGTACGATTACATCCCAGCGCCAATGAGATTATCCCAATTTTTCGGGAGGCCAGGCAGATTTTAGACTTGTTGCATTTTCCAAACCAACCGGTCGTCGGAGAAGTATTAGCAGTAAATCAGGAATTGGAAAAAAGATTACATGGCTTAATTGAAAAGATAGAAGCTACAGATTTTTTTCACGATTTTAGTTTTATCTTAGAAGAGGATGCAAATTCTGATACTAATCCTTTGTTAGCAGCACTTTTGGATTTAGACGCCTCGAGAAAAAAACTTGATCTAAAAATTACCGAGAGCAAATATCATGCGGTCCAAGTTATCGATTCAAAAGCAGAGTATGTGCGCCGTGCTATTGCCCATCTGCAGCAGCTGCATCAAGAGAGGGAATTAAAAATGAGCCGGTTGGCAGCAGCTCAGCAAAAAAAGGAAGAGAAAGAAAAATCGTTGCAACAGCTTCATGGGGATAAAAAGAATCTTGATATAGATGAGCTCGCCAAAAAGAAAAAGGAATTAGAAGGCAAAATGGAAGAAAAAGAGATGGAGGTCCTTTCTTTTTTCTCTAAAATAAAGCCTCTGCTGCAGCAATACCAGGAAATAGAACCGTCTAACGGCTTGTTGTTTTCCTACATCAAAGATCCTCTTTCTTCCTTTTTCCAAGATGAAGGGTTGTTTGTGTTAGAAATCCTTGAGAAGATTGCTGAATTGCTCCGGCAGGGAAAGTTTAATCTACATCAAGAAACGATGGTCTCTTCACTTTCGGCCTTGGAAGGCATATATAACCAGCGCTTACGTGCTGTAAAAGAAGATTATAAAGGGTTGCAAATAGAATTAAAGGAAGTCACTGGTCAAGTCCATAATAATTTTTTTGTGATTAAGGTAGATGATGCTGCGTATAGGCTAGAGCATTATGTAAAACAAGTCAAAAAGTTGGAGGAAGATATTTCTGTACTTAACCAAAAATCAACTAAATTGCAGCAGTTACTTGCACGTGAACAGGGGGATCTTCAAAGCTTGATCAAATCCAGTTTTGGCAGAAAGGTGGTTCTAGTGCTGGAACAGAAAAAATAATCATAATAATAATGAGTGGGTAGGGCGCTATTTTTCGATTATGAGTTTAATGTTTTTAACGAATGTCAAAGCATTCTGTGTTGATTGCTCCGCAGGTTTTTTATTTGCTTGAGGGATGGTTTGGTAGGTGAAATGTCCCCGTTTCCATTTTTCGTCTTTAAAAATTTGCAGAAGTTCATCCGCTCGAACAATCATTTTCTGATAAATTTGGAGCAATTCCATATCCAGAATTCCAGTTTTGACGAAATGTTCTTCAAATGCTTCATAGGTCTTTTTATGAACATCGGGCATTTCCGTTTTAATGCTTTTTGTAAGAAGAATGGCTTTTGCACCATAAAAAATACCGTAATAGGAGTGTGAAATAACTGAACTAAAGAAGGTTGTTTCTTCTTCTATTTGGAATTCCTGTTTCTTCTTTTGGTCATTTGAGATAGCAAATAACAGTTTTGCCGCGCTGATTTCATTGAGCGCTCTCTGTAAGTAGATTTTAGCCGTTGAATCCATGTTCGATCGCCTCCGAGAGCATTAAATAATATGCTTTTCCTCCAGTTATTATCAAATTGTTCCTCGCAATTTCTTTCCCATAATTTTCTTCTTTTGTTGTAAGCATTTGATAAAACTGCTCTTGAGTAAATACGTACGGATGAACTTCTGGGATCATTAATTCTGATTCTAATTTTATTTGAGAGAGAATAGCATTAGGCTCTTGCTTATTATCGCAAATAATAACTACATCTAAATCAGAAGTTTCTTTCTGCTTGGCTTTGGCATAACTGCCGGTAACAATGAAAATGTAGAAAGCAGTTTTAATTTTATTGATGATTTTTTGGATATTTTTGTTCGGGATATGCTTAGCGGTATTTGCTTTATACTCAGCAACGAAACCAATAGTATTTAATGAAGGTATTTTTTTTGTTAATGAGTAAACAATGTTGTTGCCTATTTTTTGCCCTTGAAGAAGCTCTGAAGCAACAAACCTCTTAAGAGCAGTATGAACATAATTATTCGATTTATTATGGGAGAGTTTTTTAATTTCTTTGAATGTAAATTTCTTCCACGCTTCTTTAGCAAATGGTTCAAGTATGGTATGCTCTTTAGTTAACATTTTCCAATTTTTAGGAATGATTATTCCAAAATAATGGAATTATATAAGTCTTTCGAAATTTATTAGTCTCCCCTGATTTTACACTACTTTTAAACTTCTTATAGTTCTTTTCCAAGCATTCTAAAACAGGTAATCTTCCTTCTTCGGCTAAGAATTCTAAAGCCGCTCCCCCTCCGGTTGAAACGTGGGTTAAATTGTGATGGAGATGGAACTTGATCAACACTTCTGCAGTTTCGCCTCCTCCAGCGATGGTGACAGCATTTTCTAATTTCCCTAAGAAACGGGCAATCTCTTTGGTCGAGACAGCAAATTTTGCCCATTCGATATATCCAAGAGGGCCATTCCAGACCACTGTTTTTGCGGAAGCCAGATATCGTCTAAATAAGGCAATTGTTTTTGGACCGAGGTCCAAGCCTACTTGATGCGGCTGAATATGGGGGTAATCTACCGTGCTTGCCTTTGCTCTGGGAGAAAAAAATTCGGCAACATTAAAATCAAGAGGGAGAATTATTTTGCCAGCATATTTGCTGTTGAGAATTTTCTTTGCAACTTCGATCGAAGCCGCATCCGTTTTTGAAGCACCCACCGGAATGCCTTTCGCTTTCAGGAAGGCAAAGGCGAGTGCTCCGCCTATTAATATCCGATCATACTTTTTGAGAGCCCGTTCCAAGAGAGTGATTTTGTCTAACTTTGCTCCTCCCATGATCCATACGGAAGGCTTGGTTGGATTTAATGCTTGGGAGAGCGATCGGATTTCGTTCTCTAAGAGAAGGCCGGCAGCAGAAGGAAGAAATTTAGTTATAGCGCACACTGATGCATGTTTTCTGTGCGCAACCCCGAAGGCGTCGTTAACGTACAAATCTGCCAGGTTCGCTAAGGAATGGGCGAAAAAAGAATCATTTTTTTCTTCTTCTGGATAAAATCTGAGATTTTCAAGCATAAAAATGGTTTGTGGTTTTCCTTGCCGTATGGTTTCAAGTATCTTTTTACCGACGCAATCGTTTAATGTTACTATTTTTTTTGCAGGAAGCAACTTTTGTAGTTCCTTGGCTAATGGTGCTACCGAGTATTCTTGTGAAAATCCTTTCGGCCTGCCGAAATGAGTAGCCAGAATAATTTTACAATTATTTTGGAGTAAATATTTAATAGTAGGAAGGGATGCTTTTATTTTAGTATTATCTGTAATAGTCTTGTTTTCTGAAAAAGGAACATTATAATCTACGCGAAGGAAAACGGTCTTGTTTTGCAGTGGGAGTTCTGTTAATAAGAAGTGTTTCATGCTCTCAAGAAGAGATTTATTGTATATAAAATCTGCGTAGTAAAATGGCTCACTATTCTAAAGTAGTCATAAACTATTATAAACACCTATGATTTGTTCTAGAACTTAGTTCATAATCATAATCACTGAAAAGAGGTAGGATGTTAACATGAGAAAAGGATTGAAAGGTTTGTTGGTTTTGATGTTGATAGTGGTTGGCTTATCATTTTTGGTTTTTGCTCATTTAGGGGGACACCTTCTGGATATAGTAGTTGGTAGGGTGACACCTTTACCTGGTCAAAATTTTGTAGGCTCTATAAATTTAAACGTGACTATCTTGGCCAACGGAACTCACGGAAGGGATATCGTGAATGTTTCCTTTCGATGGTATAATATGACTGGCACGTTTTTTAACAATATTAATCAATCTAATACTACTGCTAATCAAACCAACTTCGGAAATGGATCTTTTAATACGCTCATTCTTCCCGATGGGAAATATAATCTAACAGTATGGGTTTATAACGTGTCTGGAGGTGTTACTCAAACTTTTATTGGTTATGCTCAAAACAGCAGTACTAACATCACTATTGACAATACTCCTCCCAATGTGACGATTAACTTAAATAGTACGAATAACCCTGCTCTTCAACAAGGTATGAACTTCAGTGTTCGCTCCAGCAACCAGACTTTTAACGTTACGGTCTTTGATATTAAGCCGGCTCAAGTTGATAACGCCAGCAAACAGTTTGAAGTAGACTCTGTATATTTCTGGTTTGACAACGGTACTGGACTGGATTTCAACATTACCGGGATTAACAATTCAGGCCAATGGTCTGTGAGCTATAATGTTTCTGTCCTTGCAGAAGAAAGAAATCAGCTGGTAAGGATAATGGCTAATGACACCATGAGTAACGGGACCTTTAACAACCTGAATAATTCGGTCATCTACAACTTTACGGTTGACAGGACCCCGCCTAATGTTACGTTTAACATCGTTAATACGAATGGCCCTATTATTCAATTTGGGACCAATTTTACGGTGACTACTGGTAACAGGACTTTTAACGTCAGCGTTATTGACAACGTAACGGTAGTTGGCAGTGTCATCTTCGTGTTTGACAACGGGACAGGAACAGATTTTAACATTACTGGTATTAACAATTCCGGCCAATGGACCGTAAATTATAATGTATCCTCTCTTTCCGGAGAAAATACTGCTCAGACAGTTAGGGTTTTTGCTAACGATACAGTAGATAATCGAAACAACTCAGTCTTTTTCAACTTCAGTGTTGATAAGTTCAATCCCGGAGTAACGGTAACAGCCAGTAGTATCACTTCGACCG
>CAYIEF010000033.1:0-12395 GCA_964362365.1 uncultured Methanosarcinales archaeon | reverse complement strand
CTTCTCAAGCTGACTGCGCAGTATTAGTAGTTGCAGCTAACGACGGAGTTAACGCGCAGACTATCGAGCATTTGAGATTGAGTAAGATTTTCGGCGTAGGACAGTTGGTTGTTGCAGTTAACAAGATGGACATTTCAGGAGTAGATCACAAGGAATCACGATACAAAGAAGTAGTGGAAGAAGTAAAGAAGCACGCAGCTCAAGCAGGATGGAAAGTTGATACAGTACGATTCTTACCTATCGCTTCCTTGCCTGGCGAGAACATCACCAAGAAATCTGACAAATTGTCATGGTGGACTGGCGATACTTTGTTAGATGCTATCAACAAGTTTGATGTTCCTCAAAAACCAACCAACTTGCCTTTACGATTGCCTATCCAGGATGTCTATAACATCACTGGTATCGGTGTAGTTCCTGTCGGAAGAGTTGAAACCGGAGTTATGAAGATAGGCGACAAAGTCATGGTTGTACCTGGACGGGAAGGAAAAGGCATAGGTGGAGAAGTTAAGACCATCGAGATGCACCACGAAGTTATTCCTGAAGCTATGCCTGGCGACAACGTCGGATTCAACGTACGAGGTATCGCTAAGAAAGACATCGCTCGCGGAGACGTTTTAGGTCACGCTGACAATGTTCCTACCGTCGCAACCGAATTCACTGCGCAAGTGGTTATCATGCAGCACCCCAGCGTTGTAACTGTTGGATACACACCAGTATTCCACATCCACACTGCACAAGTTGCTTGTCAATTTGTTGAAATACTCAAAAAGATCAACCCAGCTACAGGGGCAGAAGTTACTGAGAACAAAGACATCTTAAGAAATGGTGATGCTGCAGTAGTCCGCTTAAAGCCAATGCAGCCATTGGTTATTGAAAAACACAGCGTCATCCCGCAGATGTCCAGATTTGCTATCCGTGACTCAGGAGTTACCGTAGCAGCTGGTATGTGTATGGATGTTGTCAAGAAACAGATGTAATTTTGTTTTTTATTTTAACATCTTTTCAATTCAACAAATCAACAAAAAAAATTAAGCACGGTAAACAGGCTATGTTTATCGTGTAGCACAACACTATGACCCAACGAGCCAGAATCAAATTAGCCAGTACGGATATAGATCGCTTGAATAAAGTGTGTTTTGATATCAAGGATATTTCTGATAAAACTGGAGTAAAATTGTATGGTCCTATTCCCTTGCCTACTAAAAAGCTGAAAATTGCTACTAGAAAATCTCCCTGCGGCGAAGGGAAAGCTACTTGGGAAAGGTATGAAATGCGGGTTCACAAGCGCATGATTGATTTAGCTGCCGATGAAAGAACTCTACGATTAGTGATGAGGGTGCCTATTCCGGAAGGATTGAATATTGAGATCGAGATGGTTGATGCTTAGTTTTTATTATGCAAAGAAAAAGCAGAAAGAGCCGGCCCTTTGGTCCTTTAGGGCGTGGGAGGATGTCAATTAAAATTTAAAGCAATTAAGAATAAGTTTTTACTCTTCGTCTTTATCTTCAGCAGCGTCTTCTTCACGCCTGATAACTTTCACTGCATCCATCTTAACTGTAATAGGGATAGGCACGGCTGCTTCCAATAATTCTACCACAATTTCTTCTTTCTGTTTGTTGATCCTGATGACTTTAGCGTTTTCTCGCTTGAAGGGGCCGGAAATGATTTCTACAATGTCATTCTTGCGGATGTTCATCTCGATCTTGACTTGTTCTAACATATGTTCAATTTCAGGATACGGAATTTCACTTGGCAACAAACCGCGAGCGTAAGGGACGCCTTGCAAGGTAGCTTCTGCGTCACCTTTAGAAGTTGCTTCAACGAAAATATATCCTCGCATGCCATGCGGCCTGATAACTGCAAGAATACCTAAATTTGGCTGTTTTTGCAGCTTAGAGATGAGATAATCTACTACTTGGTCTTCTCTGTTTGCTGCTGTCCTTAATCCGTATATTTGCGTTGACATGGTTAAAATAAAAGCTGTTTTCCCAGGAAGATGATGAAGCCTAAGGCGCCAATAACCGCGATGCCCAAGCTGGTCACTTTGACGATGCTTTTATACTCCTCTTTAGAGGGTTTTTTAGTGATTCGAAGCACACGCATGGCTTCTTTTATAAATCTTTTTACTTTCTGCGCCTTAGTGTCCTGTACTTCCATGGGTAAGAAAAACAAGGGTTAGATTTATAAAGGTTACGCTGGGAAAAGCTCATCCCCTGAAAACATGCTTCCTATTAGAAAGAAATAAATACAAGCTTTTAAAATATAGATTAAAATCACTATCTATTTGTCTCAGGAGGAAATAAATAATGGCTAAGAAATCAAAACAACCTAAGGAAATTAAGACCGTTGAACAAGGCTTACTATTACCGCCAAATATGCCGGCCATCCCTCCGGAAATGGAAAAGAAACTCAAAGCGATAAAAGACAAGTTAGACAAATTTAAGGATAAAGTTCTGGAAAAATTCGGAGATTATATTGTGGGGATCGCTCTTCTACCCCCCGAAAAACCCCAAAAAGAAGGAGAAACTCCTAAAGAAGGAGAGCAGAAGCAAGAAAAAAAAGAAGGCGACGAAAACAAAATCCAAGTTATGGTGGTAGTTGATGATACTACTTCCCAAAAGATGACTAAGGAAGAGTTATTCAACAAATTCTCATCCGCAGTGAAGCAGATAGGGGGAGAGGCAGATAAAGATATCACTCCGCAGTGCGCTCTACTTACCGACATCTGGCAGAATTGTTACGACGCTAAATATGATTTAAACCGGCTTATCTCCATGAGCGCGCCGTTGCATGATACCGGAATGCTGGCCGCGATCAAGATTGCGGAGATCCATAAAAGCATGGTCATCAAAAAGTTTGAGAAATATATTCTCAGTTATGTCCTGGCTGGTTCTTTGACCCAAGGAAAGGCAACCCCTACCTCGGATATTGATGTCTGGATCGTCATTGATGATACTGACGTTAAGAAGATGAGCAGGATCGAGTTAAAAGACAAACTGCGAGCGATCATCATCGGCATGGGAGCGGAAGCAGGTGATATGACCGGTATCAAAAATAAATTAAATATCCAAGTCTATATTCTGACTGATTTTTGGGAATCATTAAAAGAAGCAAATCCAATTATCTTTACACTGTTAAGGGATGGCGTGCCATTCTACGACCGCGGCATTTTCATGCCCTGGAAGCAATTACTGAGGATGGGCCGCATTAAACCAAGCCGGGAAGCAATTGACTTATTTATGAGCACGGGGGAGCAGAGCATCAACCGAGTGAAAGGACGCTTAAAAGAAATGGGCATGGAAGATACGTACTATGCGATCCTAACTCCTTCGCAGGCAGCGATCATGTTATACGGCTTGCCGCCGCCTACGCCGAGGGAAACTCCTGACGTACTGGAAGAGATTTTTGTCAAGAAAGAAAAGATGCTGGAACCAGAATATGTTAAGATTCTACGCAACAACGTAGATATTCGTAAGAAAATCGAGCACGGCGACAAAAAAGAATTGACCGGAACGGAATTAGACAAGCTCATCGACGATGCAGAAAAGTTTCTGAAGCGAATTAAAGAATTATTTACTGAAATCGAAACCAAACATGATGAACGAAGCATTACTATGCTCTATGACGAAGTCATGACTATCATCAGAGACGTGCTGAAACTGGAAGGCGTGGAAAAAGCGCAGGACGCGCAGCTGATAAAATTGTTTGAAGACGAATTGATCTCTACTGGAAAAATCCCGGCCAGATATTTGCGAGACTTGAATGAGATCATCGAAGCAAAGCACAAGCATGATCAGAAGAAGCTGACTAAAACAGATATTGAGAAAGCGCGCAAGGGAAGTTCAGGCTTGTTTAAGTTTTTAGTAGAATACATGCAGCGCAAGCGCGGGCAGGAAATGGAACGGGCGCGCGTTCGGGTAAAGCACGGCGAGAAGTTTGGGGAAGTAATTTTATTGGATACGATCGCTTTTGTGATTCACGACCTTGACGCGAAAGAGCAGCAAATCGAGAAAGCAGCCATCAGGGAAGACGGGGGTTTGGCGCCCTTAGAGAAAAGCAGTTTGGAAGAATTTGAAAAAGAATTAGCTAAAGCAAAATTCCCGAAGAGAGTATTTGTTAAGGAACCATTATTTGAAAGCCTGAAAGGAATCTTTGGCAGAGATGTGGAAGTATTGCTGCAGTATTGAATGAGATTAGGAGGAGAGAAAAATGGTTGAGTTTACTGAAAGCGAGATAACTACGGAACGATGGCGGTATAATAGCAGTTCACGATTGTATTTTCTGAGTACAGAAAATGATCCTCGAAGAGAGGAAAGGGGCTGCCTGGTTGCTGGTAATTTTACTAGATTTTTATTTACAAAATTAAATGATTCCCCCCTAAACAAAGGCTTACATAACGGAATTTATCTATCTTTTGGAAATGAAGTAGAAGAATGGACTAACGATGAAATTGTTTTATTTGATCCTTGGACAAAAGTGTATCAAATTGGCGCCAGACAATGGAAGCATACCGAACGAGGCATGCGATTCCGGGATCTGGATAATTCTGTTGCTCCGCATGTTTTATATCATAAAGAAAGGTTCTACACCGCACCGATAGATAATCCTGAAGAGTTTGATCCTCTCTTCAAAATTTTGGCAGAACTACAAAAAGCAAAGAAGGAAAGAAATCGAGGCGTGTGGTGGTTATAATGGCAAAGAAAAAACCAACGCTTACAGAACTGTTAGGGAATGCGCCTGAACGGCGAACGTATGAATTTAATGTAGATCCTGATAAAGTATTAGAAGAAAAAGGAGATGCGGTCTTCGTTATGCGTTTGAATGGAAATGTTGATCCAAATGAGGTGAAGCAGTTTACACGGAAGAGGAACCGCTGACTTTCACAAAATAGAGCGTAATTCTTATAAATAATCTTTAGAATGCAGTTTAGAATCGATAATTTTTTTTCTATTCGATAAACATCATGATAACTATCATAACTGAACCCTACAAACCTGTACATATTAAATCCATATTTCACCCACTTTTGAATAAATGGTTCTTCAGCAAATTCAAAGACTTTTCATTACCGCAGCTCTATGGAGTGATGGAAATCCATTCCAGGAAAAATGTGCTCATCTCTGCTCCCACTGGTTCTGGAAAAACGCTTACGGCATTTCTTTCTATTCTCAACGAATTAGTGGATTCTTCAGAAAAAAAAATTTTGGAAGATAAAGTGTATTGTATCTATGTCTCGCCGCTGAAAGCATTAGGTAACGACATACAGGTCAACCTGCTCAGACCCCTGCAGGAAATAAATGAATTGGCGGGAAGGGATTTAGGAATCAGGATTAGAGTCAGGACCGGTGATACTACTGCTGCTGAAAAGTCGAAGATGCTGCAGAAGACTCCGCATATTCTCATCACTACGCCGGAATCCTTAGCGATCATGATCAATTCTCCTAAATTCAAAGAGAAACTAACCCAGGTGCAATGGCTGATCGTAGATGAGATACATGCTTTAGCAGAGAATAAAAGAGGAGTACATATGAGTATCACCATGGAACGAATGCAGCGCTTGTCTCCAGGGATGACCAGGGTCGGCTTGAGCGCAACCATCGCTCCGTTGGAAGAGATTGCCGGTTATCTGGTCGGAAAAGATCGTGATTGTGGCATTGTGGACATCCGCTTCCTGAAAGAGATGGATCTGAAAGTTCTCAGCCCGGTGAAGAGCTTAGTGGAATCTGATTACATGCTTAAACATCGTAAGATGTACGATCTGATGAATGAATTGGTTCAAGAACATAAAACTACCCTGATTTTTACGAATACCCGATCAGCGACAGAACGAGTTGTCCATACTTTGAAGGATATGTTTCCGCAGCACTATAACCACGAAAATGTTGCTGCGCATCACAGCAGCCTGAGCAAGGAAGTGCGTTTTTCTACGGAACAAGCGCTGCGAGATGGGAGTTTGAAAGTAGTGGTTTCTTCTACCTCGTTGGAATTGGGGATAGATATTGGATATGTTGATTTGGTTATCTGTTTAGGAAGTCCAAAATCAGTGGTGCGATTTCTGCAAAGAGCAGGGAGAGCAGGGCACCAGCTGCATTCTACGGTCAAGGCTAGAATCATTGTCATGGACAGAGATGATTTAGTGGAGTGTGCGCTGCTGTTGAAATCGGCAATAGAAAAAAAGATTGACCGTGTACATATCCCTACCAATGCATTAGATGTTCTAGCGCAGCAGATTTATGGTATTGCTATCAATGAAGTGATGAATATCCATGAGATGTATCATCTGGTCACCAAGAGTTATTGTTATAAGGATTTAGAATGGAAGGATTTCTTTGAAGTGATCAGATACCTTTCAGGAGAATTTGTCAGTCTGGAGGAGCGTCACGTATATGGAAGAATTTGGTATGATCAGGAAACCGGCAATGTAGGTAAGAAAGGGAAAATGGCTAGGATCATTTATATGACTAACATAGGTACGATCCCTGAAGAAAGTTATATTACCGTCAAAGTTGGCGAACAGCCGGTAGGAAAGATCGATGAAGGATTTCTGGAAAGGCTTAGGCCTGGAGATGTGTTTGTACTTGGTGGCAATGTGTACATGTTTAAGTTTTCCAGAGGCATGACTGCGCAGGTAAGCACTTCTGTCAATAGGCCTCCTACCGTGCCAAGTTGGTTTTCAGAAATGCTTCCTTTGTCTTACGATCTGGCAATGGAGATCAACCGCTTCCGAAGATTGATGGAAGAACGATTTCAAGCCGGGAAGCCAGAACAGGAAATGTTGCAGTTTGTGCATGAGCATTTGTATGTTGATGAAAAGGCCGCGTATAGCATTTATCGTTATTTTTATGAACAGTATCAGTACAGCCAAATCCCTTCCGATCGAAAAATTGTCATCGAAACGTATGTGGATAGAGGAAGAACGTATGTTATCTTTCAGACTTTGTTTGGCAGAAGAGTAAATGATTGCTTGTCCAGAGCATTGGCGTATGTTATTGGAAAGTCACAGCATCGGGATGTAGAGATAGGAGTTACTGATAATGGATTCTATTTATCGGCAGAGCAGAACTTTAATGCACTGCGCGCCTTTGAAGCATTAAAACAGGAAAATTTCCGGGTGGTGTTAGAGAATGCTATCGAGAAAAGTGAAGTCTTAAGTAGAAGATTCAGGCATTGTGCTGCCAGAGCATTGATGATCTTACGCTCGTATATGGGCCAGACTAAGAATGCTGGAAGAATGCAAATAGGCAGTAAAATTTTGTTTAATGCGGTGAAGAGAATAAGCAATGATTTTCCCATTTTGAAAGAAGCAAGACGTGAAGTATTGGAGGATTTAATGGATTACCCTAATGCTCAGAAAGTGATTGATGAGATCATTGCTGGAAGGACAACTGTAGTAGAAGTTCATACCGATATCCCAAGTCCTTTTGCTTTTGGTTTGATTGCTGGTGGTTACAGCGACGTGATCAGGATTGAAGACAAGCAAGAATTCCTGAAACGTATGCATGAGATGGTCATGGCGCGAATTGCTTTGAAGGAAGGGAAAAATATTCTGAAAGAGAAAAGAGAAGAATTTTCCTACTCTTCATTCTGGGAGGACTTGCAGAAAAAGCAGGAAGAGGAGAAGGACTGGTATAAAGAGAAATTGAAATTACAGGTCTGGACTTTGAAGCACGTACCAGTGTATGTGAAAGAGGAATTGATCAAGCTGATTGACAATGGTTCTATGCGGAAAGAGGTGTTTGATGACTGTAAGAAGTATAAAGAGGAGATTGAAAAGGGTTGGCCGCAGGAGTTGAAAGAGTTTGTGTTATCGAAGATTTCAGTAGTTTAGTTTTAATACCTAATATTTAAAAAGTATACCCCCCTTGCGAGTAGTATAGCATGGAGTTCCTACAAAAGAAACAGATGCTGCTGGAAGTTTTTCACTGCTTGCCGGGGGATGATTATTCAGTTTCTCGCTTTAGAAAGGCGTATTTTTACCGGCGCCAGTTTGAGTATCTTGCTGAGTATGGAAATGACGGCGATGACCGCGGCTTAGTGTCTGCTCTTTCCACGGCTTTGTATCTTTCTATCGGTTTTGAGATAGGAAATGTGTATGCAGATTCAGAAAGGGGGTTGGAGCATATCCCTGCACAGTTTTTGTCCGAAGTTTTGCCGGGGAATTTTAAGCAAGATTTGTGTGCGGCAGCTCACAATTTAAGCGAGCACACCATTAAGATTTTTTTTGAATCACTAGACTGGGCAAAACTTGATTATCAAAATCCAGAAAAATTACAGTGGGCGGTTTCTGAATCTCTCCACAATTATGCCAGAATAGCTACAGTTGGAACGGATTTTTCACCACCAGAGCCGCCAGAGGTTGCTTCGTCCCTTCCGGTAAAAAAGAAAAGGAAGGGATGGAGAAAGGATCAACCTAACACATTGCGCTCTTTGGATTTGATGGTAGTTGAAGATGGGAAGACAAATGGTGATAGTGGAAAGTCTGCTGTAGAGTAAAAGCCAGAATAGTCTTTAGTTTTGAAGTTCTTCTTCCAGTTGGCTGATAGCAACTGTGTCCCGCAGTTCTTCAGGAATATTAAAGATCTCACAGAGAAGGGTATGGTATTTGGCCGCATTTTCTTCATCTTGCATCTCTTTCAAGCAGGCATTTAATTCTAGGTGGGCTCTTTTTTCCGCTTTTCTAAAGAGGCGCTCTGCCACTCGGCGTAATTGCCGGCCAGGGCATTCTCGAAGAAGATTTCCCCCTCTCAGTCGGGTATAGCCCATGACTCTGATTAAACTTATTTGCTCTTCTCGATTTCTGGGGATAATTCCGTAGTCCAGGATTTGATACGCTTGGTTAAGGTTCATGGTAAGCTTTATCGGTATTGGGGAAATAATCTTTGGTAAATAGATAAGGTATCATTGCGTTCATTTCTCCTGACCATTTCTTCTAATGCTTCTTTTAGTGGTGCTCCTGCTGCTAATTCTACCGTCATATCACAGACATGATGCCTCGGATGAATCTTTCCTTCTTCCATTAAGGTAGTGATGCGTTCTAATATGGCTGGGGTGATATATTGTGGTACTCGCACTGAGATGCGCAGGATTTTGTTTTGATAAATCATTTTTCTTTCGCCTCTTCCAATAGCTTTCGGACCGCAAATTCAAATAGATGAGATTTATTCCTAAAAGAACCATCTCTGATCCTTTCTTTTAGCTTGAGCATGATTTCTTGTTCTATGGTAATGCTGGTCTGGATTTTCATGATATATTATGATATTTTAGATTAGTTCTTTATAAAACTTCTTAATTTTGTAACCTAAATGTAGTAAATCAAAAGGGTATTAAGTCGTAGCGCTCTAGGAAATTCTTCATTCTTATACTTTTCTGCTTTTCTATGTCTTTCATCTTTGCAATGAATTTCGGCTTCAATTCAGGTTCCATGATCTGACTACTATTGACAGACTTTAAATGATTTCCTAAATTTTAAACAACCTTCCCAACAAAAATATTATGCTTGTCCCGCAGAATCTTTACTTTGACGACCTTGCCTTCTTTAAACGGACAGCTTGGGATAGAAATGTTCCTCTCTTTCGCTACGCCAATAGAAGAGTTAGGGAAGCGGTCAGGACACTTTACCACCACAGAAACAATCTCGCCTTCTTTGAATGGTTTAGGTAGATCTTTAGTCTTTCTGATGTTAAAATCGTCTTTGTTCAATTTCAGTTTAATATCGTATTTCTTTTCCCATTCATCCAGCAGGGCATAGAACTTGTCCCAGGAAATCTCTTCAGCAGGAATCCTGCCGGTCTTGTATTTGAGAAAATTCTGTATTCCCAAAATTGGTTTCACTTCCAGCGATTTGATGAATTGGATGATCTTCTCCATCTCCTCTTTGTTATAGCCTTGGGTTAGAACTGGCGCGACAATGACTTTGAGCTTTTTAGAAGCATAGGCAATGACTTCTTTGACCTGCTTGACGTTATAGCTCTTTGTTCCGGCGATCAATTTGGCTTTTTCTTGATCAATGGCGTCTAAGGAAAGGTTTAGCTGCAGTTTGCTATATTTGGCGATGCGGTCAATCATCTCTTTGTTCAAAAGCGTTCCGTTGGTGTCGATAGAGATGGTGTGCACATTTTCCATGACTTGGAGATCTGCAAATAAATTTTCCATGTCGGCATAGAGGAATGGCTCACCTTGCACGCCGATATGCACTTCGACTGGTTCAGCGACGAATTCGATTACTTTTTGTAATTTTTCCACTAAATAATCTTTTTCTACCACAAAATCATGCTTCTTGCTGGAAAGTCCTTCAGAGATGGAACAATAAATGCAATCAAGATTGCAGGAAGTCACTGGTTTGATCTCGATGATGGAAGAATTTCGGTAGACGATGCCGAAAGCGACGTTGCCGATCAAAGGAATGCCGGAATTTTGGTGGATGTAGGTTACCGGATTGCCAGTAAGCTTGTTTTTCAACTGTTCAAAATATTTTGCTAAAAGGAATGAGAATTTGGTTTCTGCTTTCTCCTGATTGATTTTTGCAAATTCAATGCTGTTATGGTCTGGAAGGGAGAATTTGTCTATTTTTTCAACTTCTTTTCTAGGAATTAATGTGTAGAACAATCTAAGCAAGGTAACTTGAAGATATTCTCCTTTATCATGGAAGGAGAGAGTGCTGTAATGGAGGGTTGCCATTTTATTGTGGGAAGAGGAGATGATCTAATGAAAGACCGCAGCGTTGGGGGTGTTGAAGTTTTTCTATTGGGGTTTCTACCATCTCATAAGAAGTTGAAGTAGAAAAGTCTAAAACATGAACCGGCCATTTTGGTTGTAATATTGGTTTAAATGGTTGTTTTTTTCTGTATGAAGAAATAATATTTTCTAAAAATAAACTATTCATTGACTCAGGCAAATTGGTCTTTTCATCCTCTTGGCAAGAAGTAATAACTAACCCCTTTTCAGGTAGAAGGCTAGGGGTGAATATTGGAATACAGCTCCCAGAATAACAGGTATCATTAATGAAAATAAATTGTCCAACAGAGCTGATCAATTTTCCTAACTCTTCATATTGTAATGGTATTTTTGTAGGATAAATTTTTCCTTTGTTCCCGTGGCCGGAGTAAACAATGACGACTTTTTGACCTTTTATCTTATTGAAAAATGATTCTATTTCCGTTTTAATGTTATGATGTGATCCGTAAAACAAGTTTATTCTTGTTTGATCAAAGAGTGCCTCATCTACTAGAAATTCTTTTATTCCATTAATGTCTGCAGCGAATCTCTCTTCATCTCCCGCAATCAACAACGCATACGCGTTTTTCATTACCATAATATCCTATTTTGCCCATATTTTATAAATCTTACAGTTGGCATAACTAACGGGTGGTGAAAAAGCAGAAACTAAATCAAGCACGGGGTTTCCAGAAATATTTATAAACTTCTCCCACAACTAATAAGAACATGCAAGAAACGGTTAATGTTAAAAAGATGGGGCAAGAAGTTCTCCATCAGTTGGAAGAGTTTAATAAAAGAATATGGGATGCCATCTCCTTTAGGATGATCCATTCCCTGATGAGCCAAGAACAAGTATTAAAAGATTCTTACCAGAAAACCCAAGAATATAGGAAACAACGCTGGGAAAGAGCGTTAAAACTGGCTCATGGAAGCAAAACAAAGGCCTATCAGCTTCTTGCTTCAGAAAATTTTAATTGAATGTTGGCCATTTAATAACATTAATGTTTAATTCTTTACAAGTTTTCTCAAAAGCAATGTCTCTAACCACTACGATATTAATTTTAAGTTTCCAAAATCCGTAAATTATGGGGATATCTTCATCATTTAAATTATGCTTTTGTCCTATTTCTTCCACGATCACAATATCTTCTTCAACAACAACGGCTAGTGATTTTTCTATCATAAATTCTTCAAGAATCCTGTCAATTTTTGTATTAGCCTTCTCCTCCGAATAATTGTATTTATTTATCAGAACACCTTTAGCTTCTCCGATACATTGATGAAGTGTGCAAAGAAATTTATCCGGGAATGAGTACCCTCTTTTCTGAAAATATTCCTTAGCTTTTGGATAAAGAATTAAATCAACGAGAACATTAGCATCTAAACCATATTTGGTGAACATATCCCCTATAACGCCGCTGCTGCTCAAAACAACCCTCTTTTTAGTCATCATGAGCTAACCGGTAGCATTTATATATAAAATTTTACTTGCGCTACTGTATACTAAATCATCAACAAAGTTTTAAAAGAACAGAAACTCTCAACTTGAATGGGGGCAGATGCTATACTTTCACCGGTCATTACTCATTCCACCATGGACAATATAAAGATAACGCTCGAGACCTTGTACGATATGCTGCGCAATGAGAAGAAAAAGGAGGATCTGCAGAAGCTGGATC
>CAYIEF010000032.1:0-12594 GCA_964362365.1 uncultured Methanosarcinales archaeon | reverse complement strand
TAGTAAAATAAGTACCTCTAACCTCTACAACCTTGCCATCTTTGTCAAGTCCTTTGGCAAGTAAAACAGTAGTATTTGTCATTGTAATCACCTTAAATATTATGTAGAGTCACAAGCTCAACCCCATTTATAAATGTTTCTTATTTGCAAGTAGTAATAACACTAATCATCTAAAAATTAATTGATGCACGTTAAACACGAAGATCAAGTAATATACCGATACGCCCAGCATAATAATACCGGCAATGATATTGATAATTCTCTGATGTTTGCTTAAAAAACCAAGGACTTCCTGGCTTTTGGCAGCAGAAACGAAGGAAATAAGCAACAAAGGCAAACCCATCCCTAAGCCAAAGAAAAAGAAGTTAAGGAGATTAGTAATAAAACTTACCGTTGATGTGCTTATGGCAAACAAGACAATTAACGGCGCAGGATTGCAGGGAATAACTATGGCGCCAAAGAAAATACCAAAAATAAACGAGCTTAGCATGGGATTCTTGAGAACCGGAGCAGTAATTTTAGGAGCAAACTTGGTAAAATCAACGCCTATAATAAGAAAAATACTTAGCACCGCCAAAATGCCAAAAGCTATCGGTGAAATTATTCCTATTGCTTTACTAAGAGATTCCTGAAGAAAACTAAAGACTAAACCAATAATAAACATAGAAGCTAAAACCCCAAGAACTACAATAATGCCAAGAAGAATGATGTTTTTTGTATTGTCCTTTTTGGATAACTTGCTGGCTAAGTAAGCCAGGAATCCAGGGTAGAGTGGAAGAACGCAAACAGCTCCCAATGGGGCAAATAACCCGGCAAGAAAGGAAAGCCAGAAGTTTGCAATGACTGAGACCATCTAACACTCCTTCTCAATTTCTCCTTTCAAATCTTGGGCTGATTTTATTCCTCTTTTTAGGAGTCGCGCAGAGCCATCTTTACAGATAAGCACAACTGGCGCTGCCGGCGCATTTACCACACTAACTCCAAATTGGTCAATCAAGGCTTGAGTTAATTCCCGGGGCGAAACAGCAAAATGCCAGTCAAATCCGCGCTCTTCAACTGCTTCCTTTACTTTAGCTGCATCTTCATTCGGATCGGTATCCAAGGAAATGGAAACAACGGAATCTCCGAGAAGTTGGTGTAATTTCTGAATATGCTGCTGCTGTTTGGTGCAAACCGGACACCAGACTGCAAAGCTTTCTAATAGGATTGGTTTTCCCTTGAAATCGCTGATTTTGAACGTTTGCCCCGTTCGTACATCGGTAAGTTCTGTATTTAGTACTTCTGTAGATAATCTTTTTGCTGAAGGTTCTTGCTCATCAGATTTCCCCTCAAGATATTGTTCTTCCTCTTGCTCTATCTGTTTTGCGCAGCCGAGAATTAACAACAAGGAAACTAGTAGTAAAAATATATATGTTATTCCTTTATTCATAAAATCACCTTCTCTTGGTTTACTCTTTAAGATTATATAAGTTTTATTGTTAGATACAAAGAGGTAGCATTCTTAGGCAAAGGTTTCAAGTTTGATGAAAGGAGATTGAAGGAAGAGTTGCGACGTTAATATATTGTGATTAAGTAGGTGTAAAATTGAAGTAATTCTTGTTGTTTTGGATTATAAACTTAAGAAGGAAAGAATAGTTTTAACCTTATACACCCAAAATTCTTGCTAGTTAGTAGGTGTAAAATTTATATAGTTGTTCCTTCTAAAGAGATCATGCACTTACAAAAAAGAATCATTAACGGCAAAACGTATACCTATCTAGACCACAGTTTTCGTATCGGAGATAAAATAAAGAAAGCATCTCTCATGCTTGACAAAGAAAAAGAAAAATATAATGAAGATGTTATTGAGAGAATAGCGAAAGAGCGCGCAGTGTATTTCAAAGATCATTTTCAGACTTACTTCTCTCTGCAGGAGATAACTGAAATTGAAACCGAAAAATTATTTTATCAGATCTTTTTTCATGCGCTGAATACGAAAAGCAAACAAGAAATCCTGGCTGAGTTTGTGCGTCTTTTTCTGGCTAACAGCATGGAGCTAGAAGGATCTACCATTACTCCGCAAATTGCCGAAGACATCGAAAGAAAGAAGAAAAATATCTTACCAGAATTGGATGTACAGCTATACCACAATTCAAAAGAAGCTCTCTCAAAAGCGATGAAATATCAACTTAGGTCGGTTATCCAGTTTAAACAGCTCCATAAAGTTATCTACGAAGGGGTTTATCGTCATGCCGGGAATTTTAAGGAACACGTGAACACCTTTGGCTATACAGAGAAAGCCGACACTACACCTCCCGAAGAGATACGGGAGAAGCTCAAAAAAGCGCTGGATGAACATAGGGATAAAAAAACATACCCATTCCTTAAACCTCTACTCTTCCATCTCCGCTACCAGAAGATTCATCCTTTCGCTGATGGCAACAGCAGATTTGGGCGGATTCTATTAGTGGCTCAGATGACCAAACTAAACTATCCTCCGCTCATGTTTAAAGGCGATATGAGTTTCCAGATCCGTGAGACGCTGGTTGACTATTGCAACCATGAACATTTAGACTTCTGTCGTTTGGCTATGGAACAATATTTGCATACTTCAAGGAAGTTTTGGAGGCCGATGATCAAGAAGTTTATGTTGTTATAATCTGAAAAAAGAACATCAAAAGCAACCAACGCTGGATACTTTTCTTTAGGAACTTATCTAACAATTAACTATAATATGTATAACTTAAAACAACTTTACCATACTTACCTATGAGTTATCACTATCCCTAAATAGAAATTGCGATATGTTTATCAAAAGAATTGACTCAAGTTGTTTCGCATTTATTTGATAAACATATCGATTTGACAAAATAAGGGATTTACTAGAAAAGAGATATAAGCACAAAAAGTATCATCAAGACTGAGGTGAAAGAATGGACTACAAAACATTAGGGTGGATACAGATTATCGGCGGAGTATTGGCGTTGCTGTCGTCAGGCAGAGTTGGTTATACCGGCATGATGGGAATGATGGGTTACTACAGCGGCTATAATATGATGTCATACGGCGGCGGTCTAGGTGTGAGTATTTTAGCAATTCTGTTTATCATTAGCGGAATTCATTACGTTAGTAAAAAAGACGTAAACCAAAATAAATCAAAAAAGAGGTAAAGAAGGACAAGTCCTTCTAACCTTTTTTTAAGTGTAAAAATGTTAAAAAAGAGGTAATTAAAATGAAACAAAATCTTGGTAAATTAGATAGGATCCTTCGTTTTGCCTTGGCTTTCTGGTGGCTTGGCCCTTGGGCGCCGCAGTATAGCGTGATGTGGTTGAATTGGCTTGTTGCTGCAGTCGGCTGGGTTGCTTTAGCAGAAAGTTTTCTAGGATGGTGCTTGCTGCATCAGCTATTCAAAATCAATAATAAGAACCAGTAAAACTATGTTGTAATAGAAAAGATAGGAAATAAATACTAAAATTACGAAATCTATTAATACCCCGCCAATGTATCGTACTTATTAATGGACAGTTCGGTTGTCCTGAAAAGGATGCAACCATAGCAGCCTCTGTCTGGCGCTCAACACATGCCACGGTGTCTGGACTATAACTCACCGCAGGTAACCTGTGCCAGTTAAAGCTTGTGTATGGGGCGAAGAAGATCACCTGTAAAACAAACCAATAGGTTCGCTTCGATTTGGTCGTTGTTTCAGGCCACTTTTTCACCGAGTCCAGAATTATTTAGAAAATGGTAAAAAGAAAGAAAGCTGTGAAGGGACGAAGTTCTAAGTCAACTAAAAAACGAACCTACCAAGGTCGCGGCCCCAGCGGCAAAGCTAAGCATTCTAAAATTGCTAAGTTGAAAAAATTGGCAAAAGCTAGTTCTAGAAAGAAAAGTAAAAAGAAGAGAAGATGAAAAAGGGCGTAAAATACAAAAAGCCACCAATGAGATTTGATGTAGCACTGCAAAAATATGTTCCTGATTTGGCAGCGATTAAAAGGCTTAAGTTAAAATCTAAGAAACAAAGAAGATAATTTCTCTAAAACAAAATAATTATATAATTAGTTTATTTCTTAAAGAATAAAACCGAGGTGACATGTATGTTGAATGATTACTGCTACGATAAAGTTAAACTTCTGCATGAGATGAGTAGGATACTTAATTTTGTGAAGAAGCATGCGCTTCCGGAAGCGAAGAAGAAGAAAATGGCGGAAACAGTGCAGTTGTACAAAACGTTAGAAAGGGATTTGGAAAATAATGTGGAAAATCTTCGCCGCGCAGTGGAAGGTTTGTCTAAAGAAGGGAAGTTTAGGTAATTTTGCTAAACTCTGGCTTACTGAACATAACGCATGCCATCGTAGGCGATAGTTATTTCCAAGCCAGGCTGGTGTAGTAATTTTTCTATTTTTGCATCACCAATCCTCAGCGCTTCCTTGCCGAGATGAGTGAATATTATCTTAGGGATAGTATATTTCTTGCACCAATTAACCTGGGTAGACATCCGTGCATGGCCAAATAGCTTATCACCTCTTCTCCGCACTAGATTTCCACGTAAAGAGGAGCCGTCCCCGATATACAGATCAACATTGCGAAGAACAGCTTTATTTTCCATAACCACTAGATCAGAATTATAAATGATGGTTTTATTAGCCTTGATCTTAAATCCAATTGCGGGTGCATTGATGGAATGGATTACTCGATAAGGTAGGATCTCAAAAGGGCCAACTTTGATCCATCTGTTAAGTTTTACTATTTCAAAATTTTTCTTGTACTTAGATAGCTTTTTAGTTTCTCTGGCAACATATATCTTTCCCGGATATCGCTCATCTTCTTTCAGCCACTTGAAGGTATCCGGATGGCCATGGGTAATCACGATGGCATTTGGTTTTATAATGCTTAATTTTTTACTTATCAGCCCGTGATCAATTAACAATTTGAAACTCTTGTATTCTACTAACAAAGAAGAATGATACTTATGCTTCTTTGAACTTTCTTCAATAAATCCTTTGGTGCCGAGAAAAGTCAGTTTCATGCTTATGCTTTTGTAATCTCATATCCTTCTTTCGTATCGCCAACAATATATCCTAATGCTTTGATTTTTTCCCGCAATTCATCTGCTTTTTTCCAGTCTTTGTTAGAACGCGCTTTTAGTCTTTCATCAGCTAATCTTTTTACTTCGACAGGAATCTTGAGCTTTTCTTTTTTGAGCTTGTTCAGATTTAAGCCAAGTACCTTATCAAACTTCAACAACAAGGAGCGTTTATCTTTGTCTGACAAATTTTCATCTTCCAGTAAATCCCACAGAACTGCTAAAGCTTTGGGCGTATTAAGATCATCATCGATATCATCAGTGAATGCTTCCAAGTATTTTTTTTGTTTTTGTGCCGACGCTGTTCCACTTTTCTTTAATTCTAGGAATTTCTCATTTAGTCTTTTCCTTCCTGCTTTAGCTCCTTCCAATGCTTCATAGCTGAACATCAACGGTTTGCGATAATGTGTTCCTAAGCAGAAATATCTGTAATCAAGAGGATCGAATCCTTTTTCTTGCAGAGTAGATAGCGTAATGAAATTTTCACCCGATTTGGCCATCTTTTGCCCTTCCAACACTAAAAATTCATTGTGCAGCCAGTATTTGACCCATGGCTTTTTGCCGTTAGCTGCTTCAGATTGGGCTATTTCATTGGTATGATGCACTGGGATATGATCTATGCCTCCGCAATGGAGGTCAAACTGTTTGCCGAGATATTTGGTAGCCATGGCCGAACATTCAATGTGCCAGCCAGGATAACCTTTCCCAAAAATGGAATCCCATTTCATCTCCTGCTCCTGAAATTTGGATTTTGTGAACCACAATACAAAGTCATGGGGATTTTTCTTGTGGGGATCTTTCTCCACTCGGGCTTGTGTTTCTATTTCAAGATTAAGTTGCGCTAATTTTCCATACTCGCCAACCGTGGAAGTATCAAAATAGACATTGCCGCCGGCAAAATAGGTATATCCTTTTTTTTCCAGCTTTTTAATCATTTCAATTTGTTCTTTGATATGATCGGTTGCTTTGCACCAGATATCTGGGGGAAGAATGTTTAGTTTTTGTAAATCATCTTTGAAAGCTTTAGTGTAAAAGTCAGCTACGGCGCGCACTGATTTCTTCTCCCTTAAAGCAGCAAGAAGCATTTTGTCTTGACCGACATCAGCATCAGAGGTTAAATGGCCAACATCAGTAATATTCATAACATGCTTTACTTTGAATTTGTTGAAAAGAAGAGTTCGTTTGAGAAGGTCTTCGAAGATGTAACTGCGCAAGTTTCCTATGTGAGCGTAGTTGTAAACGGTAGGACCGCACGTATAGAGACCTGCCGATTTTCTTTTGAGGGGAACAAATTTTTCCCGTTTTCTGGTTAAGGTGTTGAATAGAGTTATCATGCGCTGGATGAAGAGGAAGGAGTTTATAAAAGTTTATTTTAGATTCTTTTGAGAACCGCCAGCCATAGTTTTTTCTTCAGCTTTGACTTTCCGCTCTAACTTTTTAATATCTTCCTCAGGCGGTAATTTCTCCTTTCCATTAAGGCTATTCTTTGTTCAATCAATTCCTGTTTTCTGGTTTGAATAGCAAAATAACTCTGGGCAAAGGCAATTTGCTCTTTTCGAGGATCGCCATTTTTGGCTATGAGATAACAGGCATAGCGGGTGAGCATGAAGTCTTCTATTTCCCTCTTAGAACCAGAGCCTAGTTCAACCATTTTCCTGACGCCGGGAAAATGGTCTCGTGCCTCGTGACCTGAATTTCTACAAGATTCTTTCGCTTTTTCTATGGCATTGAGGAAGTTTTCCCATTTGTCATAGCCCAAAAGCTTCTGCAAGTCTCTGGCAAACCAGAAAAGAGGATTGACGCACTTAGCTAAAGAATAGAGAGATAATATTTTAATAAGAGCAAAGCATATCTGTACTCTAATAAAAAACAATAATCAAAAGAAGAGTTGATTTAGCTATTCTATTACACAAATCTTTTTATATATCAAAAATGTACTTATTTTGTAGCTAATATTATATATTCTTGTATTTAACAAGAATGTATGGAAAAAGGGATGGTAACTGCGCTTTCATTGTTAAAATCAAGCGATTATAGACATAAGATAATTGAAGCTATCGGCAACGATACACTTACCCCTTCTGAAATTGCGGCAAAAACAAAGCTACGATTAAACCATGTAAGTATGTTTCTCAGAGAACTCAAAGAAAATCATCTGGTTAAATGCTTAAACGAGGACCGCAGAAAAGGACGTTTATACGAATTAACGGAGTTAGGAAAAGATGCAATCACTAAGCTTACAAAAAAGTGAGGAAATGGCCAAAACCAGCGAAATAAAGTTTTGGGATACTAGCTGGGATTTCAAAACTGCTTACACTAAATATAGTAATCATGGCTTTCATACATATCCGGCGATGATGATCCCCCAAATTGCTAGAAGACTTATAGAAACCTACGGAAAAAATGCTTCAATCATTTTAGACCCTTTTATGGGTTCTGGAACAGCTTTGTTAGAAGCAAAATTACATCCACAATTCAAAAAAGCTTACGGAATTGACATAAATCCTCTTGCTCTGCTTATCTCGAAAGCAAAAACAACGCCAATTAATCCAGAATTATTATGGAAAGAATACAATAAACTAATCCATCAATGTTTTGAAGACCAAAAATCAGCAAATTTTAAACAAAAAAATTTTGAAACGCCAAACTTCTTTAATCTTGATTTTTGGTTTAAACCAGAAGTGAGCAGAGATTTAGCCATTATTAAAAAAAATATTGAATCAATACATTTACAAGATAAAAAAGCAGAAGAAGATATAAAAAATTTCTTCCTTGTTGCTTTCTCGGAAACAGTCAGAGATGTTTCTAATACCAGAAATAGAGAATATAAATTATATAGAATGTCTCCCGAAATGCTCAAAAAGCATAATCCTAACGCTCTTCAATTATTTAGAGAACAATTAAAATCTAATACGGAACGGATGGAAGAATATTTCAAAGAACAAAATAAAAAATGTGAAGTTAACATTCTTGCTGAAGATTCACGAAGCATAAAATCCATTCCTGATAAATCTGTTGATTTAATTGTTACTTCTCCGCCTTATGGAGATAGTGGTACAACCGTAGCTTATGGTCAATTTTCGCGCTTAGGATTGCAATGGTTAGGCTACGATAAAGAAACAGTTTTAAATATTGATAAAGTAAGTTTGGGTGGTATTCCAACAAAAGATTTAACCAACGGTTTACATTCCCCAACTTTAAAGAAAATAATTGCTCAAATTTCAGAACAAGATCCTAAAAGAGCTAGAGATGTACTTAGCTTTTATATTGATTTTGATAAATGTGTCAAAGAACTACATCGAGTAACTAAAGATGGTGCTTTTTTATGCTTTGTAGTAGGGAATAGAACCGTAAAGGGAATACAAATCCCAACAGATGACATTATCGTAGAACTCTTTCAAGCAAAAAATCATTATCGACATGTAAACACATTTATCCGCAATATTCCCCATAAAAGAATGCCTAAATTGAATAGTCCAACTAATGTTAGTGGTAATCATGCCGTTACTATGAACGAAGAATGGATTATAATTTTAGAAAAACAATAATTAAATTTCTTCTATGTCAAAGACTTTGCTTAAATTGTTCTTCATTACACGGAAACCAGAGCCGTGGTCGTGAGTTTTCCCTTTGTTTTTGCCACTTCTATAAACACCAATCCTGATATCATAAACAATAATCCCCTCTTTAACCGCCTTAACGAACTTCTCAAAAGTGAGATTCTTTAGTAAAACTGCCTTATTGAATTTGAAATATTCTTTTCCATCCTCTTTTTTGCTCTCAGCACTGATAAAAGCAATGTGCTGACATTTATGTTCAATAATTTCTCGGAGTGTTTCAAAGTCATACCAAATATTTTTATCAACTATTTCTTCCGTTGCTAAATCTTTTACTAAAAGAAATAATTTTCTTGACTTTTCATCAACTTCCAGCTTGAAACCATATTTACCCACAAAAGTATTAAACTTCAATGCCGAAAATGTCGTGTGTAATGTCTTTAAACCCCCTGCATCCTCATCAGGAGCACCATATTTCTCTCGAAGATAAGAATTTACTTTTGGCGGATTGGTCGGCGATTTGGTGAATAGTGTAAGCATTGATTTTGTCAACTCCCGAGAAGACTTTAATTCCAGGACTCCTTCATAATCCGCAAGAAAATTATTATTCTCAACTATTCCGATAAGATCTTCAAATGTTTTCCCAATTCCGGTATCATGGATTCTATTTGAAAGTACAAAACCTTTCTTCTTGATAACCAGAAAATCCCTCTTGAATCCTTGTAAAACTTTGCCACCCATACACCAAAACTATGATACAAGATATATAATGCAATACCACGACATGATTACAGTTTGAATACAAAAACTATGAGCCCCAACTCCACACTTTACTCTGCTTCACAGGAAATTAACTTTCTAACTTTCAGGAAAAACTACGCCAAGCCCTACTGCTCAGGAGAATTAGAGACTCCTGCGCTCCTCACTTCGCTGCGGCGAGCTTTTTCCTTTACCCTCGCTCCCTAGACCCCCACCAAACTTAACGACATTATACTCAATTTTTCCTGCTCAAAAATCCAGGACTTCTCCCTTTTCCAAACTTTCTTCCAGCAACTCCTGAAGATTTATCTTTTCCAATTCTTCTCCAATCTTCTTGGGATCAGATTTAGTCGAAGGCCTCTTCGGCCCCAGCAAACAGCACATCTCCGGACCTTTGGAAATCTCATAAGTCCCTATTTTCTTGGCTATTTCAATGGTTTCCTGCTTGTCAAAAGTCAGCAAAGGACGCAAGATTTCCATAGAAACGGGTTTGGTAATGGAGGTTAAATTGCTCAAGGTCTGGCTGGAAACCTGCGCTAAATTCTCTCCGGTAATCAAATAACTTGCTTTCTCTTTCTGGGCAATCAATTCTGCTGCCCGGAACATGGCGATCTTTGATAAAATAAAGTAGTGTTTATGATTGCACTTTTCTACCAACGCTTTCAATACGGGAGTAAAGGGAGCAAGATATAGCTTCTTGACTTTCAGATGTTTGGCCAGATTTTTTACTTTCTCTATTTCTGATTCGTCTACCAAAGGAAGCTGATGGAAATGCACTGGAATGATATCTAGCTGGGATTGCAGCAGATTGATAGCTACCGGGCTGTCAATTCCTCCGGAAAGTAAGGCGATAGCTTTGTGCATGAAGGTAAAATCTGAGTTTTCTTTAAAAGATTATGCTTAAACCATACGGAAATCAAAGATTTTCGGGATTTCGAAAGCATAGCTTTCGTAAACTTTATATTACAAAGAGAAATCAAAATGAGATGAAAAAGTGGATGATTTTAGGGCTGTTACTCTTACTCACCCCCTTCGCTACTGCAGAAAATGATTTCTATTCCTTGAATTCTATGGAATTAGAACTAACCGTAGACGGCTCCTTTGAGTTAGTGCCTACAAAAAGTGGAGCCAGCATGAAAGAAGTCACTGCTAATATACTTCTTTATCCAAAAGAAAGTGAACGGCAAAAGATCATCCAGTGGGATAGCCAAGGAGCAGTCAAGGAAGATCTCGTTTCCTTCTTCTGGAATGATAAAAAAATCGAAAAAAAAGGATTTGGATATAAGGCGTTAATAGAAACCCAAAACAAGCGCTTGGCAGTACAGGAGAAGATCCCTTTCCCTTTACGAGCTCAGGATGTGCAAGGATTAGAACAATACTTAGAACCAACTGAAACAATTGATTCCGATAATCCTGCAATCATCGCCAAAGCTTCAGAATTAGCGCAAGGAGAAGATGATCTATTCAAAGTAGTATTCAACCTCGCCAGCTGGGTGGAGGAGAATATCGAATATGATCTTAATACTGTTACCAGCGCTGCGTCGCAGAAAGGAAGCTGGGTTCTACAGAATCGGCAAGGCGTCTGCGATGAAATGACCTCTTTGTTTGTAGCTATGGCAAGGTCGTTAGGTATCCCGGCACGATTTGTTTCTGGAATTTCGTATACCAATAGCCAAGAGGTAGTCAATGCAGTTGGTTCCAATTGGGCTGGGCATGGTTGGGCTGAAGTATATTTTCCTGACATCGGCTGGGTAAGTTTTGATGTTACTTTTAATCAATATGGATACCTTGATGTAACTCACATTAAATTGCGAGATGGGTTCGATCCGAAAGAACCTGCAGTAAAATATGAATGGCTCTCTGACGGAGTAAAGTTAGAAAAAGGAAAATTGGATCTTGAGGTGAATGTTGAGGGTGAAGGAACTATCGTACCAGAACAAATCCTATTGGAACAGGAATTACTTGCTCACGAAGTTGGCTTTGGAAGCTATAACCTGGTGAAAGGAATAGTCAAGAACAATGCCAATTATTATGCTGCCACTGCCCTGAATTTGGCAGCCCCTAAAGAGGTAGAAGTGATCGGAAGAAACCGGAGAAATATCCTTCTTCATCCCAATGAGGTGCGGGAAACGTTCTGGATCGTGAAACTACCTAAAAATCTTCAAGAAAATTACATCTACACTTTTCCGATTAGAGTCTACTCAGAAAAAAATGTTTCCATAGACGATACCTTTACTGCTCAAATAGGAAAGAATACCTATTCTAAAGCAGAAATTGAAGAATTGACCGTGCAGGATGAAGAAAAAAGCTATTCACAAAAAATTACTTTTGATTGCCAATATAAAAAAGAAATAATGTTAGGTGAAGAAGCGCCAGTAAGTTGTTCTATCAAAAATACTGGAAATACTAATCTTAATGATGTTACCTTTTGTGTAGGACAGAGTTGTGAAACCGTAGATCTGCTTCTCAACCAGAAGAAAAGCACTCAGATTACCGTAAAGGGCGAAAAGGCTGGCTGGCACAAAGTGATACTAAGCGCAGAAAATCACTTGGTAGAAAAAAAAACATCTCTAGAATATGCAGTATTGGATGAGCCAAAGCTTGTTATTTCTGCCAAATATCCTCAAGTAATCCAGTTTGGAGATTCTCCCACTATTGAAATATCATTCCAAAAAGATTCTTTTGTAGAACCACAAAATCTTGCCCTAACCGTTTCTGGCGCAGGCGTGAAGAGTGTCTGGGATATTCCAAAATTAGGGCAGGAAGAAAAAATAAGCTACCCTGCAGATGGAGGAGCATTAAGTTGGAATACTGATTTCATTATTACTGCAACTTGGGAAGATAAAGAAGGAAAAGTTTATTCAACTCAAGAAAAAATTACTATCAACGCAGAAGCCGGATCTTTTACGGAAAAAATAAAGATGTTTTCTAATTTATTAATTAACTTTTTCTCTCATAAATCAGAAAAAATCAATTTTTCTATAGATTAATCAAAAGACGATAAAAAATAGACAGTAGATTTAAATATAAAAATACCTTCTGAAGATAAGATGGCAAAAGCTAAGGCCGAGGAAGCTCCGGACAATAAAATAATCTATTCAGAGACGGTCAATACTGTCGATTTGGAGGAAGAGAACAAAATCCTTGCGGAGACTGTGGAAAAATTAGAAGCAGAGAGAAAGAACGTCTCCGAAACTTTGACCAGAGTAGAACAGG
>CAYIEF010000031.1:0-12822 GCA_964362365.1 uncultured Methanosarcinales archaeon | reverse complement strand
TGTATGCTGGATTTTCCAAGTGGAAAGCGTTATTTTACAATTTCCTTTCCGCGGCAACGGCTATTGTGGGCGCAGTTATTGGTTTAGTTTTAGGAGCAAAAAGTGAAGCTTTCGTCTTGTTTATTCTTCCCTTCGCTGCTGGCGGATTTGTATATATCGCAGGTTCAACTCTTATTCCGGAATTGCATAAAGAATGCGGCTGGAAAGAGTCAATGTTACATGTCCTTGCCTTTGTGACGGGCATTGCTTTGATGTGGGGAATCTTGTGGCTAGAATAAGCTTATAGTTTTTTAACCAACGCTCTTACCCTTTCATATACTTCTTTAGGATTACCAGAGCCATCTATTCTCTTTAAGATCCCTTCTTTCTGATAATACTCAACCACTGGTTCAGTTTCGCTATGATAGACCTTAAAACGTTCTTTAATTACTGCTGGTTTATCGTCTTTTCGCTGCACTAATCTTTTTACAATTTTTTTTGGCGGCGGCAAGTGTTTGAGGTGGTAGGTTTTCCCGGTAATTGGATCTAGGCGTCTTCCCGAGAGCCGTTCGATAACTTCTCTTTCTGAAATATGAAGATAAATCACGGCATCTATATCCAAATCTTCGATCTCTTTGGCCTGGTCTACTGAGCGCGGAAATCCGTCCAGAAGGTACTTTTTTTTCTTGGCAATTTCTAACTTAACGAGTTCTACCACCAGTTTATGCGGAACTAGTCTTCCTTTATCCATATACTTTTTTATTTCCCTTCCCAGAGTGGTATCCTTGCTCACCTCTTCCCGAAGCACTCCTCCGACAGAAAGATGAAAAAGCTTGAACTCCTGGGCTAATCTTTCCGAGATGGTTCCTTTTCCGCTCCCCGGCGGCCCTAAGATGACTAGCTTCATGCACAAACCCTTCTCCCTATTAAAATAGTTAATATATAAATACTTAATTGTTTGGGATAATGTTTTTATATCCATAAATGACTAAGGCTTTATGCCTAAAACATTGTTTTTTAAGACTCTTTCAACAGATTTCATCTATAGATGCGGTTTAGAGGTTATCTATAAGGAACGGCATCTCCCTACTACTTTAGCTGTCTTCTTTTGTTCTGTAGAATGTCAAAAAGTAAAAGGGAAGGGTTTTGTCACCAGTTCCGAGAAAACTTGCTGTTATAATTTTGATTACAAATCGGGAAATTTAACTTATGCATCATACTATGATCGGGATTTTACCAAGCCCGGATTTAGTTGGGCGGATAGAACGGAACAATTTGAGCATGATAAAATAGGAGAAGAACACCGCGAGCACGCCAAGAAAGTTGCCCAATGGGTTTATGAGCGGCTGCAACAAGAAAAGGCCAAAAGCGCTGATAAAAACTGGCAGGAGAAGCATGAGCCGTTCTTATCTCCCTTGGAGATTATAATTAAAAAGAATGATTAATTTTTCTCGTCGTTGGTGGGATGGATTTAGTTCCACCCTAAAGCAATGCTTATAAAGAGCAATAGTTTGTGATCAGGCATGAGTAAAAAAGTAGTGGTCTTTGGGCTGTTTTTATTATTGATTTCGTTTGCTCTTGCCCACGGAGAACCAACACTCTGGCAGAAGTATGACTGGTATATAATTGGTGCAGGCTTAACGTTGTTGGCGTATATATTGTTAAAGACTAGCAAAAAGCTACTTATTCTGGGAATAATCATTGTGGCAGCAGTAGCCATAGGAAAAGTACTCCTAGAATCTGGAGCTCCAGAGATAGGAGTAGTTGGAGGCATACACTATCATGCGGATTTTGCCCTCTACATCAACGGTGAACGATATAATTTTTCTCAAGAGAAATACATGTCTATGGAAAATAAATCGTTGAGCAACTTTGCACACTTCCATGATATGAAGGGAAATATAATCCACAAGCATGCATCCGGAATTACTCTGGGATTTTTTCTGGAAACGCTGGGCATGAAATTAACCGATACTTGTTTGAGCTTGGATAACGGAATTTCTTATTGCAATGAAGGAGATAAAGAATTAAAAATGTACGTGAATGGAAAGCATAATGATGAATTTGCGGATTATGATATTCAAGATGAAGATAAAATTTTGTTAAGCTATGGCGATGAATCGGAGGAAGGAATAAAAAGACAGATTGATTCAGTTACAGACGAAGCGTGTATTTATTCGTTAACTTGTCCTGAAAAAGGCGCTCCGCCGGAAGAGGCAACTTGTGTTGGAGAGACTTGTGAGGTGGAATAATGGTTCAATGTACAGATTGCGGAAAGGAATTTAATTCGAACGAGGGATTGCAGCATCATCGGGAAGAAAAACATGGCGCGGCCAGAAAGAAGTTTGTGGTGAAGAAGAAATATTACTGGTATGCTGGTATTATAGCAGTAGTAACATTACTGGCAATATGGCTGTACTCTACCGCAAATAATCCAGGAAAGTACGATGCTTTGGCGCAATGTTTGGGTGAAAAAGGCGCTACCTTTTATGGAGCATTTTGGTGCCCGCACTGCGGACAGCAAAAACAATTGTTTGGAAAGTCAGCGAAGTTGCTGCCGTATGTAGAATGTTCGACACCTAATGGTAAGGGGCAAACTGCCATCTGCATCAACAAAAAGATTGAAGGTTATCCCACCTGGGAATTTGCGGATGGGACAATGATGAATGCGGTGCTGAGTCCGCAGCAACTGGCAGAGAAAACTGGATGCGCATTACCTTAAAGATGATCTGGAAAATATTACTTTTTCTTTTTATTGTAGCTCTTGGAGGGTTGACCATTTGGGAGATTTTGCTGAGTTAGGGGAAGAATTGAGTATAACATATGCGAATCGCTGTTATATTCTCCCGATAGGGATTGATTTTTAGTGCAACATTCCGCAGGAAAAAATCAAAGTCGTCGTGTCTATAGTTTTTTATGGGGGTTTCCGCCGCCGTTTTTTGCTTCTTTTTTTTGAAAAAAGAAGAGTGGGGGGATTTCCGTTAAAATGGGCACTATCCGTTTTGTGAGTGATGCATTTCCCAAATCACTCACTTTTTTCTTAGTTCTATTTTTGAACTTACAAGAAATGCGGCAGATAGGAGCTTAAAACGAGAATATTCCTTAACCTTCCTTAACTACTCGCCAAAGCTAATAACAAAAACGAGCAAAATCACTCACTTTTCGAATTGTGCCTTAAAATGGATAACTTTATATAGGTGACCATATACAGTATTATACAGCAAGGGGGAGTAAGATGGATTTAAAGAAAGTCACATTAAATATTGATGAAAAAATTTATGATGATTTTAAATCTTACTGCAAATCAAACGGTCTTGTTGTATCAAAAACCGTTGAAAAATTTATGTTATTAAAAATAAGAGGTAAAGATAATGGTCAATCTTAAATTTCCTAATAATTCAGAGAAGTTTGATATAGTAATTGATAAAAACACTTTTTTCTTTCACAATGATGAATTTGAGGAGTCTTGGGAATCTTTTGTTACTTCTGTAAATCAATCTCTCTTAATTTTAAAGAATGAAGTTGATAATAAAGGATTAAAGAAGGAAGTATTTGTTAATTTTATAACAAAAAATGATTATGGTTTACAGGCATTATTAACACTCGTTGGATTTTCAAAAGAGATGTTATTAAGATTAGTAACTTTTGTAAGAGTTTATGAGGATAGTGCATTAAATAAGTTAATAAATAAATCCTCATGGCCTAATGAAGATTTCTCAAATGAATGGACTTTATCTAAAATTGACTCATTAGTGAAAAAGAATAAAAAAGTAGCGGAAGGAATGGTTAATCTTCTTTTTGAAGGATCAACAATAAGAGCTTTAAGAAAGGCTTTGCCTCTGTTTGAATATAAGAAGTTAGATATAAACAAATTAAGTTTTAAAATGGAATCTTTGATTGATACTATTGTTAGGTATAAAGTTAAAGGATCATATAGTGCAAGAAAAGAAAACAATCCTGAAACACTTATTGAGTCAATTCTTGATGAGTTGGGCGTAAAATATGTTAGGGGAAAGCTTAATGGTATAAGAAGAACTATGGATTTTATAATTCCAAATAAGGAAAATCCTGAAATTATTATTGAATCTTCTTATGTTGTAACAACTTCTTCTGGAATGGGTGATAAAGCAAAAACGGAAATGACTGTTGCAGAGGAAATAGAAAAGAATTTTCCAGATGCTTTATTTATTGGCTTTGTTGATGGAATTGGTTGGTATGTAAGACAGGGGGATTTAAAACGGATTGTTTCAGCTTTCAAAGATGTTTATACGTTTGATAAGCAGGAACTTGAAAGATTTACAGAATTTTTAAAGAAAAAATTATCAAAGGGATGTTATGAAAATGTCTAAAATGCCTACTGAGTCACCTGAATACGCTGAAGAAGATAAAAAGTTAGAACCATTTCTAAATAAAGTGATATTGGGCGATGTTTTAGAAGAAATGAAAAAAATCCCCTCTGGCGTTGTAGATATGGCATTTGCAGACCCTCCATTTAATCTACGAAAAGATTATGGAAATTATGAAGATTCAAAACAAGATGAAGAATATCTTCAATGGTGCTTTAAATGGATTAATGAAATGATAAGAGTGTTAAAACCAAACGGTACTTTACTTTTACATAATATTCCTAAATGGTTAATAGAATATGGCGCCCATTTGAGAAAACAAGGAATGATTTTTAGACATTGGATAGCTTGGGACGCGATGAGCACCCCATTAGGTAAAACGCTTCTTCCTGCTCATTATGGGATATTGTATTATACCAAGTCAAAAAAAGACTTTAAATTTTATGATTTAAGAAATCCACACAAGAGATGTTTAAAATGCAGAGAAGTTATGAAAGATTATGGTGGAAAGAAAAATTTAATGCACCCATTTGGAACAATTTTAAGTGATGTTTGGACAGACATTCATAGAATAAGACATAAAAAAAGAAGGGATGAGCACCCTTGCCAACTCCCAGAACCATTATTAGAAAGATTAATTCTAATGGTTACTGACAAGAATGATATTGTACTTGATCCATTTATGGGCACAGGTACAACAGCTTTAGCGGCAAAGAGATTAAAAAGAGGATTTATCGGGATAGACAATGACAAAAATTATGTTGATTTAACCATGAAAAAATTAGAGGAAATCACACCTAAAGAATATAACGGATATATATACAATTATAATAAGAATGGACAATCCAAAACCTCTGTAAATAAGAATTTTGCAAAATTCCATTCTCTAAGAGATAAAGATATTGTTGTTGATAAAAACAAACTAAAAAATGAGGTTCCTGGTATGTACATTAATTACGAATTAAAACTTGAAAAAAAGAAACATAAGACGATTACGGAAGTTATGAACAAGTGAGAAAATGGGTTATGAGATTTTAAGTGCCATAATTGGAGGAATTGCTGGAGCTATTGTTGGAGCAATAGTAACATGGATAGGCATAACATATCAAAATAAAAGATGGATTTTTACGCCAGCAATTGAGATAAGAACAAATTCTATTTTGTCTGCATATAATGATTTTTTGGTTGCTTTTTTTAAGATAAATACTGCGGCAAATGTGGGAGAAAAAGAAGTCACTTTTAAAGAAAATATAAGTAAGCCATTAGACGATTATCTTATCTCAATAAACAAAATTGATGTTTGGATTAGTAAAAAATCATCAGAAGAGCTACGGGAAATTTTAGGTATTTTTAGAGCATTTAGCCATGAGATATTTACAGCAAAAGGCAAACAACCATCACTAAAAGTTGATTCTTGGACTAAGTTTTCAAATTCATTAGAAAAAATGAAATCAATAGTCTCTCAAGAAGTTCGTTCTCAAGATTTAAGAAAATTTATTTTTTCTGTTAAAATATAAGGTAGTGAATAGATTTGACTGACAAGATGGCTCCTGTTTTAGCAGAAATATGCCAGTCTCATCAGTCAGATTTTAACACTACCAGAATTTTCTTGTTTTGGCGTCTTTTAACATATCCACTCCTGCACTGGACACCCTCGGGCAGAATATATAAAGGAGTTCAAAAACAAAAAGAAATATTGCCCAGGTCGCCTAACTTGGTTATGGCGGAGGTCTTAAATCCACCTGGCCTAAGCTCAAGGGGAGGTAAGACAACCTTAGTCTTACCAGACTTGTGGGTTCAAATCCAGTCATGGGCAACTTAAACCTATTAAATTTAATAAATCTTTCGTAGAATTTATTTCTATTTCTTTCAGCAATTCTTAAAAATAGCCTTCAAAATAGAGATTAGACTATGGGTAAAACTGAACATAAGCTGGAACTTAATTCACCGGTAGGAGACTGGGACTGCCTTAAGGCTGCGGTCTACAATGGAGCTAGTTCGGTTTATTTAGGGATCAAGTTCTTTAACGCCAGGAGATTGGCTAAAAATTTCTCTATGGAAGAATTGAAAGATGCGGTTTTCTTCGCTCATCTGCATGGGGTTAAGGTTTATCTGACGTTTAATACCTTAGTGCGCAATGAAGAGTTGCCGATGTGGTTCAAGACTCTGGAACAAGCATATTTGGCAGGGATTGATGCGGTTATCGTACAAGAAGTTTTACTCGCTCCCTTGATCAAGAAATCGTTTCCTGGCTTGAGAGTGCATGCTTCTACTCAAGCAAGTTTGATGAATTATCATGGGATCAACCAATTTCCAGATTTTGATCTAGTAGTGCTGGCAAGAGAATTAAATCAAGAAGAAATCAAAATCATTAGAGGACATACCGACAAGGAATTAGAAGTATTCGTACACGGCCATTTGTGTATTTCATATTCTGGACAATGTTTGATCTCTTCACTGATAGGAAAACGCAGCGGGAATAGAGGAGTCTGCGCCAGCAGCTGCAGGAAGCAGTATAATAAAGATGGCTACTTGATCAGCGCAAAAGATTTGATGCTGGCCAACAGTATCGATAAAATTTACAAGTTAGGAATCAATGCAGTTAAAATTGAAGGACGGATGAAAAGTCCGGAATATGTTGCTACTGCCACCAAGACTTATCGCCAGCAGATCAATGCAGCAGTGAAGAACAATTTTAAGCCAATCACTCAGCAGCAAGTTGATAATCTTAAGATGGGATTCAATCGTGATTTTACTACCGGATTTTTTGAGAACAATAAAACTATCGTAGGCAAAGAGATGCCTATGAATAGAGGAATTTATCTAGGTGATGTGTATAAAGGTCTCCTGGGATTACAGCATGATTTAGACGTTATGGATGGTATAGGTTTCTGGCATCCTCATTTTGAAGGAAAATTGAAAGGCGGTATTGCCTACAAAATACTTCACGAAGGAGTAGAAGTAAAACATGCTAAGAAAGGAGATAAAGTAAAAATTCCTTCACAGTATTTCTTTAATTCAGCGCAGGTGTACTTGACTTCAAAAAATGAAGGAGAAGATATTCTCCAGGAGAAACTATTGCCTTTGCCGCTGAAAGTGACGGCAAAGGTTGATCATCCTTTAATTTTCGAGTATGAAGATATAACTGTTCAATCGCCTATTATGTTGCAAGCGGCAGAGAAGCATGCTTTAACGGAAGAGCAGATTAAATCGGAACTGCAAAAATCATCTGAATTTGGGACTCTCTGGGGGATTAAGGAATTGGAGTTGGAAGAAGTCTTTTTACCAAAAAGATTTTTGCATCAAACCAGAGAAGCATTGGAGCAGAAATTGCGGGAGAAAGTAGTTCTGGCAAGGAATTCAAATTTTGCTGGGATCCCTGCAATAGTTCCTAAAACCGTGGAGCATGAACCGCGATTAATTGTCAAAGTGTATTCTCTAGAACAGTTAAAAGAAGCAAATGCTGCCGGAGCGTATGCTATCTACTATGATGTGTTTAGCCCCGATGCAGAAATGGCCAGAAAATTATGTACAAATGCAAAATTCTTTCTGGATACGCCGGTAGTTGTAACCGATTACGATATCGAAAAGATTCAGCAGATCGTGAATAAACTTAAACCAGATGGAATAACTATCGGGAACTGGGGATTGCTGAGTCTTCGATTTGCTGGAGAAAAGCATGGAAAATTCTCGTTGAATGTGTTTAATGATATTAGTGTTAGTGAATTACACAAGCGAGGAATCTTGCCGACAGTTTCTGCAGAGCTTAATGCTAAACAAGTGCTGAATATGAAAAATAAGGTATTCATCTACTATACGCATGGGCAGATCCCAGTGATGCACTTTAAAGGAGTATATCCACAGAGAGCTCTAACTGACGAGATAAATTATACTTTCCCTTTACGGACGGTGAATGGAAATACGGAGATGTTATATTCTCGGCCGATTGCGGTGTTTGAAAAAGTTCAGGAGTTGATTGCTGGCGGGGTGAAATGGTTCTTGTTGGATTTAACCAAAGACACGACCACGATCATTCGCGCTTATCAGAATATTATCAATGATGTAAAGAAAGACATTTCCATGCTGAAGAAAGGGACGACCATTGGGAATTATGTGAAAGGAGTAGCCTGAGCAGAACCAGAATAAATCTTTTTAAAAATTTCTGTACTAAATCATCTAACTGTTGTTCTGCACGGCTTCCTTGGTGTTAAAATCCCCTTTCCCAACCGGTAGGAACCGGTATTTTCTTTTTACATGCTCTGTGAACAGCAAGCCCTTTATATTCATAGACTTTCTGTTTCCTTAACTTACGAGGTCTCAGAAAACTAACGATGGTATATTCTTTGCCTAATGAATCCACTTTTTTCTTACATGCCCCACATATTTTATAGCGGAACTTTCCAAATTTTTTAAGAGAAAGTAAGCGCAGAACTGCTTCTTTTTCCTTTTTTAGAGAAGGAAGACAGGAAAAGCCATGCTTTAATACTGATTTGTATCTCTTCTTTAGGAGATCTCTATAAGCATACTTATCACAATCAATATCATTACAACGACCTTCCAATGCCCAAGTAATCTCTTCTAGATTTTTTTTCAAACTAGAATATTCTTGAAGATCCTCATTCATTACTTTATCAAAGAAAAGCATGTTTATTAAACTTTAGTAACCTATTCTTCATAAAAGCTCAATTCCTGCGTCTGCTCATCCACAAAAACATGCGCTTCCGGATGTTCTGCTAAATACTTCTTGCGTTTATCTTCCGGCATAGCATGTAATGTGCCTTTGCCGCTCAATCCTACCTGCGGAGTTTTTAGCATGTAATCGTCAGAAGTAAATTCTTTTCCTTTTTTCAAATACTCATCATACATCTGATGAAATTTTTGGAAATCTATCCAGGTCTTCCAGACTCCGTCTACTTTATACTTCTTCTTCGCAAACATCACCACCCTAGACGCAATATGTTCTGAGACAACTTCATAGTCCGCTAGATGTTTTACTAATTCCTTTGAGAACACTACTACTTCTTCATGCAGTGGCATATTTTCTTTGCTTAATCTTTGTTGCGATGGGCCTACATGCATATACGCTTTCACTTCAATAAAGTCTGGACTTCCTCTGTTGATGAGCTCTGCATACTTATCCAGATGGCTCATGTTAATTCCCTTGATCATAGTCAATCTGATGCAAGTCCTCTGTTTCTTCTGCGCCAGATAATCTAGACTTAACAACATTCTTTCCCAAAAATCAGGAAACAAAGGCTTGTCCACTTCTTTCAACATCTCTTTGGTCGGGGCATCCACGCTGCAGTACAATTGGGTGATCGGTTTCAGATTCTTGATCTGTTCAGGATACTGTGAATTGGTCACTAAAAATGTAGAAATACGGTCTTTATGGAAGCCATCGATCAGCTCATTTATTCTTGGATAGGTGATCGGCTCTCCAGTCAAAGATAATGCGACATGACGGATCTCTTTCGATTTTGCATAGGCTGCTTTATTGGCTTTATCCGAACCGCCAAAGCCGACTAATAATTTATGGTGCGCTTTCTTGCTCTCTTCCAGAATCATTTCCGGCTCATCAACTCCCCACTTCCATTCCTTTGAAACCGGCGCTTTGTATCCTCTCCAGCAAAAGGTGCATCTATTGGCGCAGCTGATGCTGGTAGTCATCTGCATGCATTGGTTGCTCATGATGCCGTAGAACTTTAATTTGTAACATCCGCCCTCGCCATTGATCATATTTTTAGTCCAGCCGCAGGTTTTGACCGCGCTGTGGCTGCCTACGATGCGGTATTGCTGCTTTTCAAGTTCTGCTTTAGCTTCGGGAGTTAGCATGGAAAGTGTATTTCCTCGCCTCACTTAAAAATCTTTTTAAATAATAATTAATTCTCTTTCCTCATGAAACCAAAATGCCCCAAATGCGGTTCTGCTGATATAACCATTTATGATGAAGATGTTTCTTTCCTTACCTGCAATAAATGCGGCTATGATGAATCGGAAGAAGAAGCATACCCGGAACAGCGCACTTCCCAGAAGGAGAAAGCGAGATATACGCCATATAAAACTGGGGGTAAGGGAAGAACGAGAAAGAAGTGAGTTAAGAAAATAAAAAAATTTATTCTAGATTAGGCCGGAGCTATTGCATAATAAGAAAATTCAAGCTTTTTGGGGGCCTTGTAATCCTCAAACAAAGCTCGTCGATATAATCTTTCAAAAGCTTTACTCTTTGAAATCCAAACTCCTGGCGCCGTTGAAACTTCAGCGATTCTATATCTTATATTTCCGTTGGAATGAATTTCTTTTGTTATACCGTCTAAAGTTCCAACAGTTTCAAGCAATTTATCTAGCCAATTAAATTCATCCATTTTTATCACTTATAATTTAAATTGGTCTTTCTTTATAAATTTAATCTCTTCCCAGTGATTAATAAAAATTTTGGAAAACCTTAAAATACAATCCTCTCTTTCTAGCATAAATGGTCAAACCGATCCACGGCAAACATTCAGAGTACTATGAAGCGATCTTACAACTACGTGATGTGGCCGATGAAGTGATTGATTTCGTTGATGACGAGATAGATAAAAAAAACATCCCTTTAGCCAAAGTCAAAAAAGTGACCAATGGTTATGATTATTATCTGGGCAATTCTAATCTCACTAAAAATCTTGGTAAGACCTTGCAAGAGAAATATGGCGGAGAATTTACTGTAACCGCAACTTTATTCACTCGAAAAGAAGGCAAGCCGGTCTATCGCTTGACTGTTCTGTTCCGGGCAGTTCCTTTTAAGAAAGGGGATCAAGTCGAATATCAGGGTGAAACTTTTACTGTTCTTATGTCTGGAAAGAAAGTGATGCTGCAGCATCTTAAAACCGGAAAGAAAATGCAGCTTTGGCATAAAGATATGGGAAAAGTGAAGAAGAAAGATTAATGTTCTTAATGCAGTATTCTTTGTTCAGTAGAATTACTTGCAGTTACCGGCAGCTGTCGTGCTCCTCGCATCATCCAGAAAGCAGGAATCTGTTCAGCATGTAATGCTTTCATGATTCCTTCTGTCACCTTGGCAACCGCTTCTAATTTGCCAGTATTATTTCTTCCTTTGGTTTCGTACTTAAAACAGGAATTGTAGATGATTGCAGGAGCTTCCAGTGATGCTTTATACTCTAATTCTTTGTTTTTATTGATAATGAGAGTTTCCCCATAAGAAGCAAGTTCAGGAAAAGGAATTAAACCACTGATCAAACCAGATTCATGTTGATATATCTTGAACATCGGTACTACATCATGCTCTAATCTGAATCCATTGCTTAACACTATCTCTTCCAGTTTTTCTAAAGAAGCTTGGGTTTTAAACCTATAATCTAGAGGAAGATATTCTGTATGTAAGCCAGGAGGAGGATTCTTTTTACCTGGCTTGCTCAACAATTCAAGGTACTGCGCAAAAGTATAATCAATCATAAGTATTCAATTTTGCTAATTGGTTAAAAACCCTTCTACTGCTTCACAACAATCTTTATATCTACTATTCACGTTCAATACTCTATGCTCGAAAAAATACCAGCAAGGTTTCTACGGGCTCTAAAAATAGGAGCTGCAACGGCAGTACTGCCAGCCATGGTCGGGCTATGGAACTACGCTGCCAATCATAACACTCGCATACAGACTGGTGATACTCTCTACTTAAGAAAGATTGACGGGATACTCGCGCATGCACAGATAGATTTATCCTACTCCCGCAATGATATTATCCTCAATGTGACTGATCCCTTTGGAGCTGGTTCAAGAAGATATGCTGATCAAGGCCGGGATGGAACATTGGACAACTTCACTATTTACCAGCCCTTATTCCAAGTAAGCGGTGTAGAAGGTTCATTTAACCGCAGAGAAGATTTGCACACTCATCCAGAAATATTTGAACAGGAAAATCAACGCTACCAGCAACATTTGAAGGAATTTGCGCAAGATTTCCCTCAAGATTTCAAGCGCATTGGATTAGAAAAAGCTCTACGCCTGTAATGCAGCTAACCGCCTATAATTTTCTAGATTCTGTTCCAACTCTTTGATCATCAACGGAGCAATGTTCTTTCCCATAGGAATGTAGAAGTGTTCAGCATCATGGATCTTTCGTTCTATTCCTTCTGGTTTCAAAGAAATTAAATCCTGAGTGTTGTGGACCATATCTGCGATCTTGACTCGCTGGACTGTTTCTCTTGCAAACGATAACCGTATTTTGTATAATTCCTCTAGCGAGAAGTTTGTTTTGTTTGAAATACTTTGAATTAAATCAACAGCTAGTTTTCTGATTGTATTCTTGGAAAGCACAAATACTCCATTGGCGATCTCATACCCAAATCTATCCTTTATTTCACCGGTAATCACTTCTGTATCTTCAACTACATCATGAAGCAAGGCAATACATTGGGTGACATAATCGGAATAACCAAATCTATGTGAACTACCACGAGTTTCGCCTGCGGGCTCAACTCGTGGCGTCACGTGTGGG
>CAYIEF010000030.1:0-13032 GCA_964362365.1 uncultured Methanosarcinales archaeon | reverse complement strand
ATTTCTTCAAGTCGTGATGGTGCTGGATTTCATGTTCATTAGCGATGCCAAAGCCGTCTTTTCCCCGGTTATGCAGGATAGCCAGCGCTATTTTAACTTTGTTGAAAGCTTCCTTATCGTTGAATATGCCGATGATGCCACACATAAGTGATTAATTTTAGGTAAATTTATAAAATATGCTCAAAAAAATGAAGGTATGAAGAATTATTATAAAATTTTAGGCGTACCAGAAACTGCTTCACCTGAAGAGATCAAAAAAGCCTACAAGAAACTGGCTTTGCAGTATCACCCAGATAGGAATAATGATAATACTGAAACTACTCAAAAATTTAAGGAAGCTACTGAAGCGTATGAAACTTTGACCAAAGGAGTACCAGCGCGCCGGCAAGTTTATGAGAACGATATTTTCAATGATTTCCTTCGTGATTTTTTTGGAGAGACTTATAGACCTCCATTTGTCCAAGATCCGCGCGAGAGACTGAAAGATTATGCTGAGCATCTAAAAGAGCAACAGAGAATCTGGATTGAAGAAAGGAAAAAGAAAAAAGAAACTCTATCACAAAGGCAAAATGATTTGGAATCTATCATCGTCCAAAAGGAGCAGGCTCGAAGAACTGCCACAATAATTTATCAATGCCCGGCCTTGGGAACAGCTTTAGGCAGTGGTGTTTTATTCTATGCAGATCAAATCGAATATGGTATGGCTTCTGGAGCAGTCGCAGGAGTCCTTACTCTTATTGCCTATCTTGTAAAAAGACCGATTAAACAAGAGCTTAAATACTTATGCCAAGAACATAGAATGAATACAGCAGAGCTGGAAGGCATGGCTATGGTCGATGATTTGGTTGAGGAGTTTGAAAGGAAACTTTAGGAGATAGTGAAGAACAGTAAATTATTTAAATGATTTAATTCCAACATTACTTATGAAAGTATTTTATTATGGGATGTATGAAAATCGGCACCTTGGCAATTCTAGAACAGATATTCTTTTTGTTCCAAAAATGAAGGTTCTCTTTTTCAAACATTTTTTAAGTGGTCCTGGGGCTGACGAAGAAAACGAAGACGAAATTCATGAAAAATCAACTACTTTTTATGATGGTGATGGTTTAAGTTACGGTTTTGAACGATCACTTTCACGCTTAAAAGAAATAGAATCAAAAAGAAGCGACCCCTGGGTAGGTATAATAAAACTTGGACCAACAGTATTTGATTATAGAAATAATAAATTACAAGAACTAATTGACTTGGCTCTCAAAGGAGAAAAATCAAGATTTAAAACTGGAATTGAACTAATTTTTAGACAATTTACCGCATATGAATCTCTAAAATACCCCTCCTCTCTCTTTAATTCTCTTTCTTCTCCGCTTCCATAATTTCCCGCATTTGTTTCTTTAATTTTGGAACTTCTACCTTAACTACTTCCCACACACGTTCAAGATTAACACCGAAATAGTGATGGATTAATCTGTCCCTCATTCCAGCGATTTTCGCCCAAGGAACAGAAGAATGCCTCTTTCGAAACGTAGAAGAAATATTTTTAGTAGCTTCTCCAATAATTTCTATAGCTCGTACTACTGCATGTTGTTTTTCTTTATCTTTCAAAAACTGCTCTTTGGATATTTCTTCAACGAAATCTTCAATATTTTTAATAGATTCTTGTATGTGTCCTATAAATATTAACTCATTCTTTTTCATAAAATTCTAATTTCCTCGTTAAGGATCTGTTTTTTGAGGTAAGGGTGAATTTCCTGATATTCGACAAGGTCTACTTTTTTTCTAAGTGCCTTTTGTAAATCTAGCTGAAGGCCAGCTATGTCTAATAGGCTCTTTCTTCCTTTTATTTTTACAAGAAAATCAACATCACTTCGTTTCTTTGCTTCTCCTCTCGCATACGAACCAAAAATACCAGCTTTCACTACCCCGTTTTTCTTCAAGATAGGGACGACTGCTTTAGCAATCCGGTGTAATCTTCTGTCTTTAATTTTCATAAGAAGAAGCAAGGCAATTATACTATTTAAAATTATTCTTTAATTTTCACCGCAGATGAATCTCTAACACATCCTTATCCTGCAAGGTATGATCTAATCCAAGCTTCTGTGCTGGATGCCTAGCCGACTTCCCCCACACTCGTGCAAATTTAAACTTCTTCACAAAATCTTTATGCAATTTATTACAGACATCCCCGATAGTAGAACCGCGCTTGATTATCAACGGCTTTTCTGTGTCCGCATCTTTCTTCGGCTCTTTCATACAGACGCGCATGAAATCCATCTTTTCAAAGATCAATTCTTTCAACGGTTCGATGTTGAGATCTTTTTCTGCAGAGATAAAAATGTCAGCATTTAATTCTTTTTTCACTTTATCCAGCCGCGCCGTATCGACAATGTCGGCTTTAGTAAGGCAGGTGATGGCTGGAACATATTTCTTGTTGCCCTCGATAACGTCGATGAAAGAATCTACATCTACCGGACTGCGGATCAACACGTCAACGTTCATCATCTTAAATTCACGCAGGATTTTCTTGAGTGTATCATCATCCAAATCAAGAGGTACTGTTTTTCCAATATTGATACCCCCGTACGCTTTTTTCTTGATGAACACTTCCGGCCTAGTCTTATTTAGACGGATGTTTGAATCCCAGACTTCTTTCAGGATGGCTGGATAATGCTCGGGATGAGTCACATCAACAACCATCAAAACGAGATCGGCGTTGAGGATAACGTTAAGAACTTCTTTACCTCTTCCCTTTCCAGACGCAGCGCCGCTGACGATTCCAGGAACGTCCAATATCTGGATTTTTGCCTGCTTGTAATCCAACATTCCGGGAATAACGGTAAGCGTGGTGAAGGCGTAGGCAGCGACTTCAGAATGAGTGCCGGTAAGATTGTTTAACAGCGTTGATTTACCTGCAGAAGGAAAACCTAACAATAATACTGTACCATCTCCAGATTTTCGAACGGAATAACCATATTCTGAAGCTCCTGTTTTTTTCTGGGTGCGCTGTTCTTGCTTCTCGCGCAGCTGGGCAATCTTAGCTTTGACGATACCAACATGACCTTGTGTAGCTTTATTGTATTTTGTCTTCTTCAGCTCGTCTTCCAGTTCTTTGATTTGTTTGTTGTAATCGACCATTTTTACTGTTTTTCTAAGCTAATTTATTCGCAATGTTTATAAACCAATCTGCTGATTAATAGCCATGGTAAACGAGACGGTTACGACTATCGTTGGCACTGCAGAATCATATTTTTCTCTTATCGTAGAAGGTGTTATCATCCTCATTGTAGGCTTTGGGTTAGGCATTTTTGCTCAAAAGTTATTGAACAAAGTGTTGAAGGAGATGGAACTAAACCAGATCATGGGCAAAGTAGGCATTACCTACAATTTAGAGAAATGGGTCAGCTTGGTTGCCTCCTATGTTATTTACCTGCTCTTTATCGTTTTCTTCCTAGACCATTTAGGAATCAGAAATATTGTGGTCTACTTGGTATTAGGAGCAGTATTGATGCTGTTAGTGCTTACTTTTATTGTAGGGCTTAAAGATGTGATCCCTAATTTGGTAGCTTGGGTCATATTACACAAAGATGAACGGATAACCGTAGGGCGAAGAGTAGAAGTGAAGGAAATTTCCGGAAGAGTGGAAAGGATAGGCTATTTGGAAACTGAGATCATTACTGATCATGATGACACTTTGTATGTTCCAAACTTATTATTCTTGAAATCGAAGTTTAAAGTGAAGAAAGACTAAACTCTTCTTCGTTGCTGTAGTAACAAATCACTGTAAGAACAAGAAATCAAATCACTTTTTTGAATGCCTAAAAGTCCCATATACTGTTCGCACTGCTTTAGAAGCGTGTTCCGTCCAATATCCCCAATCTTGTCTATAGCTTCAATTTCACAAAAACTACCAAGATCTCTTACTTCATCAACATGGAATTTAACATTATCAATAAAATAAATATGTCTTTGCTTATCAACGACAACTAATACGCCACAAGCACCCATAAGCACTGCCTTCAAGTTTGAACCGGGCTGACTTGAATAAAGGGCGACTGTTGAATCTTTAGGTCCTTCTTGATCGCTACGTTCGTAAAAAATGAGAGCATTCTCGATGTTTCCTTCGCGTAATTTTAATCTACCTTGCGGTACTCTAAAATAAGTATCAACTTGGTGATCTAAGCCTTTGTATTCTGCACCTTGTTGCTTTAATATTTCTCTAACCTTTTCGACATCGTGACAATATGCTTTTATTTCTACGTTTAAATGCATAAATTCAAACAGAGTAAAATTCTTTTATATTTTTTATGAGAAGAGAAACAATACTTCCAAATATCAATTCTTCAAGCTTTCCAACAAACTAACTACGTCCCATAATTGAGTCCTATGATACGAAGGAAGGTTTAAGGAGTTTAATTCTTCCAGTTCAGAAAGGGCTTTTTCGATGGTCAATTCTGCATCTTGCTGCAAGATATGGATAATGGTATTAATTTTCTCTTTTAATTTCTTGTTAGAGTCAAACTCTTCCCGCAATTCTTCCAAGCGGGCAACCACTTCCTGTAAATTTTCATCCATTTTTCAGATCCTGCATAAGTTCTTTCTGAGTATCTTCAATGCTTTTTTTAAGTTTTTCTTCTTGGGAAAGATAATTTTTGAGCCGGAGATTGTTCATTTCTTTCTTTTCCGTTAATTCTTTGGAAAGTGTATCCCGAAAGGAAGCGACCATGATATGGCCCACTATTTTATAACATTTTTCAGAGCTCTTTATTTCTTGGAGAGCAGATTCGAGCTCAAGCAGATTGTTCTGAAGCTGTTGTTTTTGAAGAAGAAGATTTTGCATATTCTGCTGAAGCAATTGCAGCTGAGCGATTTTGGATTGGTTCATGGTGAGCTCCGTAATTCAGGAAACGAAACAGTAAAAATATGGTGCAATTATCGTGCTTTGACTTTGACTATAGTGCGGCGGTCTTTGTAAAGAACTTTCCCACCGCAGTAAGGACAGCGGATCTTTACTCTAGTGTATTCGTCTTCCACTTTTTTTCCGCAATCAAAACAGATGTAATACATGTTGCACCTTAATTAGTTGTATATGCTTTGCCGGCAAATTTGACATTGCATTTTTGACACCGCCAGATTCCTAAAGCTACGCGTTTAACGCTGGTCTTATTGCAGGAAGGGCACTTGTGTTTGGCTCGTTGCTGAACTTCAGCGATGGCAAATTTCTTTTTTAAACTTGGCCCGTACCGTGCTCCGAATCTTTTTGTGGTTGTCATGTTGGATTGATAGTAAGGTGGGGCTGCCCGGATTCGAACCGGGGTTCAATGGTTTTTTTGTATTTCCGGTCATAGCCGAAGCTCACCCAAACCATTAGTGATAGTAACCCAAAGTAACACTGGTTTAACTTTACCAGGCTACACTACAGCCCCATGGTTTTATTTATAAAGGTTTCTGTCGATATCACTTGATTCAAGCTATTCTTTCTGCGGTTTTAAAAGGTTTGTGGTGTAAAAAGAGTTTATTTTAGCATAACTAATTCTTTAGGAGAAGTAGTCAGGATTTTAGCCTTTCCATTAAATAAAAGAGTATCTTCTATCCTTATCCCATACTTTCCCGGAAAGTAAATGCCAGGCTCTATGGTAAAAACATGATTTTCTTTGATAGTCTGTTTGGCTTCTGCAGAAAAAGTAGGTGCTTCATGGATCTCCACGCCTACTCCATGACCAAGAGAATGGATAAAATGTGATGAATATTTTCCCAGATGTTTGCGGGAAATTTTATCCAGCTCAGTAAAAGGTTTGTTTTTTGCAACCTCCCTAATAGGTTTTACTTGAGCGTTATGTAATAATTCGTAATGTTCATTTTCCTTCTTGCTTGGTTTGCCTAAATATAAAACTCTGGACATGTCTGAACAATAATTTTTGTAGCAAGCGCCAAAATCTAATTGTAACAATCCCTTTTGAAGTTTTGCTGAAGAAGTGACGTGATGTGGCGTGGCGCTGTTTTTTCCAGACGCGACAATAGTAGGGAAAGCTAATTCTGCGTCAGATTCACGGATGAATTTTTCCAGGAAAAAAGCGACATCCCGTTCTGTTTTGCACTTTTTCAAAGAGAATTGGCTAGTTAGGGCATTGAATGCTTGAGAAGTTATTGAACAGGCTTTGCTGATTTTTTGTATCTCTTCTTGAGTTTTTTGTGATCGTAATTGGTTGAGGGTTGAAGAGATGTCAACTAATTTTGCATGAGGATAGATTTTCTTTAACTTTTCTGCATATTGCAGGGAAAGCGCAGATTTACAGATGCCTATTTTTTTTATTTTTAAATTAGCTAACTTCTTTTCCCAATCTTTCTGCAGGAAAGTGACGGAAATTCCTTTCACTTTCGGCGGAAGATCCAGTTTGGAAAGATATAGCTCGGCAGAGGAAGGGGTGATTAATAATAGGGCAAAAGAAGGCTTCATCTGGGTAAAGTAGATTATGTTTGGATCGGGATGGATGAGAAAGGCTAAATCGATTCCTTCTTTTTGCAAGTGGGATTGGAACTGCTTGAGTTTCATGGTAAAATCTCCTACTTCTTTTCTTTAGTTTCTGATTCTAGAATTTCCAGAATTTGTTTCTTGAGCTGAGGAATTTCCTCTTTAATATAAAGTTCTGGTTTTCTGATCATAGTCTTCTGACTTCGTCTGCTAAAATTTCTTTCTTTATCAGAGCTTTTATAGTTTCATATTCTACCAGATCAACTTTTTTCTTTAACTTATCTTCCAGTTCCACTTTTATATGAGCAAATGCCAGCAAACCCATCCTTTTTGTTTTTACTAAAATATCAATATCACTTCTCTTCTTTGCTTCTCCCCTAGCGTAACTGCCAAATATTCCTGCTTTCACTACCCCGTTCTTCTTTAAGATGGGCACAGCTATTTTGGCTATTCTTTGCAGCTTTTTGTCTTTGATTTTCATAAGGTAAGAAAGAGATGATACTATTTAAAGTATTTTGTAAGATAAGCAATAAATAAAAAAATTATTCTTTAATATGTAACTCATACTCAAATTCAAGCTCTCTCGCTATGAATGCTTCGCCAAAAGGGTTTACTTTTTTCCATCTGTCAGCAGCTTCGCTAGCAGCAGATAAAGATTTATGCTTAGTCGCTCTCTTTTCTCCTGAATCTTCATATAGGACAAAATAAGTTCCTTTCTTATTAACCTGGTTAGAACTTAAACATGCTGCGATATGTGCTGTAACTTCCCAATCCCAAGTTCCGTCATCCTCTTGCCTGGGGTACTGGGTTAAATACTTTTCAACACCTTCTAAAGATTTAAAAGTTCGAAAGTCATCATAAGAAGGACTCTTTACCATCGGATGTGTATGTTCTTCTATCACTACATATTCTAATCCAGTTTTCTTACTCATAATAATGCCTCCACTTTCCTCTTCTTATTATTCCAAAAGTAAAAGAGTTATTTATATGTTTTATGAAGGAATAATCCTCTATTTGATGATTTTGCTATCTTAAGAATACCCACCCGCAACCATTATAAACCATGGAAATAACATTTCGCCCATGAAAAAAGTGGTTTTAGGCAATGGATTAACTGTACTTTATTATCCTAAAAAAAGCAATTCTGTGGTAGTAGAAGTGATGATAAAGGTTGGCAGCTGTCATGAAAAGGGGCATGAACGGGGGATATCACATTTTTTGGAACACATCCTTTTTGAAGGAACCTCAAAAAGACCCACCAACAAGGAAATTTCCAATGAACTTGAACGGATTGGAGGAGACTTTAATGCTTATACCTCTACCGAAAAGACTTGTTTTTATGCCAAGGTGTTAAAGAAGCATTTCTCTATTGCTGTTGATGTGTTGGCTGATATTTTACAGGATCCTTTGCTGCGGGAAGAGGATATAAAGAAAGAAAAAAATGTGGTGTTAAAGGAAATTGCCATGATCTACGATGAGCCGCGATACCACCAATGGATCTTATTGCAGCAGAATCTGTTTGAAAAGCATCCTTGTAAATTTCCTACTTACGGCAATGTAAAGGTGATTAAGGCATTGAACAGGGAGAAAGTAGAACGGTTCTTTAAGAAACATTATGTCCCAAACAATATGGTAGTTTCTATTGTCGGCGATGTCCCAAATTGTAGAAAGGAGATAGAAAAAAATTTTGTGTTTGAGAAAGGGAAAATTGCTAGAATGGATTTTTCTGCTGAACCAACTCTAAAGAGAAATAAAAAAGTATGGTTAAAGAAAAAAATATTCAACACTCATTTGATCCTTGGTTTTAAGACCGTATCAAGAGGACATGCTGATTCGTATGTTTTGGACGTTATTAACGGGATTCTTGGACGAGGACAGAGCGGCAAGATGTTCACAGAAATCCGCAGTAAGCGCGGATTAGGATATGATGTGGGAACACAAGTGCTGAATGATATCAATTTTGGCTACTTTGCCGCTTATGCAATCATTGATAAAAAAAATATTGATTTAGTGAAGAACCTTATGCTGGAAGAAATCCAGGGCTTAAACAATGTTTCTGAGGAAGAAGTAAAAGAAGCGCAGGATTTCATCGAAGGGGATTATCTGCTGGAGATAGAGGATACACAGAAAGTTGCTGATCAGTTATTATTTTGGGAGCAAGTTAAAAGCGCAGAAGAGATGAATGAATATTTGCGTAGGATAAAGAAAGTTACTGTGGCTGATGTAAAGAGAGTAGTGGAGAAGTATTTCAAACATTATGCGCAAGTAGTGCTGGAGGGGAAGTGATTATTAAAGTGGTTTTGCCTGTCCCCAGAGGTAAATAAAATGAATCTGCAAGACATGATAAAAGAAGTTCATCGGTATGATGAAGATGTTGTTATTGCTGAGTTTAAGAATGGAATAGGGGTGATGTATGGGAAAAAGCAAGATGAAGTACTTTATGCACCTCTGCGACAAGAGAGTGGATTTATTGATTTTGATGTACTAAATATTGTTACAAAAGAACCGGAGTATAGTAGCTTACCGGCAGGATTTGATGATGCAGTAGATGATTTTGCTCAGAAATCTTATCAGGCACAGCTGAAACAGAAAATACCAGATCAATTTGGAAAAGTAGTAGAAGAATTAGAACTTGTTCCTCATGCTCCACGAGATTGGAAACATATCGGAACTAGTCTTGCTGCAGGACTACTTACTCCAATCATGCTGATAACTGTTCCTCTTCTTTGCGCGTATGCTGCTGCAAATAGGGATGAATCTGAGGATAAATCTGGAGATGGAGCTTTGGGAATGACCGCTTTGACATTTGCACCAGTAATTATGCCGGCGATGGCAATTAAAGAATTAAAAAACCCCACAACAAAATATTTTCAGATGAAAAAAGCAGATACGGTTGTTATGAAAAATAAAGGCAGTCTGCCGGCGATTGATTATATCCAGGGTGATTTGAACCGCTTCTACTCTATGGGAGTTTGTTTTTCTTCTGGAGATAATGGAACTATCACGGTTTATGACCATCATGTAACAGATAATTATGGTCGGAAAAATTATTATGCAAAGGCAACCCAATTTCTGAACATCAGCCCAGAGATTAACAATGAAATGAATAGGTTGTTAGAAGAACGTGCAGCATTCCCAAAGGTGTTGAAAGATTTTACTGCAGAATTAAACCGAGAAAACCAAGAAGCTCTGTTGAAAAGTATTGGATTTATATGAGGGATGAAAAATGAAAACAACAAATGAATCAGAAAATTTAGCAGATAGATTGCGAGCATTGTACCAAACATATAACTGCGAACATGAACTCCCGGAACATCAAGATTTGGTGGCTAAACTTGAAAGCGCCGGATCGGAAGTACGTGACAGTTTTCAAGTGGAGCTTGGCAAAGGAGAGGTAGATCCCATCTGTTATGAAGAAGCAAAATTGCCTTTATCCAAAAAGATAATGCTCCTGTATGCTACTGCCATGCTAGGCGGCATTAAATCCCTGCCTCTAGCCCTAAAAGTAATGTTTTCGCGAGAAACAACTACAAGAGCTATGGAAAGTTATAATCACCTTGCTAGAGCAGTTTTTCAAGAATTTAAGGAAGAAGTAAGATACGAACTTGATGAAGAGTTCAGGAAGAAAGTAGATGCCGGGCTTTATGATGGTGAACTTTAACCATACGCTTCCATTGCAATCCTATCCAACTTTGCTTTATTCTTCCTAAACGGTTCCAGAAGAAGATTAATTTCCTTTGCTAATGCGTTTTTCAAATCAAGAGGATGAAGCTTCCTTTCTAAGAAGGCTTTTTCCAGCTCTTCATAGCTGCTGAAAGATATATTCCCACCAAACTTTGCTGGCCTTTCAATCACAAACTTCTCTTTTTTGTCCTGCTTCAACGTCACGACTACTAATTTTAAGAAAGCTAACACACCGTTGTCTTCCAGCTTTCCTTCTTCACAATATGCTCCGCGAACTTTGTCTTGCACAGTTTTCTCATCGTCAAGAAGATCAATTTTCGATTTAGGATCAGACGCGGACATCTTCTTGCCAATTAAGCCAGGAATTAAAGGAGTCATGAATTCCACTCGTGGTTTATAGCCGACTTTAGGCAGATATTCACGAGCGTACATGAGGATCTTTCGTTGGTCTATTCCGCCGTACTGCACGTCTGCGCCCAAGTATTCCTCATCCAGCGCCTGCATTAACGGATAAATTACGCCGCTCAACTTAGGGCTGTCGCCAAACTTTACCACTTCTGAAGCAGCTTTAGTCGCATCATGAATTGACGTGTGCGTGGATAGCTTTAGCATGTCCAAAATATACTCTTTCTTTAATTGAAATTCTGAACCTTTAACAATTTCAATGTTTTTTGCATCTGCACCCACAGACTGAAACATGAGAGGAATAATGCTGGAATAATATTTGTAGCGCTTTTCAAGAACGTCCCACGGAGTATTGTCTAATGCGCCATGGATGTCTGCCAGCAAGACCTTTACTTTGAATCCTGCTTTGAGAAAATCAGCCATCTTCAAAACCCAGACATAATAGCCTATATGTGGTCTTCCAGTAATAGCTGTGCCAAGATAGACTACCGGCTGTTTTTTCTTTTTCAGTAAATCTAAAAGTTCTGCTTCAGTGACTATTTCCTGAGTATTGCGCTTGATTAAAGCCAGTCTTTGTTCAGGAGTCATTGTTTGGTAGAAAGATAGGGGATTTAAATATTTAATGCTGATTATTGTTCATCTTTATGATACAAGTCTAAAAAGATAATTTTATCCTCTTCCTTAAGATACGCGTATGAAAGGCGGAAAGAACCCAGGTATACTTCTCTTGTTCCATTTCGCGCATATCTCATAGGCTTTCCTATCTCCGGATTTTCAATGATTTTCCTAATCTGCTTTTTGATTTTTTCCTGGTCAGCGTTATTTTTAATCTTGCGAATAATAGAAAGAAAGTTTGGAGAATAATCTATGTTCATTCATCTAGCTCCGCTAAGAAATCATCTACTGATTTTGAAACAAACTCTCCTTTTTCATATCTTTTCCAGGCTTCTTCAGTTCTCCTGGCAAATTCGAAGTCTTCTTCGATATTTTCATCAAAGTCTTCAATACTTTTAAGGATAAGTTGTTTCCCTGCTTTCATTACCACAAACTTTTCTCCTTCATGGAACCCTTTCCTCATCTCTTGCGGAATTACGATCTGCCCTTTGGAACTCAACTTGGTTATTTCTATTTGTGCCATAAAGTAAGATTAATCTTACTTATATAAAAATGTTATGGTAGTTTTACGTTAATCCAAACCAAGTAATTTTTTCTTCTTTTTTAATTTCCGCCTTTGCGTTAAATTGCTTCTACCTAAAAATAGGTTGATAATAACCAAAAAATAGGTAAAACTTATAAAGAGCCTCATAATTGACTAGTTATGCTGACGAAAGAACAACTAAAAATTTTAAGCGTGTTTTTGAAGGATGTTTTTGCAAGTCTTACTTTTAAGCAAATTAAAAAACAAAGCAAACAGAAATCAAACAATATAGTGCAGATAGCGTTGAAAGAATTTCAAAAGCAGAGCCTTGTCCAAGCGGCAAAAATAGGGAATGTGATTACTTATCAACTAGATTTAGATCGTAATTTGACTTTATCGTATCTTAATATCTTAAATCAGCTGGATCTCACCAAAAGAAAATTTCCCAAGGAGGTGCTGCAAGAACTTCAGAAAAGAATTGCTAAATATACTGATTTCTTTATATTAATCATATTTGGAAGTTATGCTAAAGGCAATGCTACGGAAAAATCGGATTTAGACGTAGCTGTTATTGTTGAATCAGAACAAACAAAAAATGAAATTACTCCTTTTTTGGAAACCATAAAAAGAAGAGAAATGAAAACAATAGATTATCACGTTTTCACAAGGAGCGATTTTTTAGAAATGCTCAACGCCGACATTGAGAACGTGGGGAAACAAATATATAAAAACAGCTTAATCTATTACGGGTTTATCGAATATTGTAACATGATAAGACGAAGAAAAAAATGAATGATCGGGCTGAATTATTCCTTCAAAGAGCGGAAAATGAACTAGTGGCGGCGCAAATGCTCTTCAGCATTTCGAGCAACCCCACCTTACAAAAAGAACAATTTAAGCTTGAAAAAGATTTCACCTTCTATAGCGCGGTGATAAGCCATTCCTATTATTACATATTTTATGCTGCAAAAGCAATTCTAATCAAAGAAGGCATTAAAACCAATGCTCCAGAAGTACATAAGAAGACACTCGAAGCTTTTGAAACCGATTTGGTTAAAACAGGAAAGCTGGATCTCGAGTTATTGAAGATTTACAAAAAGATGATAGTGAGAGCGGAAGAGCTATTAGGCATCTTTTCAAAAGAAAAAGGAAAGAGGGGAGAATTTACCTATCAGAAATTACCTCAAGCAAATATAGGGCCGGCAAAAGAATCAGATAATGCCTCTTCATTCTTTAAAAACATCCATAAAATCGTGCGAAAGTAGAGTTCTAATCTCTTAAGGAAGCAATCCCTATAAGAGTTATATAATAGGACACTGTCAATTAATCGGCAGATTAA
>CAYIEF010000029.1:0-14093 GCA_964362365.1 uncultured Methanosarcinales archaeon | reverse complement strand
TTTTGGTTTAATCTACATATGGTTTTCATTATTTTACCTTTTAACTAAGGTAAATATTACAAAATTAGGGCGAATTCATTTTCGCTCTTTTTTTCTACTTATTTTTCTTGATTGGTAATTTAAGGAATAGCGAGAGCGCTGTTATTGTCGTGATTGGATTTTAGAAACAAACTGCCTCTCTTTAGTTGAACCAAACTCACTAATTATCGTGAACACTCCACCACAAATATTATTAATGAGCACTTTGGAATGAGTCTATGCCACTTGATTATAGAAAATTATATGTCCACACATTAGCCCACCAATTTGTTCTTGACGTTTACAAGGCTACAGAAAAGTTTCCTGAATCAGAGTCGAGGAATCTTACTTCGCAGTTGCGAAGAGCAGTAGTTTCAATTCCCCTCAACATCGCGGAAGGGTCTTCGCGACGCAGCAAGAAGGAATTTCTCAACTTCCTGAATTATAGTTTTGGTTCGGGAAAGGAGATTGGGGTCTTGTTATTGTTATCGAGAGACTTAGGCTTTCTCACCTCTCAGCAGTTTAGTGATTTGTCTAAGCAATTAGATCATGTCATGTCTAAATTGTTCTTGTTTATTCGCAGTGTTGAAGGCCGAATTCCCGGGACTAAGTATCATTACGTGAATAGTGTCAAACGGGACAGTGGCGATCTCTAAGGTATTACGCTACTTGCTTGTTTTATCTTTGTATAATTCTGTGTAAAAGTATCTTTATTATTTGAGTGATTTAATAGTTTAGAATAAAGTAATTGTTATTTTTGTTACTATAAAGTAGCAAAAATTTATAAACTAGAGACGATTCCCGATCTTCATGAAAGGATATTATCGTGATAAAATAAAGATCTATCTCACCACAGTTGAAGTTTCCACGGGACTCAATCTAGCAGAGTTTTCCGACCTTGTATCTCGTGATAGGAGAATTCCAAATTGGCAATCTACAAGCGGGGTCTTATCTTGGGATGAACAGCAAAATTTAATGGGGGACGATGAGAAGATTCACGGGAAGATTAGTGGAGCTAAAATCTGGCACCCAAACCAGCTATTTGAAAATGCCTTTGGAGTCGCCCTTGTTCCTAGCGGTTATGTAGATCGATGGGCTGCAAGACCAAATAGCCGGTTTGATTACGGATTTCAGGGGGCAGATGATGATCGTGCTGTTTTGGTTTCGGGCAAGTACACAACGTACACAACGGGAAGCAGTAACAAAAATAGAATGTTAGTCCTTTCTTCAAGCACGACCAAAGGAGAAGCTGAGACACGAGTGGGACTAGAGAACTTTATCGCAGCGACAGGACTTAAAGAAATAGATTTCTTACTCTGCGAAACAGAATTAATAGACAAAAATCTGTCAAATTTGGCTAGAGGTTTGACCGCCAAGGATTTTCATAAATATTGTTTTTACACCTATGCTGCAGTACTAAATGAAGGTTGTGGGGATAGGGTTCGTTATACAGAAGGGATGGTTTAGTAAGCATTTTTTTCAATTCTAAAAATCTTTTCGCCTCCACTTAGAAATAGTATATATCAGTATTAAAAACAGGTGAATTATTTATGGTTTTATTTCTTCCCATCACTTTCTGGTTTCTTCTCAGCACTCTTTACTTCAGCCTTTCCAACTTCTTTCACCACCACATTCTTCACATCAACCTTCCCTTCATGAATCTTCATCATGGTCTGGCATTTAGGATATTTGTCGCAGCCTAGGAATTCGCCGTAGAAGCTCTTTCGTAAGACCATCTTGCCTTCTTTACAAGTCGGACAAAGCATGCCTTCTTCTGGATATTTTTTCTTATGCGGTGCATTAGCATCTTCATGCTGCATTAAGGTTACAACTCTTCTGGTTCTTCCTGCGCCTACTTCCACGATAGGCATCTTGTTTTTCTCGTCAATGTTGCCGGTGAATTTGATCGGTCCTGCTTTTGGGATGTTGAAGATAGTTTTACATTCCGGATATTTGTCACAGCCCACGAAGCGGCCGAATTTACCCCGGCGAACCATTAATTTTCCTTCTTTACAATTTGGACAAGCACCCATGTAGTTGGCAGCATCAGACGTTTCGCGGATAGAGACTAAAATTTCTTTCCCTATCAATTTTTCTTTTTTCTTGAAATCTGAAAGTAAGGAAGTAAGGAACTTTTTTGCTTTCTCCAGTACCGCTTCAGGCTTCTGTTTTCCTTGGCGGATTTTTTCCATGTCCTCTTCAAAGTCCGCAGTAAGTTTCTCGTCCACAATGGTGGGAGCATATTTCTCTAAAATTTTGTCTGTTTCAATACCTAATTGAGTTACTACGATTTTTACGCCTTCTACATATCCCCGCCGGAATAATGTATCCAAAATCTCTGCTCTGGTCGCTTTTGTTCCCAAGTTGCGTTTTTCCAATTCCCTGATGATGGATGATTGGTTGTAGCGCGCTGGCGGCTGGGTTTCTTCATCATGTTTTTCAATTTTAGTGATATGAGCTTTTTCATCTTTCTTCATTTCGGGTAGAGTAATATCTTCGACCTTCAGGTAGGGCTTGTAGAATTTGTGCCAATTCTCTTCCACTGTTCTCGTACCTTTAGTGATGAATGGTTCTCCTTTGACGTCAAAGAGCACAGTCATGGTTTCCCTGACTGCCGGTTGAGCAAAAGTAGCCATGAATCGTTTGACGATAAGGCCATATACTTTTTGGTCTCTTGGTCTGAGATTTCCAGGCACATGTCCGGTAGGATAGATTGCTGGGTGAGCAGGATCGGTTTTATTCCCGTTATTTGGTTTTAACTCTTTTTCCTTTAGTAGCTCTTGCGCTAGATGTTGATAATGAGCCTGTTTTGCTAGATCGGTGAGGATTTTTTTGAATCCCAATTTCGGATCTAACTGTTGGGAAGAGGTTCTGGGATAGGAAGTGACTCCAGCCAGATATAGACTTTGTGCAATCGCTAGGGTTTCTTTCGGAGTAATCTTGAATAAGGCGTATGATTCTGATTGTAAGTCAGTCAAGTTGAATGGCGTGGGCGGAGACTGGTTGCGGATAGCTTTGGTTACGTCCTGGATGAGTGCTTCTTTTTCATTCTTGATTCTGGCCAGAATCTTTTTTACTTTTGCTTCGTCAAAAATCTTATCTTCTTTGTGCCAAGCCTCTAACGGAGAGGATTTATATTTTCCTTGGAAGGAAAGCCGCCAGAATGGTTCGGGCTTGAAAGCCTGAATCTCTTTTTCTTTTTCCACCAGCATATGTAAGGCTGGACCTTGTACACGGCCGATGGACATCACTTTAAATGATCCTGCAGCTTTGACCGAACTTGTTAATGCTCTGGAAAGGTTGATTCCGTAAAACCAATCTAACTTGTGCCTGGTCTCGCCGGCATTAGCCTGCCCCCAATCCAGATGTTTGCTTTTCTGATCGTAAGCTTCGATAAGATCGCCTTTGGTAAGAGTAGAGAATTTCATGCGGTTGCTGTCTTTCTTTTTGCAAGCGAAACGGATAACATTTAAACCTATTACTTCTCCTTCGATATCGTAGTCGCAGGCAATGGTAAAATCATCTGCTTTTGCCGCGAGCATGGAGATAGTGTCTATGTAATCTTTGACGTAGGTGCTTTCTTTAGAAGTGAGATACGTAGGTGTCCACACTACTTCAAAAACCGGATAGCCCCAGCCGTCTTTGTTTTTTTCCGCCAATCCGTAGAGATGGCCGACCGCAGAAGTGACGATAATATTCTTGTTATTGTGTTTTAATTCGTAATAGCTGCATTGCTTGTTCTTCTTTTTTGCTGGTTTAGTATCTGCTAAGGCGAAAGCTACCTTTTCAGCAGAGCTGGGCTTCTCAGTGATGATTAATTCAGTCATACGGTATATATTTTAAAAAGGTTTAAAAAAGCTACGCTTTTTAACGTGCCTTCGGCACATTTTAAAAATGTTTGGAGAATTAGGGCGGAAAGGAGGTTATTCATGTTCTGGCTCATACTCGATCACCACTTCCCGAAGTTGTTCCTGCCTGCCTCTAAGGAGCTCTTCTGCAAATTCTTGAAGCGAAGAATGAGTTTGGAAATCGACCAGGAATTCCCATTGGCCTTTCTTATCTAGGGAAGAATAAAATTCTGTCTGTTCCAATTGTTGCAATATTTGCTGAGCTCGGTGATGAGAGGTTTCTTTTCCTGGTTCAGAGAAGACGTAATGCACAGGTAATCCACATTTCATTTCCATGAAGATAGCCATAACTTCTTTCAACGTGTCATCACATTCATTGTATTTAGTGGGGTGCAGGAGGTAATGTAAATAATGTCCGTGCTCATGAATATTTGAAGATAAAATATCTTGATAATCGTAATGATCCCTTAAAGAGACAAAAATTCCGCGTTCTATTCCTTCTCTCCAAGACAAGTGGGCGATAGGAATAATTTCCTGGTCGTTTTCTTTTTCTTTTTTGATTTGTGGTTTAATTAATTTATACGCTGCAGGACTAGCATAAACATAAGGGTGCTGAGTGATTACTTCTAAGGTAGCTTTGTCCTCATTTTCTGTACCCTGTACTATTTTAGTTACTAATTGTTGCAATTTTCTGACACCTTCAACATAATTACGGAGAAGATTATTTACTTCATATTTCTCGCTGATTCCTGCCCAGTATTTTTCATGCATGGCTTCGGGGTTAAAACAGTAAGTTAATTCAGATTCATGATCCTCTAAATCTATTTCTGCTAATGTTATTCGTTCTGGCACCCCCTTCTGTAGAACCAATAGTTCAATAGGTTTTAAGGTCATTAAATTCTCCCACCCAAATCTTTATATAAAATTACTCTATTTATAGTCTATAGATGAGGGAGAGCTAGGCTGGCGCGCTAGTCCTGCGTTGTGACCGTGAATGGACTTCACACGGAGCCGAAGCCCAAGGAAGGATCAGTTTGGTTTTGCTGGTCCTTATAGTCTTTGACGACGGTTTGTCCCCTGGGATGGACTTGCTGGGAACCAGGTCAGGTCCGGAAGGAAGCAGCCTTAACCTGCAATCTTCATGTTCAGGGGAGCGCAAATCTGAGAAGCTGTAGGGATTAACCATCAAGGCTTAGCTGGTTCGACTGCGGGCGTGCCCCTAAACTTTTTATTTATTTGGAGGAAAGTTAGATGAGCAAGAAAGACGGTGTTAGTGACGAATTAAAACGAATTTATCGACAAGCATGGTGTGAAGGTTATTGGATCCAAGAATTTGGAGCAGATAATGGCTATCTTGCTGCTGCTGGCAGCATCAAGCAGTTAGAAGAGATTGAAAAAGAAACTGGTAAAGAAATTGATGTTGGCGATTTAACGCTGGCAGATGTTATCATGGGCGGTATCAGATCTGCACCTGGAAACGGTTCGACCAGAGAAGAAGCATGTCTTGATGCGCTCAAAAAGTATAAAGAGCATGAACAGAAGAAAAGTGAACCATTATCTCTCTATGGTAGATTTGAAGAGCGAGGATATAAAATTGAGACTTACATCCCGAATTCAAATAAAGTAGCACTGGAATTTGTGGTGCGTGCTTATAGTGGTGAAAAGTTAATAGAAGAGATGAAAATTCCCATGCATCATGAACCTATTTTTGGTGTTGATGTGGAAGATGAAGCAAGGTTAGAAGAAGAAGTTGGAAAATTAATGCAAAAACTGGCAAAAAGGAATTAAGGAATATTTACACTTTAATCTCTACCCTATCCCCTACTTTATACTCTCCTGGGAAAGCTAATTCAACCACATATCTCCCTTTCTCTTTGGAACTCCAGAAAGTAAAGGGTTTGAAGTTTTTCTTGATCTCCACAATCTCTTTCTTTTGGTCGAGAATTAAAACATCGATCGGATAAAAGACAAAGAACATGTGCAGGGCTATTCTTTTTTCGTAGGGTAATTTCATGACCAGGTTTTGTTTGCTTCTGAACATCAACCCTCGAGCTTGTGAGAGAAACGAGTTGCAGAAGAGTTCTTCGTTAGAGATGACTTTCTGGGTGGTGTTGTGGATGATCATTTTATGGGAAGACTGCTTTGAATCCTACGCTTTTTGCTGTTTGTTGAAGTAATTCTTCAGGTGAGATTTTTTTTCTTTTGGCTTTTGCTAAAAAGGGTTTACTGTTATTTATGCGAACTTCTTTTCTTTGCAACGCTTTTATCCCTAAAGAACCGATTAATTTTTCTTTTTCAATATCAAATGCTAAAGATTGAATATCTAGTGGGGTTCCTACAAGAAAATTTTTAATAGAAGGAGTAAGTTTGTTTCGCAGAATATGTTCAGCAGTTTTTAATGGAACGATGTCTACTTCAGTTCCTCCTTTTATTAATTTAGGATTACTAAACCTGTTCTTTGCTAATTTCCATGAAGAAGGAATGACTAGTTTTTTATTTAATTTTTCAACCAAAAAATCAAGATCATGTTTCAGTTGTAAACGGCCATATATTAATTTTATAATGCTTCTAGATACTATCCCCCCTATCAGCCAGATTTTACCTTGAGAATTAGATTTTACAATCTCTAACACTTCAAGATATTCTTTGTTATTCTTTAACTCTCTGATGAGAGCACTTTCCATCTCTTTTTTGGTGACCATCATTTTACATATTTCATAAATTCTTCTCTATCTATTTGTAGATCCTGCTTAATTATTTTGTTGAGAAGCCCAGGACCAATTTCTTCTCCTGAATGGTGCGGTATGGTTGTGCGCCTTCCATCTGGATGCTTGTAAATCATGTGGCTGCCAGTAGTGTGGCTGTAAATGAACCCTAACCTTTCCACGACTTTAGCTAGTTCTTTTCCGGTTAGCCGTGGCAGTTTAGCCAAGAATCTACACCTTTATGGTTTGAACTCCTACAAATTCACTAGAAACATCAGGAGTATAATCTTCATCTCCTAGATAAGCGCGAATAGCTTCCTTAGTTCTTTCTATGAGCTGATCCATTGTTTTAGCTTGAGTATGGCATCCCGGCAATCCAATTACTTCTGAAACGAGCCAACCGTCTTCATCCTTCTCTATAATCACAGTATATTTTCTTGCCATACTATAATTTATAGTTGGTATGTTTATATAATTTTCGGATAAATTTTACTAAATTTTTATACCTCTATTTTCCATAATTCATCCCCAACATAATGAATATTCTTAACTGCTTTTCCGTTTTTCATGCCTTTCATTTCATAAGCATCATACAAAGCAATTCCTACTGCTAGCGGTTTCTTGTTATTTACATCCACCACCGCCACAAAGTCATTTTTCATTATCCCATCTTCGATCTCCACAATACCTGGACGCATGATATCTGCGCCATTTACAACAAATTTGACCGCGCCCATGTCTACGGTAATCTTTTTGAGGACATTATTCTCCTGCAGGAATTTAAGCATTGGTACTAACTTATTATCATAATAAAAGAAAGATGGTTTTTTGCTGATGAGGATGATCTTGTATTTATCTTCTACTAATTCCGCTTGGTCTTTTTTGCTGATTTCTATTTTATATCGTTCCAACTCTTTATTGAGATCTTTACTGCGTAGCTGGGTGCGTTTCATGCTTAGAAATAAGTGCTTGAGAATTTAAATGTTTATCTTTCAAAACGCTGATGTGCGTCCATAAGTCTTCCGTTCTTGGTCTGGTCTGCCAGCAAGGAAAGTTCGCCCATGGCTGTCGCAGCGGCTATAATTGCGGCCAGTCTTTGCGAGTTAAATCCATTTGGTTTATTCTTTTGCAGACAACTAAGCAATTCTAAACTCTTTATTTGGCTTTCACCATTTTTTCCATGCCCATGTGTTCCTACGATCAGGCAGGGATGGGTGGTCGTAAAATAAAGATCGCCTTTCTCAGTAACTTTCGCTTGAGTGATGCCGTAAGATCCCTCGACGATATTCGCAATATCCTGGCCGGTAGCAATGTACATAGCGGCGATAATATTTGCATAATGAGCATTTGCAGAAAACTGGCTGCCTGCAGCGATGCTTCCTTGCAGATTTTTCTTGATGTTTAGTCTTTCCAGTGCTTCTGGCGAAGTTTTGAGATATTGTTCACATATTTCTCGTGCTATGATTATCTCAGTAATCACATTCTTGCCTCTTCCGCTTATGGCATTGATAGCTGCAGCTTTCTTGTCAGTGCACATATTTCCTGAGTCGGAACCATACTGTAGTCCTGCAAATTTCTCTATGAGATATTTGACTAGAACAGTGCCGGCTTTAGTAGTCATATTGTGGCCGGAAGCCTCATCGCAGTGCATAAGTAATCGTACATAGAGATCATTTCCTACCCGATAGGGTTTAATGTCAAGGGCTTTTCCATGTCTGGTAGTAGTTTCAGCAACTTTCTGTAATTCTTCAAGATTGTTTTCAATATAATCAGATATTTCCAGCGCTTGCGCGACATCTTGTGCTTGCACTACCGGCGCCCTGGTCATGAAGTCCTGCGTTACATAAGCTTTAACTCCGCCTTCTATTAATCTTGAGAATTTTGCTCCTCGATTTACACAAGTATAAACGCCTGTTTCGTAGGTGGAAAGAGGAACAGGGACTAATTCATCATAAGCTAGTTTTTCCCCTATCGCGGGATACCTTGTTCTTGATTCGGCAGTCAGCCGTAAGTGGCCCATCACGCATGTTTCAATAGAAGTCGCATATTTCTCTTTATATCTAATCTCTTCGGCCATTTTTATCAGAAATCTGAGAACCGGCTTTTAAAACTTGTCAAAGAGAGATTCATTCCACCAGTATCCCCGGCTTCCCCGGCATGGCTGACTGCGCTTTGGGATGCTGGCTCTCTTCTGCTCGTACAATATCTATCTTGCATTCGAATTCTTTTTCTAAGAAATATGTTGATTCTTTCAGGGCAGCAAGCTCTTCTTTTTGTGAAGTTACTAAGGAAGGTATCTTGGTTACATCTTTCAATAAGCTCATCACGATTTTGCTGACTTCTTTGCCCTTGATTTTCATCTTTTCTTCTTCTAAGACACCTTTCATAATTTCGCCGACATTTCTGGTGACTTTTATCTCTTTAGAGATAAGGTTGAACAGTTCATAAGTCCATTCTTCTGCGACAAAAAGAGTAAATTTTTTTGGTTTTTCTAATTTTGCGAGATTTAATATGTTACGCATTCCATAGAGAGTAGTTTTGATTAATTCTTCGCCGGCTTCCGCTTCTTTGCTGATTTTCTTCTCTTCAACCTTTGGCCAGATGGAGGCTGAAACTAATTCTTTGCCGTCATTAAGTTCCTCGCTGAGATGCGGCGTGATCGGATTCATCAATTTAGTCCAGATCTCCAACACTTGGCCAATTACCTTTTTGTTTTCTCCACCTCTACGCAGGTACCATTTCAAATCATCGTAGATGGTATAATAAACGATTGATGCCAATTCTCGCAGCCCATAATTTTCCATGGCTTTGTTGCAGCTCTTGATATGTTCATGCGCTCTGGATAATAACCAATCATCAACTGCTTTTTTATTTCCATCCTGTTTTCGCAGGTCTTCCACCAGATTGTAAATCCTTTCCAAGGCATTTTTGTAATTAAGCACTACTTCTTCAGTCCAGACTACGTCAACGTGCGGTGAACCAATGTGGGCATAGTATAAGCGCATGGCATCGACACCGTATTTTTCAATAGCATTTGGAATTGGCTCCGCACCGCCTTTGCTCTTGGAGATCTTCCCCCCTTCCCCGGTGACCCACCAATTGACAAGGATTCCTTTCGGCCATTTGTCAGCAGGAAGGATGCCGACATGATTCATGATGAAGACTGGGAAATGCACAGTTTGATGTTCTTTTCCTCCTAGATTTAGATCCAAAGGATAGAAGTATTGGAACTCTTCTCGTATTGGTTTCCATTTTTTCTTCCCTTCGCCGGTTCCTAGAAAAACACAATCAAAAAATTCTTCAGTTAGGTCATGTAAGCTGACAGTATCATTGTTGATGAATTTTGATACAATGTAATATGCCGGATACAGTGTAGAATCGCTGATAGGCTCGACAATCCAATTTTCATCAAAAGGGAATCTGCTTCCTAACCAATTTCCTAAGCGGGTACAAGCACGATCAGCAAACCAGTCTAAAATTCCCGGAAGATTCTCTTTGTATTCCTTAGGATAAATATTCATAGTCTTGGCATGTTCCTTGCTTCGTTCTGTCAAAGCCTGATCAGAATAGCGGATAAACCATTGGTCATCAATGCGTTTAATCAGCACTTTATTGCCGCAGCGGCAGACCACTTCTTCACTTAAGTCATGGAATACATCTCCTTTTCCTGATTCGAGAAGTTCTGCTTTGATCAATTCTTTGGCCTCTTCTACTTTCTTTCCTGCGTACTTGCCGCAGTTTTCTGACATGACTCCGGAATGATGCCCGGCTTTGTAAACTTCTTTGGTCGCTTCTTCTAATTTTGGATCAGCAAGTGATTGGACCTTCAATTTTTCTACTGACTCTTTGGCGGGAAAGTTGCCGTAGCCTTTAGTCTTGATAATAGGCATTAAGGAAATGTTTTTGATTTCTGCATGGTTAAGATTGTAGGCTCTGCACAATTGCGGATTTTCCTGTAATGTTTTGAGAGCAACATAATCAAACGGCGCATCGCTGGGGACGCTGGTGACGATTCCAGTTCCTACATTAGCACTGACAAAAGTAGCAGGAAGGATGATGATTTCTTTTTCGATTCCCGGCGCTGTGGCTTTTCTGCCGATAAATTTTTTGATATCCACATCTTCTTTGAGCAAGACGTCATCTTTTTGATATTGTAGTTTTTCTGCTCCTTCCCGGCTCATGATCCAATCTTCTCCCTCTACTTCCAGGTGAAGGTATTTGACTTCCGGATTGACCCAGAGATTAGTCTGGCCGAAGATGGTTTCTGGCCGTAAGGTTGCTGCAACAAGATATTGATCGTCTAGTTTGAATTTCAAGAGAGTGTATTCATTCTTTTCGGCATTTCCGCCTTTAGAAATATCTGTTTCGGAAGGATCTACGGCTACAGGACCGTGTACGATACAGGCAGTAGCAAAGTACGGTTTTTGGATGAGTAAATTTTTTTGTAGTAATTTCTTGAACTGCCACTGGATAAATTTTTCATAATCTGGAAAAGTCGTACAAGTAAATCGTTCCCAATCGCATAAGAAACCGAACTTCTTCCAATAATCGTTAACGTAAACATTGTTGAAATATTCGATGATTTTGTCCGGAGTAGTAAGCTCTTTGATTTTTTTTTGCGGGCAGCCATTGTTCAGTAAGTAGTTAATCCAGTCCTGATCTTTATTTTTGACTTTGTTGGCGAAAGAGATAGCTTGGTTTCCTGAAGCATGGGTTCCTACTGGAAAAATGACTTCCTTGCCTTTTAACCGTTCATAGCGACAGATGGCATCTGTATACGAAAAACCGCGCATATGGCCGACATGTAAGAAACCGGAAATTCCAGGATAAGCAAAGATCATGAAGAATTTGTCTTTATCTTTGTTTACAGAAGCTTTCCCTAATTCAGCTTTTTCCCACTGCTTCTGCCATTTATCTTGGAGCTTATTCCAGTCTAGGTTCATCTCAAGAAGAATGGGAGAATGGTTTTTAAAGGTTATTCTTGGTTTCTGCATACCTGGATTGTATTTGCCTGATAAAACTCAAAATTCATCCCGATAATTATTGATCTTACGGTAGTAGAGACTTGTTGCTTATGATTATAAAATACAATGCTATGATCATCAAGGAGGGCTATTTTAGCGGCGATTTCCATGTATTTAGCCTGGGTTTCCCTTCCTAACTCTTGGTATTCTATAGTTTTTCCTGGCTGTCGGACAGGATGTAGTTCATATAAGGTGTCAGACTCAATAGGCCCTTTAATTTTGCCTTCTTGGAGAAGCGTAGTTAATTCTTGTAGGGTTGGCCAGAAAACGCCGTATTCTTGTTTCATGGTCTTTGAGTCAGTAGGTGATAATTATCTTTTATATCAGTAATCTTATCCATCTTTATCAAATAAGGATGTTCAGGAATCCCTTTATGTTCTCTTTCCCACTGCCAAGTTTCGCAAGGGATGTAGATCATTCTTACTCCGGCAGCAAGACTTGGCTCGACATCACTACGTATGGAGTTGCCTACGGAGTAGACTTTGCTTTTATCTCTTTCCCCGACCACTTTTTTGATAATTTCTTCATCTTTTTTTGGGACTATGAAAATATTTTCATTATCGAAATGTCTTTCTAACTGATATACTTCTACTTTTTTATCCTGCACCCTTAAATCCCCTTTAGTTAATAATAACAGCTCATCTCCTTGCTCAGCTAAAAATTCCAAGGTTTCTTCTGCTCCTTCTAACATTTCCTTCTTCTTCCAGTATTTCTCATCAAATACTTGCATTCCAATATCATACGCGGTCTTTTTACATTCTTCTTTTATCGGGATGTTTAAGGTTTTGCAAATTTCTTCATACGTCTGTTGACAAGAAGTGGGAAATCGTTCCATACCGAAGCCCATAGATTTAACATTATTTGCGTCTATAGTTACTTGGAGATTAATTATTGTTTGCAGATCAGGAGCTCTATATCCCACCACTTCAAATAAGAATTGCGCTAAGGCAATTTGGGCATACCCATAATCGTGCTGGTTAGCAATCAAGGTATCATCAAGATCAAAAAGCCAGGTAAGATTCATGCTGGAAGGGGATAATATTTAGTTAATAAACTTTTATATAGTGGAGGCTATGCAGCTATTCTCCATGGTTGTCATCCAAGATCATCCTGTTTCCCTTATCGAAGGAAACACCATCAAACAGGGAACAGCTAAATCATTCTATGACCAGCATGGCTATATCGCTTTGCACAAGGCGCAGGAATATGGAGATGTTTTGACTATGCCGGAATTGCTGCAGGCGAAGGCACTCGCTTCTTTTGATGATCTGCTTTGGAAAGTTCCTTTTACTGCTGAAAGTGAAGAAATTATTGGTTTAAGCGGGGCGGGAAATGCGGTGAGCATTACAGTACACGGCCGTGGCTTACTGACTCCGGAAAGAATCAAAGAAGAAGTTATCCTTGGCTTGACCAAGACCGAGTCAGGAAGGTCGCAGTATGCCGTTGGACTAAAAGCTGAAGAAGTGCATGCTCTTCTGGATGGCAAAACTCCTTCCGGGGAAATTGCTGTCTATTCTTATGAAGATTTTATGAAAAATTCTTCTCTTCTTCCTAGAAGATACGCAGTAGTCCGCGATTTTGACCTGCGAAAAGAAATACCGGCAGTTGAACAATTTCTTACCACATTAACGGCGCTTCCACGACTAAGAACGTATGCCGGGGGAGAGGAAAATCTAGCTTTGTATCTTGATGCCTTAGGCGAATATTACCAGACTAGGAGGGCGGTGTATTCTCATAATTTTCATAGCGTCGATGTTACCATGGCGCAGGGGCGCCTGCTGCAGACGCATGGGATAGTGCAGATGTTAGACGGCTGTTTGGACATGAGCGCTCCGGCGCGATTCCTGGCCATGAAAGGTGAAGATTTAGAAGAAAAGATTGATAAAGAAGTTACCATAGAGGTTGGCTAAAATGAATTCATTAAATCTGCATCTTGAGGAGGAAATGTTTTTTTCCTATAAACCATATCCTGGTAGAATTATGGGAACTCTGTCCAAACTCCTCTCTGAAGGAAGATCTCCTTTTCTTGTCCCCAACGTTATGAAGCGCTTTTCAGAGATTCAAAAGCACTCTGCTTCTGTCCAGAAAGAATGGGCTGATCTCTGTCCCGTCACCGCAGACCTGATTGCTCGGCATCCTTATGGGAGCGCGCGTTTTGTGCGCGGTACGCCGAAAGTATGGAAATTCATTCTTGCCCAGCCGGTTCGGGATGGAGTTGTAGAGCTGAAAGGCGCAACCTATGACCGCTTGGGAGGACTGCATCTTGCTGAGGTTGCGGTGCGGAAATATATTGGACGAGGACTCCCGAGAGAGGAAGCATTGGAAGATGGTTTTCTGTTGCATGCTGCTCAAGGTCGTAAAACCTTAGAGGGGTTTTTGGATTATCGCTGTGAACAGGAAAAAAATGATAAAAATCTGGTGCGGGTCACTTTCCCTCGTCCCAGAGAGTATCCTTTCCTTCAGTTTCTCGGCTTCAGTAATTCTGGCCGTTACCTGGG
>CAYIEF010000028.1:0-14637 GCA_964362365.1 uncultured Methanosarcinales archaeon | reverse complement strand
CCTAATCTTCCTAGGTAACCGCTGTTCTGATCTTGCACCGCAATAGTAGGGATGCCCATGCTATTGGCTGCTCTAAGAAAATATCCGTCCTGAGTCTGATGGCCGGATAAACCAACCATAACTGCATCATATCCTTTTACCAGCTGAGAGTAGCTATCATCTGTAGGATTTATACGTTCAAATGCCAATCCATTAAAACCAGCTGCTTCATTATCATTTCCAGTTGCATAAATAGTGAGTTGATGTCCTCGTTGTAGTAATTCTTTCGCAACCGGGGCTAGAACATTGGCTGATCCTCGCTGTTTTGCAGTTAGTAATAGTTTCATTTTATTGCTTCTAAAATATAAAGAATTTTCAAGTAATAATTTAAAAGACTTATGCAACTATATTCTCCAGAATATATTTCCTAAATCAATGAAAAGCTAACCGCTCCCGCCATGGCAGTATAGGAACCGATAATACTTTGAAGGTCTTATTTATGTAAAATTATGAGATTTTCCCTAATCTTCTGTGCTAAAGAGAAGTCTTTGATTTCAGTTGGTTTATGTAAAAAGACATTGTAGCCTTTTTCATTATATCGTGGCAATAGATGCCAGTGGACTTGTTTGGCTTCGTCTAAATAAGTTAAATATACTTTTTCAATCTTTAAAGTTTTAAGCAGCGCAGTTCTTACTTCGTCCACCTTATCCATCAAATATTCATACTCTTTCTTCGAAAGCAAATGCAAATCTGGAACTTTTTTCTTCCAGACTATCACGGTATGCCCTTTGACGATAGGATAGTTTGCCAAACAGGCGTACAACTTGAAATCTTGATAGATGATTGCTTCTGGGGAAGGGGTTGGTAACTTATTTTGCATAATAAGATGTAAATCTTTAAAGTATATAAAATTATCAAAAAAAACATAATTACTTCTTTTTTATCGCAGTATTATTGGGCCTGGATAATACATTGGATCTCGGCCGGCAGCACACCATTCCCGAAACTCGGGGTCGCCCTTGCAATCTGCAAACATTTTTGTTTCTTCTAATGGATGCGGTTTATCTCTAATTTCTTTTCCATGTTTATCGATTGCCTCATTAACTTCAGCAACAGTAGTATAAGTTCTATACTTTCTGGTATCTCTAAGAGCTTCAATAATACGTAGGCCTGACAGGATTATAGAAGCTGCTACTACATAAAATAGATTATCATAATTCATTGTTTCTACTTGTGAAATCCCTAAATGGTGTTGTAAGTCTAATTCATCAACATAATCTCTATTCCCATGATAAGGGCTTTCAGAAGTAAAGCTCTGTCCGTTAGTTACTTTTTCTTCAATTAGTTGTTGTAGCGGTGTTGGTTGTTCATACATTTTCATTTACCTCCAAAAATTAATCTTTTTTGTTAAGTAACGCTTTAAAATACTTATGCAACTATATACTCTAAAATATATTTCCTAAATCAATGAAAAACTCACTGCTCCGGCCATGGCGGCATACGATCCAATCACTAAAACTTTAATGAGAGTTGCCGTATCAGGAGGCAGGCTGGCAAATAGCCACAAGGCCAAGAATTCAATGATGATGGAAATCACATACAAAAATACTAATTTCTTCCACACTAATCTGAAACCATGCTTCTGGACATACTGTTTTTCATTCTTGTAAATCAATAACCAAGAAATACCGATGATGAAGATAAGAATACCGATAATGTTCCACCACTGTAACTTTTGAGCAAGTGAATCTAAATTGAGGATGCTTCTTCCAATTCCTACTCCCAGGAAAGCTCCGGCTACGCCTTTGATCAATTCCAGCAGATGTTTGCGCTGGAATTCAAATCTGCCGATCCTGAATAATACTTTCTCTATCTTTTGCTCTTCAGCCAGAATTTTGTTTTCTTTTCTCTCAATTCTTTCTTCTTTTTTGAGCAACTTATCTTCAGTTTTTCGTATGTCGCGAAGCTCTTGTTCAACCCGATTTGGTTTCCTCTTTTTGGACATATGATGTAGAAGCGTAATTGCGCTTTTATAGTTTTCGTAAAACGAATGAATTGAAATGACCTTATGCCATCGCTAATAAGTTCTTAACATGCACTTCAGAAAGAGATTCTGCTGGTATCCTTTTACTAACTTCTAATAATTCAATTCCTAAAATGTTTCCTTCCTTATCTAAATCAATAACTGTAAAATCATCTATCTTTTTATTTTTAGCAAATTCTCCTTTACGGAATTCTATATACATTGCATCAGCCTGTCTATCGTAGCTTATTTCCATCTTATATCCAGTATATTGTTATAATATTTAAATGAAAAGAGCAGAAATCCCCACTATTCATAGTGTGGGATGAATGCTGCGATTGATTTCGCTACTTTTCATTTTAGAAAATCCGTCTCGGAAAAGCGGCGTAAATCCCTGCCCTTTAGGGCGGGGATAGCTGCTTTTCAGGATTTTCTTTAAATTCTTTCCTGACTTTTCTACAACAACTTCAATAGTTCCCCGTTCTAGTTATTTTTGGTAGTAATATTTTCCATGCTTTTTGACAGTTTTATCCGGAAATCTTATTGTATCCAGCACTTCTGGTTTAGTAATTTTTCTTATTTTTACTCTATGTTCAGCGTGATGGGTGAATTCGATATTCATAATGATCCAGAGAAGATTGTTTTAATAAATCTATTCTTCCTTTTCCTCTTTCTCCTGCAGATGGCGCTATCTGCTTTTTGATTTAAAGAACCTCTCTTTAGAGAATATAAAGAAAATTTAAAACAATACCCCTCTCATTTAAGATCTACAAGCCCATTGCCTATTATTGTAGGTTTAAAGTACATTGATGTTTTGCCGGTAATTTGCTGGACTGTTCCTGCAACCTTATCCATAAAATCTCAAAAAATGGCTGTCTCGCTAACTATGCCGTAATTATCTTCATATGGCTGAATATAACCAACTAGTACACCTGCAAATTCTTGATGTTCTGTGGCATTTTTGCTTCGGTAAATTGTTATAGCTGGCTTTCCAAACTGTTCTCCCATCTTGGCCTCATAGTCAGGATACTTATCAAATTTTGGGTTCATTGTTTTTAGTAAATCATTTAAGTTTTTTGGTTTCATATGGCCCTCCTCACTTGTTTTACTATTTTGTAAATTACTCCTTAATAAATATTATTATTATTCTATAGACATATTACAATTTTATAAGAAACTCATTCATTCTCTTTCTCCTGCAAATGCCTTTTCCATTTCAGAATAGTATAATTGACGGGATTCTTGATCCGTGGACAAAAATTATCTGGCTTGCAGATGCCTATGCCTTTGTAATAAGCGTCATTATTGCAGTTGGGCGGCAGTTTATCTCCAGCTTTGAAGCCATGCAGTTGTCCTTTAATATACACTTCCCGCAGAGGTTCTTTGTTAGTGCTGTTCCATTTCTTCAGGTAGGCTTCAATCTCTTCCTTGTTCCAGCCAATTTTTCCCAGATAATTCATCAGGATGAATACTCCCCGTTTTTTACCATCTCCAATACCTTGCAATAAGAGTTTCATGCAAGGCGGAAAGAATTCTTCTTTGATCGGGCTAGTAAGTTTAAGTTCATCGTATTCTTTCTTTTGGTGTTCTTTTTCTTCTTCCAATTTCACGTCAAAGTCAAGAGCTTGCACCAGCAATTGCCGGGCGCTTTCTCCAGAGACGTTGCGATCTAGGAAAGTAAACATCGGCGTTAGGATAGAATCAGGCCTGGCCATTTCCTTTTTGAATTCCATCACTTTTTCCGGGTCGATGGGCAAGCTCACTAATCCAGATTTTTCATGCAAACTATAGGGCATCCTGTACAAGTGGCGGGAAGAGATCAAGACGGTGTCAATCTCTAAAAAATGATCCACATTTAATTTAGCTATTTTATCTCCATACTCATTTGCTTCATACCTGGTAACCTCTTCTTGAGATAAATTTACTTTTTCTTTAATGTTAGCAATATCGCCTTTTTCAAATTCAAGAATTTTTTTCCCTAGCTCTGTTTTAATATTCTCTTTGATGTAGAAGGCGATCCTTTTCGCGGCGTCAGGGAATAAGTCTTTGGTTTCTATCTCTCCTACTTTTTTTGGAAAGGCCTCGAAAGGCACGCCGATATGGAAGCCTTTGTTACCAGAATTGTGTAACAGAATAGGGTAACATCCCCCAAAAAAACGTTCAGTTTCTTCTACGGAGATATCGTAAACTTCTTCTTCTTCATTCTTTAATATTATTTTTTTAATCTCCAAGGTCATAACATCGTTTTCGAAGAGCTTACGATAATTATCAACTATTTTTTGTGATTCTGGATTATATTCTTTAGATTTATTCTCATCAAACCATTGCAACACTTTTTTTATTCTTTCCAGATTTGCTGACTTCTTGCTGAGTGTCATTTGTTCAACACGATGGTGGTTGAACAATTTTGGCTTTACCTGCCGATAGACTTTTTTTAAGCCGCCTATAGGAAATGTTTTTCCATTTGGATTTGGTGAATATTTGTTTTTTGCTTTGAAAAACTCTGTGTTTGATAATTCTGATTTAGGGATATTCATTGAGAAAACGTGGCTGCCAGCAAAAAAAGTTCCTTGCGGTAGAAAATGCCCTTTGCTATACTCCTGATTGATAGTACAGGATATTCCATTTAAGTTGCATAACCAAACCAGCTCCATTATTAATCGATGAGATACTGATTTAATAGTAATTGAATATTCACCCCTTTTATAGCCGTCTCCTCTAATATACCCTAATAATAGTTTTTCGAACTCCTCCTTTGGTAATTTCCAAGCAAAATCTGGAACGTGTTTATTCTTAGCTCCTTTTCCGCAGGCCTTCTCAAAGAAAGCGTACCACTCCTTAGAGTGAATTAAAATCTGTGTCGAATTCTTATTGGGATGCCTAATTGAAATGTTTCTGCCGGTAAGATCCTTTAATAAACCAAGACATTCAGTTATATAATCAGTTTCGTTGATATTAAAAGAAAACCCAATCTGATGAATACTTCTGGTGATATGGCCTTCAGATAAGTAATAGCCTAATAAAAGAAGCAAATTTTTGTTTATTTTTATCTTTTTTTTCACTTTTTTATGCAGATAGTCAAATTCCCATTCAAAATAATTAGCTCTATCCCTTGAAATTTTGTCAGCCTTTCGAAATGTAATTAAATTATCTCCTTCTTTTAGGCTTTCGACGTCCTTTGGAATGAGACTACCATTGTTCCAAATGAAAACAGAATGATATTTTGTTACCCTGATAGGGTGAGTAGAGCTATCATGCCATATTTCATAAATTCTTTCTTTGTGTTCTAGATAATCAGTTATTTTAGAGAAACGTACATGTCCTTGCTTATCGAGTGATAGTACTTCTGCCTGCTTATACTCTTTAATGAAATCAATAACTGTTTTAATTGAGAGTAGCATTATCCTATCATTTATTTTAGTCAATATGGGGGTATCGCCTGTAACACTAAACTTACAGGAAATATCTTTTACCCCACAATTCTGTAGAAATTGAATTATCAGATGAGCTGCGATCTTGCTGTAATCGACAAATTTACAGTCTATGTCTAAAACCAAATCCCAGCCTGCGCGCAGCTGATCCAGTTCTTTCTTTGATTTATTGCTCTCCAATTCTAAGGGATTGTCCCACAGTTCTTCGCTGGCATGAAAAGAGGTAACTCCTCGCAGAGCTAATTCCAGAATTTCTTTTGGATAGGTGAGAATATCGGGACGTTTTCCAAAGGAATCATTATAACGCAACCCAATCTCTTTATTTCTGGCATGCGCTATGATGGCTTCTTGAATATCTTTTCGTTTGTAGAATCGTAAGCAGATACCTTTGTTGAGCATAGAAGTTCAGAAATGAAGAAGTTTAAATGGTTTTTGGAGAATCGATAAACAAAAAATCAAAACTCAGCAACTTCCTTCCTAAACGATTCTGCTTTCTTCTTGATGCTGGCAAGAGCTTCTTTCAACACTTTTCTCGGTTCAGAACCTTTGGTCTCCAGTAAGAATCGGGGAACGCCGATTAAAGGGTGATCTACTCTATAGGAAGTGGTAACCACGCCTTTAGTATTAAGCAGTTCATCTTTTAACATATTGCAGAAGGTATGCGTTTCACCTTTCAGCTCGAATACCAGCTTGGTTTTAGATTCTTCTAAGACTGTGAATTCCATGGTAAAAGAGAATTTCGTGGTTTTGTTTATAAAGGTTTCTAAAATCTTTTTTTGGATTTATAGCAAATGAATTTTAATAACAGGTAATTTAATTATTCATTTGCTTATTAGAAAATGAAACATTTTAACGAATAATTTTCATTTTCTATAGAAACTTCAGAAATCCTTCAGATTTCTGCAAAATTACGGTTGTTTTGCAGTATATGGTTTCTATAGATAATATCTAAATACACACTGCTCTATTTTTAACCTATGAAAAAGGAGGTTCTTGCTGGTCTCACCGCTTTGCTGACGAATTGCAGCAGCTCTGCGGTTCATATTCCCAGCCCTCCGCAAATAGTCCAACCCCTGCCTCCCAGCGGATATCTGTATCGAGACATTGTTATACAGGGATCTTTAAAATATACCAACACAACTATGCAGGCCTTAGATTTTATTTTTTATAACGACCCTAAAAACTGGCCTATCGTGCAGAATAATATTACCGTTATTCGTTTTAATCCTCCTTCGGGCATCTATGTTCATAATGGTGTTTTTGAGACTGATGAGAATGAAACAACCTCGAAATACTCTCAGCCTCTGGAATGGGTTGCTGGAGAAATTGTCCATGATGCTTGGCATAGGGAATACTACCGGCGTGGCGAGGCATACAACGGCTGGGAAGGAGAGAAAAAATGCATGGAACGGCAGAATGAATTCTTCCAGCGGATTGGATATAAGCAGCTTAATGTAGAAGAAATGCTGAAAACAAGATACTGGGAAGTCGAACCGAGAACGTGGTAGCATGGCTAGAAAAATTCTGTACGAAGGAGATTCTTCAGGATTGTTTCGGTATGATACCTTTGTCCAGTTCATGGAAGGAAAAGGGCGCCGCGTCACTTATGAACATAGTCCCCTCCAAAGAATGGACCTCTACGAGACAGGACCAGCTACGGTGCTCATGTACTTTGTCCGAAAACGCATTACCCCGCGGGGAATGGATCTCTGGAACGTTACTGTCAGTGTGCATGGTAGTGATGTGGAAGGCGTGGAGAAATTAATTGCCGAAGCTATGCAGGAGTTTCGTCAATAAAACAAACTATTGTGGTTCTTCAGTTTAACAATTCTTATAAATAGATTGAAGTGCGTTCCTCACAAATAATATAAGGGGGAATTACTAATGGCAAAAAGAAAAAGATCAACTCATCAAAATGAAGTAACCGTTGAACAAACCAGAGAAGCTATACGAAGGTATGAAGCGGAGAAATTGGAGTCAGCATATACTTCAGCAGTTAAAGAAGTTGGAAGCGAATTGCAATTTAGTTCTGCACGACATTTAGCTATGGGTTTAGTGGGGCTTTTAAACGACAGCGTTTATACATTATGGGATCCAGTTAAACAAGTACTTAACTCTCCATCGGCTTCTGAATTTTTTGAAGAACAAGTTGGCGAAGGAAAATCGTTTGTAGATTATTTAGCGGTAGGAATGAGTAAGGGGAAATCAAAAAAAGATAGAAAAGAATCTGCTAAGGCAGTTGAAAAAATGGTACAATCGCTAGGAGAAGCAGGAAGTAGATTTGAAAGATATGCTCAAGCGGTTACTGATTATAGCAATAACACCAATAAAACTCCTGATCAAGTTTTAAGAACTGGAAAAGACATGGGGGTTGTTCTTGGACGAGTGTATGGTTCTGTGGAGAAATATGTGAAGGATAGGGAAAGTATAACAGAAAATTTTACGAAAGCGGCTGGCTACTTAGATAAACTTCAAGCTCTGCCCTTAAAACTTTTAGTGCCGGCTTTACTTGAAGCTAAACTAGAGGTTGATATGGATGCCCTTACAGAGGCCGGTATTAATCCTTTAACTCTAGGAACAATTGTTCAGGATTACGTTCAGGATGTAGCTAAATTTGGTAAAGCGTTTTTGGTAGAATATGCTAAACAAGATGCTACTAGAGTAAAACAATACCAGAAATTAGCGCAAAATTAATTCTTTCTTTTTCTCTTTCTTTTTCTTCATTTCCAAGCAAAAGTCTTAAAATATTTGCTCAATTTTAGCATATTCCCATGCCTTCCCTTATCCAAACTCCCGAATATCTAACTTTTAAGTATCTCCAGCACTGGCAGAAAGAAAACGATGTGCAAAAATTGAAGTCCTCTTTTTCTGACATTGGTCCGTTATTCTCCTATCTTTTGGAAAAATCTGAATCTCTTTACTCCCAGCTTCCACAACGGAAAGACGGCCAGGAAGCGTTTATCCATCCCTTGAATGTGGTTCTGGCCTTACGAGATGCAAAAATTAGCGATGAAATCACTCTTTGCGTGGGATTATTGCACGATTATGTTGAAGAAATAGTCGATTTGTATAGGGATGAGCATAATTTAGATGAAGATGGCAAGGATATAGAAAAATTAGACCGTTATGAAACCGAAGTTTTTGCAGGGTTAGAAAAAGATTTAGTAAAACACACTGATAAAACTACTGCCAAAAACACAATCGAAGCGTTAAAACTCCTTACTCGGCACAAACGCGATTTTTATTACCGCTCTATATCAAATATGTTTCAGCATAGCCATGAAAGAGTTAAAGAGATAGCCATTCAAGTTAAATTGGCTGATCGCATGCATAATATTTTGAGCATTGAATGTTTCTCTGAAGAGAAACGAAACTATCAGTGTTTTAAGAACCTCTTCATTTTGAATAATGCCAAAAAATACCTTCTGGAAAACCCTTCTCGGATTTCCGATTCTCGTGAAATGCCTTCCACACAGTTATTATTTAAGCGCTGTGCCAAAGCTACCTACGATGCCTATCAGCGGTTATGCTACCTTATGATGAAAAAAGGCATTGGCGACACAAAATCCATGCTGCAGTTGGCATTCAAGAAATTTGCCTTGGAGAAAGAAGGAGTGTGGGAAGTGACCAAAGTTGATCCAGAAGAAACGCATCTTATGAGATTGTTTCAAGGCGTGGTGCGGAAATATGATGCGCGATTGCATCATGAATGGGAAAAGTTTGAATCCCTGAAAGAAGCAGAGTATGACTACTGCCGGAAATTCTTTGCCGACTTTAATTTCAGCGAAGAGCAGATTAAGGCCATTGTTGATTACAAAGACGCGTATGCCCTGAAAGAAGTGGTTGCCTACTTGTTGTATCTGCCGAATTATGTGATTCACCGCTTTATCAGTTCGGAGTTGACGGAAGATGCCAGGATATGTTCTTAGAAAGGTTTAAATATAAACACATATTAAACGTAATAAACATAATGGTGAGCATAACCTTAGCTGTATCGGAAGAACTAAAGACGGAAATGGACAAGCATCCAGAATTGAATTGGTCTGAAGTAGCCCGGCAAGCGATAAGAGAGAAAATAAATCTTCTCGCTAAAATGGATCAGTTACTTTCCAAAAGCAAATTAACAGAAAAAGATGCTCTAGACTTAGGACGAAAAGTTAATAAGGCGGTTGCCAGAAGGGTTCTAAAAGAAGCCTAATGGAATTAGTTGTTGATGCTAATGTTTTCTTTTCTGCGTTAATGCGGAACAGCCATACTCGGCATTTCCTTCTTTTTGGCGGGCATGCTCTTTATACTTCTGAATTTGTATTTGAAGAAATAATGAAACATAGTGATGAGGTTTCTAAGAAGACTTTGCTTTCTCCAGAAGAAATTATTTCTCTTTTCAATGAGATGGTCTTGCTGGCAAATATCAAAATCATTCCATTAGCCGAATATAAAGCATATGTTAAGACTGCTCAAGAGGTATGTCCTGATTCCAATGATGTCCACTATTTTGCCTTAGCTTTGAAATTAAAATGTGCAATATGGAGTAATGACAAAAAACTCAAGGAACAAAATAGGGTTAAAGTTTATGCTAGTCATGAATTGGTGGGGTTGTGAAGATTTGCAGTTAGTTACCTACTAAGATAATACCTAAGTTCTTTCTTTAATTCTTCGTAGAATGCTTCGCAACATACTTTAGGATGCCTAACAGCCAGGGCCGTATAAAATCCTGCTCTTTCTAATTTTGGAGCTTTCTCTTCAAATATTTGATCGAAAAAATAATCCTCCTTTGGACCGTCAAATACAATCCCTTCATCGTCAGGAGCAGTTAAATTTTTATCTTTATTTTCTTGACTAGGATATCTCCAGCCTATCTGGAATCCTTTAACTAAATCAGTTAGTGCCATTTGGTACTCCTATGGGCGTTTTATTTAAAAATCTTCTGATAGTTCTTCCAGAATAAAGAAAAGTTTATAAAAAACAAGTAATTAGATAGGATGGACCGGGCGGGATTTGAACCCGCGATACCCGATGTTTCAGATCAGTGCACTAGCCTTACTATGCTACCGGCCCATTATTTTTTCTTTTTTGAATATTGTTTTTAATAATTTAGATTCTTCACTAATAGCTTAGAAAGAGTCTGATAATTCTTCCAGATCTGATCGGCCACTTCTTTCTCGGATAATTCTTTTATTTCTGCAATCTTCTTGATGCTTTCTACGACGAAAGCTGGCTCATTCATCTTATCCTGATACGGGCTTAGCCAAGGCGCATCAGTTTCTGTTAAAAGTTGTGTAAGGGGAACTTTCTTAACTAAAGTCTGAAAATTAAATGACTTGGTAATAACCGGCGGAATAGAAAAGTAATGTCCCAACTCTGCGCCTTTGGTCATCAAAGATTTTCTTCCGGAGAAACAATGTTGTATGACTGGAATTTCCTGGTTCTTGATTTCTTCCTCCAATATCTGTAAACATTCTTCTTCTGCTTTTCTGGAATGGATGACTAATGGTTTCCTTACTTTGATAGCAAAACGGATAATCTTGCGGAAGTTTTCTGCCTGCTGGGCGTAGGTTTTTTCTTTATCTGCCCAATGAAAATCCATACCCACTTCGCCAATGCAATGCACGGCATCTTTATTTTTTTCAATGAATTTGAATTCTTCTTCCAGATTTATTGGCCCTTTATGATGAGCTAGACCTACACCCTCTGGTTGGATGCCCAGAGCATCGATGGGATAAATTCCTAGACTGGCTTTGATAAGTTTGGGATGTTTCTTGGCTAATGCTAGAACTTCGCGGTTGGCTTCAGGATTGATGCCGGAAACGATGATTGCTTTCAATCCAGCTTTCTCTGCTCTTTTGAGAATTGCATCTAGTTTGTCTTTGAAATAGTCATGAGTAAGATGGCAATGCACGTCGATGAGGTTCATTATTAAGAAACAAAAGAAAAGAGAATTTAAATCTTGTTATTCTTTATCTTTTCTGAGCTTAAGCCAAGCATTATATAATATCGCTTCTGCACCGTCATAACCTCGGATACAGCCTTGAAGATAATACCTAAGAGCTTGATCAGGGTTTTCCCTACTTTGACTTTGCCTACATTGTTCTTCTGTAATCTTTTTCATCGTATCTATTTCTTTACACATTAAATCTACCAACTCTCCCCATGGATCTTTTCCAGTTTTTGTTTTTGACATTTTCATACCTTTACTAAAAATTAGTTTTGTGCAATAACTATAAAAACTTTTCTTATAATCTGTAGCCCTCATTTTGTGACGAAAGTTATATAAATCAGCCTTATGATAAGAATAAACATGGATTCAGTACGTATGTTTGGAAGTTAAAAAATTCTTAGTTCTTGTTAGTTGTTAGTCTGTTATTTCAATAAAAAATCATAAATTAGGAGGTAAAATCATGAAACTCAATAAAGATAAACACGTCCAATACGCAGTAAAAGAATGCGTCACCTTAGAAGGTCATCCGGAAATAAAAGGCTATGACTTTGAACAGCCATTTGACTTCCAAGAATTCCTGAAATCATACGCTTTAAGTGGTTTTCAAGCAACTCATCTCGCTCAAGGTATAGAAATAATCAAAGCCATGCGCAGAGAGAAAGCAAAAGTTTTCCTCAGCTTCACTTCCAATCAAGTAAGTTCCGGCAACAGAGAAATAATCAAGTATCTAGTCAAACACAAAAAAGTAGATGTATTGGTAACCTCTGCTGGCGGTGTAGAAGAAGACATTATCAAATGCCTGAAGCCTTTTGTATTAGGTAATTTTGACGTTTCCGGAAGAATGCTGTTTGAAAATGGCGTAAATAGAACCGGAAATATTTTTATCCCCAACGACAGATTTGCTTTATTTGATGATTTCATGCAGAAGTTCTTTGAGCGGATCTACAAAGTACAGAAAGAAACTGGAAAAGTATTCTGTCCGAAAGATTTAGTCCGAGAATTGGGGATAGAAATCAATGATGAGAATTCCATACTTTACTGGGCGGCCAAGAATGATATTCCGATCTTCTGCCCTGGATTGATTGACGGCTCTTTAGGAGATTTGATTTACTTCTTCAAGCAGAGCCATCCTGATTTCTTGATTGATGTAAGTAAAGAGATGAAAGACATAGTTGATATTGTCTTGAATTCAGAAAAAACTGGCGCAATTATCTTAGGCGGCGGCATCAGCAAACACTTCACCTTGAATGCTAATATATTTAAAGAAGGCCTTGACTATGCGGTGTACGTCAATACGGCGCAGGAGTATGATGGCTCAGATTCAGGCGCCAGAGTTGAAGAAGCGATAACTTGGGGGAAAGTTAAGGTGAATGCGCCAAGCGTGAAGATCCATGCCGATGCGACGATTGTGTTTCCGTTGCTGGTGGCTGGGGGATTTGCGGATAGGCTGCTCTCGGAAGAAAATATATTCATTTAGTACATAGTATTTTTATATTTCTGTTTCTCTATAAGCTGGATGGATTTACAGACACTGCTTTCCCGTATTCCTTGGACGCACCATTTTAAGATGGATTTTACTGCTACTTTAGATAATAGAGTACAAAAAACAATCACTCCAGTGTATGCGCTTCCTGGAGAAATGTTTGAAGGCTTTTTTTGTGCCGGGTTTTATACTAGTGGTTCTGGCTTGGAATTGTATCCAGTTGGTCTTTCCCAGCAGAGGGATTTTGTGACCAAATATTATCATCTTAAGGAAAGCAGAAAATGGGAAGAGGAAGCGCAGCGTGATGATGTGTATTATGTGCCTTTAGAATTAACCGCCATAAACCTAAGCCTCTATGGAAAAAGGGGTTTTTACAAAATTTACACTGTTCAGGGGCTTCCCTACAAATTTCCTTTGCTTTTTGTTGAAGAAAGAAGCGAGGAAGGCACACTCGCTCACGGATTCTATCAGAATGATAAGGGTATGGTAAAGAGATTTAGCTATCCGGTAAATTCAACCACCTGGTGCAAGTACCTCTCCGATCTGGAAAATGGAGCGTATTCTTTTACTCATTACGGAAAAGATGCAGATAAAATAATCACCTCTGAAAAGGCTAGAAAAAGTTCGGCAGCAAAGAAAAAGGAAGAAGTTGATGATTGGCCCATTAAATGGGAAGAACCGCAATCCATCAAGGAATATCTTGATCAGCATGTCGTAGAACAAGATCATGCCAAAAAAGTTCTTTCCGTGGCTTTTTCAAATTATTACTTGGAACAAAAAACCAAACAAAAATTACCGCGCAATCCTGTACTGTTAATAGGACCAACGGGAGTGGGTAAAACTCTCATGGCCTCTCTTTTAGCCAAAAAAGCCGGTCTTCCTTTTGGTGAGACTGCTCTTCCTCTTAATTCAGGAGTGGGGTTTGTGGGGGGTGATATCAGTGATGGTTACAAACAGATCAGGGCTAAAACCACTGAACCAGCACCGTATGGGATATTTTTTGGCGATGAATTGGATAAAGTAGCACGTCGTGGCACCGGCACTTGGGGGATAACCTTGATGGATGAATTGGTAAGTCAAATCGAAGGCAAAGTAATCGAACTTGATTATGGCAATAATAAAAGATTGAGTTTTGATACTCGAAATATTCTCTTTATTTTTGCCGGCGCTTTTCATGAAAATCAGGATATGCTTTCCTTGACCGGAATTATCTCCAGACGTCTTAGAGGCGACAAAAAAGTGGGCTTTGGTGTTGATCATGATAAAGGAAGGGATGAAATAAATCTTTTGGAGCAAGTGGCTATTGATGATCTCATCAAATATGGATTAAAGCGGGAATTAGTTGGCAGACTCGCTCATAGGGCGGTGTTACAGAAATTAACAAGAAATAATCTAGTAGAGATTATAAAAAAATCAAAAAGTTCGCCTCTTCTTGGATACCGGGAATTGTTTGCTGAAAAGGGTTATGCTTTGCAAGTTGAAGAAAATGCTTATGATGCTCTCGCTGCGGCTTGTCCGCAGGAAACAGGAGCAAGGTCCCTGCACGATGTTTGCAGCAGAGTGTTTTTAGAGATTATTTATGATCCTAAGGTCTTTGCTCACGATGAGAAAATAGTTTTAAGTGCTGATCTCATAGAGAAACTCTTGCCTGGATCAGCGGAACTAAAAACAAGCCTTGGAAAGTCGGAAAATTTATAAAGAATTTACTGCTCAGTACCCTATAAACTAAGAAAAGGTGGTTTATTATGCCAATTGTAAAAATAAATGTTCATAAAGTAAATGC
>CAYIEF010000027.1:0-15629 GCA_964362365.1 uncultured Methanosarcinales archaeon | reverse complement strand
CACATTTCTAATACAAGAAGGCTTTAGGCCTTCTGTACAGAAATGAAGTAGTTTCTTCATTTCTTGTATGAATTTTAAGCAAAATTCATATAAAGATTCAGCTTCCCAAGAATATAATGGACATAAACAATCTTCCTTTACCTGAACCGTTCAAAAAACAATATGGAAAATTTAATACTCTCACTCCTATTCAAGAGAAATCAATAAAAGCTGGTCTTTTAGAAGGAAAATCCCTTTTAGCATGTGCTCCTACCGCATCTGGGAAAACCTTGATCGCCACCATGGCTATATATAATACTCTTGGCAAGGGCAAAGCCATCTATTTAGTACCGCTCAAAGCCTTGGGCACAGAAAAATACAAAGAATATCTTAATGTCTTCAAAGATTCTCCGTATAAAGTAGGATTAGCTACCGGTGATGTCGATTCTGAATCCGATTATTTGGCTAAATATGACCTGCTTATACTTACGACTGAGAAACTAGATTCTCTCCTGCGACATAAAGTAAGTTGGCTAGCAGAAGTTAAAGTTGTGATAGTAGATGAGATTCATTTGTTGAATGATACTTCTAGAGGGCCGACACTTGAAATAATATTAACTCTTCTCAAAAACTTAATCAAACCGCAGATCATAGGTTTGTCTGCCACCATCGGCAATCCTAAAGAATTAGCCGAATGGTTGGAAGCGACTTTGGTGATAGATGACTGGCGCCCAGTAGAATTGAAGAAAGGGATTTATGCTGAGGGGAGAGTGGAGTATTATTAGAAGAAACGCTTATGCCTAAAGATGCCATGAAAGAGCAACAATCAGCTATAAAAGCAGAAGAAATCAAGATAGAGATTATTAGTTCTGAGCACAATGTAGACTTATTCCAATCTTACGAAAGAGAACTTGTTGATTTCTTGAAAGAGGATGCGCTGGAAAATCAGAAGCAGAGGCTATCAATCACATTTTTATGGTTCTACAATGGCCAACTGGCGTCATACATCACTCTCCTGAACGATAAAATAAACTTAGAAAGTGATATGAAAGAATTCTTCAAAGAGATAGGAATCAATTACAAAGCTTTGCCTGCTTTGAAAATTGGCCGACTTTGCGTTGATAATAAATTCCTGAGAAGAGGCCTAGGCAGATTAATGATACTTTCTGCAATTCAAATTGCCAATGAGACAAATAGAACAAAAGCTGGCTGTAGGTTTCTCACGCTGGATGCAAAAAGAAATCCTGACCCCGGATTAGACTCCATTCATTTCTACAAAAAGCAAGGATTCAAAGCACTTAAGGAAAGAATAAAAGGAACAACCCCTATGTATGTTGATTTAAAACTCATTGAGGGAAATTAAATTTAACCAGCATCGCATCACGTAGCAGTTTAACTCGTGCTTTGGAAGGCTTTCTTTGCTCCTCTATTACTTCCTGCACAAATCTTCGTGCATCCTCTCCTCTCAAGGTCGGAGTTGCTCTGATTGGCTTTGCCATGGTTTTGATAGAGAGCATATGTATATATAAAGTTAACGAGCAATTTTGGTTTGCCCAGCTCACGGCCAAGACTACTTTGCCAGATAGAAATTTATTTTACTCTTCCTTCAAGATTATCAAGCCTTGCCCGGTGGTATCTGATAAGTGCTTCACGTTCCTTCCGGTAATCTTCAAGCTTTTTGTCTTCAGAATAGATGATAGCTTTAGCTGTATCAATGGCGCGACGATCTTCTGAAGTATTATTTTCTGATTCAGTAATATAACCAAGTATTGCGCCGCCAATTTTCTTTACCAGAGGGGTGACCGTTTCATCAGCAATAAACTGATCATAGTTCTCCCGTATAGTATCACTATGCCGGCATTGAGCCAAAGAACAAAGCCAACTCGCCTCGTGCCCGCTTAATTTAACCATTTTAATGCTTTAATAAAACTAACTTAAATAGATTATGCAACTTTCTACCTCAACAACCCTACAATCTTCTCAAACTCCTTCGCATTATACGTTTCTTTATACTTCGCAGCCGCTTCCCTTAATTCTTCCAATGAGAAATCAAACCCTTTCTTCACTAACATTGCCAGATGCTTGCCCACAAAATCAGCAAATTGCGTGACATTGTGCGGCTTCTCGGTTTCATAACAGCGTTCGAAATCAATTAACGTTGCATTTCCATTTGTATCAACAATAATATGTTTCAGCGGATGGTGCATCTCTTCTTTATTCACCTGCAATTTATCCATCACATAACACTGCTGGAACACCTGCTTCAATACTTTCTGGATATCTTCCCTTGATGCTTTCGGCAACCACTCTTCGATATATTCTCCTTCCGCAAATTCATAGGCAACGTAGTCTTCGCCAGAGAACATCATCCGCGGACCGATAGCACGCTCATTCAGCACCTTCAGCCAATGCACTTCGCTGGCAATCGCATCGGTAGACTTACTATCTTTCTTCTTAACTTTAATAGCAACAGTTATAGTTCTACGCTTCATTGGAATCTGTTTTTTTATCACCAAGCTCTTGTCAAACTGGGCAGTATATACTATTCCCCGCTTTCCTTCCGCAAAATAATGAACATTGCGCAGCAGTTTTCCTTCCAATTGGCGAAGCAGTGGTGTTTTGGTTATTCTATAAACAAATAATTCTTCAAAGGCAATTTTTTCCCTTCCCAGCTCTTCCCACTGCAGCAAGTTATGCTCCAGGATTTCTTCAATTTTCTGCTTGTTAGTCAGTGAAGAAAACAAAAACAAGACTATTCCGTCTGGGAATAAATGATTTGAAACATCTTTGAAGAAGCGTTCGGAAATCTCCCAGCCTTTCTTGCCGCCATAAATTGCCTTATCCTCAATTCCTTTATCCTGAGGAAGATAAGGCGGGTTAAAAATAACTACATTAAAAGAACCTTCAACTGCTTCAAAGAGATCACTTTTCACTGCTTTAATTTTGCGCAGTTTCCGTTTCTCAATTTCTTGCTTTAATGCTTCAACAGCTTTCGGATTGATGTCTAACGCCACAACTTCCCGCACGCTGGGCACTCCCATAGCCGTCAGCGCCTGGATTCCTGAGCCGGTTCCTACATCTAAAACCCTGCCGGTAGCATACCGTCTGACAAATTTCTGAAAGAAGTACGAATCTTCTGCCGGTTGGTAGATGCCCATATCATTCATAGTTCTATGAAAAAAGATTGTTTTAGATAAATCTTGCTCTTTAAACCCAAAAACTTAATAAACAAACCTAGAAAAATAGCCTATATTGGGCTCGTGGTCTAGCGGCTATGATGCTGCCCTTACAAGGCGGATGTCGCCGGTTCGAATGCCAGCAATCTAGGCAAGTTCCTCAAGTGGGGTGTTCCTTCGGAAACCCCACGACGGAGGCCACCTTGATCGCAGCGCGAATGTCCGGCCGGGCCCACTCATTTTTCAGAATTTTCTTTAGCATCATTTGGCGGTTCTTCTTTTTCTTCGTCATCATCCTCTTTTTCCTCTTCATCCCTATCTTTCTCGAGAGCATTCTTGCCTTTCTCTTCTTTCTTTGAAAACTTCTCTTTCACGTCCTCTCCTAACTTTTTCGCTCCTTTAGTCACTTTTACCGCTACCCCGCTTAACGTTCCTACCGCGGCAATGATAGCAGTAATAGCTACCGCATTCTCCTTCAGCCACAATAATGGGGTTTGCTTAGGCTTTTGAGCATCCGCTAAACGATAAGTGATATCTTCTATCGCTGGTCCTGCCAGATCAACATTAACTTTTGCTTCCAACAGATTGTTTGTTAATATTTGCTGCTGGGCATCCTGCAGCTGTTTCTTGGTCGCTTTAATATTTTCAAATATTTCTGCCACAATATAATTTTCCGCTTTCTTTTCATAATACAAATCTTCCTGCGCCTGCAGTTTTTGTTTCAATTCTTTCAGTTTTAATTCTACCTCTTCCTTATTTACTTTTACCTGTTCAGCAACCGCAAAGGTCACCGGAAAAATCTTCTCATCAATCTTCACCGAAGCAGTAATTTCGCCGTCTTTCAGGACATTCATTCTCACCGTAAGCGAATCCTGCTCTCCCGGCTTTAGACGAGAAATCGTAGTAGAACTTAAGTGCTGTATTCCCTCTCCCACTACCTTTGCGCTAATATCTTTAATCGGCTGGGAACCTTTGTTTTCCACTATAAATGTCACTTGGTTCTCTTTCAATTGAAGAGAGGCAGGAAAATATGAAACAATGTTGGCCTTTGAATCATAGGAGCTTACAGTGACAGGTATTTTTTTAATGACTTTGCTTTCAGCAGAAGACGAAGCATCAGCAACCTCCAACTTAACTACAGCATCGCCGACATTTTCAAAAGTATAGCTGGGATTCTGCTCAACGCTGTCAACCACTCCATCGTTATTGAAATCCCAAGAAAACATAAAAGGAGTATTTTTATCTTGAAATTCTGAAACACTTGCCGTAAATTTCACATTCAAAGGAGCAATACCTGACAATGGCGCAGCGAGAACCGAAACGCTGAACGGCTCTTCCACTGTTATTGTCGTCGATACAACAGTGCTGCCGCTGGCGGTAGTTACATTGGCGGAAGCAGTATATTTCCCTGCTGCATAGGTATATTCTGGTAAAAGTTCAGTGCTGTCTGCCGCCCCATCTCCATTAAAATCCCAGGAGACTGAAAGAACTTCTTCCGACGAGGTCAGATTGAATGACACTGATAACGGCGCTTTCCCGGAAGTGGGAACGGCATTGAGCGAAACAGATTCGTCTGCAAGAACGGTAGAAGGTAGTACTAAAGCAATGAAAAACAAAACCATTAATTTGCCAAAAAACGCACCCATTTTTCTCACCGCTCTTTCTCGACGGCTTGCTCTTTTTAAAGATTGTTATTCACGAGAAGTAGTATCGATGATCATTTGAGAGTGTTTGGTATCAATAGAGAAAGGCAAGTGGTGCTTCCATTTTGTTTTCTGAATTCTGACATATTCAGTTCTGTAATTTTGCGGCCAAGATCTCGAACCATCATTTTCATTGCCGGGAAACCAGCCGGCATAAGAACATGCTCATTGACAAATCTGGTGTTCGTGGCATATTCATCCGATCCTACAGCAACAGCAATGACACTGCTAACCACGCTGTTCTCGATAGTATTAAAGTAATAAGGAAGAAACTCGGAAATGGTTAATACTGTTCTTTTGCCGATAAAACTGGAACCAGTCGAAAGATGAAGCGGCTCACGTACCGGGATTCTGGAAGAGGTATAGCCGAACTTTTTCAAAATGGTTTCGAGTTGATTTAAACCGGCATGGTTAGTGCGAATATCGTTCCCCCTATCAGAATACCCCAAGAAATAATGATTCTCAACTCTTACCACATCACCGCCATCAAGATATCCGGGATCTTGTATCCGTCCGATTATAGGATATCCCAAACAAAAGTCAAGCGCATAATTCATGAAATTAACTTCCTGGCGGCGCTGAGGATGGCCGGGATTGGTTAAAATCACCCCATGCTCAGTAACCAGGGCCAGATCTTCAACAAAACAATCGTCGGGAGAAAAATGGCCTGGCGATTCATCGCTCCAGCTAGTAAGCCGGCTGAATTTCTCCCGGTAGCTGGCCAGATCAATTATTTCAGTTACTCCCGTCTGGCGAAGAGCATCGCAGTACGCTTGGTGTTGTTCTAAAGCTACGCGGTAGTCTGGTTTTCCAAATTTTTTCCTTACTTCGCCAGGTGTTATTCCTTCTGCATACCACTCATTGGGGGTGCAGACTATGACCTTTTTGCACTTCATAGGGAGAAGAGAATTACCATTTTTATATGCTTTATGGTAAATAAGCTACTTCCTAATTTAAAGAAAATCCTGAGACGGATTTTCTACAATCAAATATAGCGAAATCTCCCGCCCATTGACGAGCATTCGCACAGAAAGACAACCATCTTTCTGGCGCATGAAATCAGGAAACTACCCGATTTCAGCGCAGAAATAAAGTGGTTTCTTTATTTCTTGCGTCCAAGCAAAGTCGTTGCTTTGCTCAGGACATCTCCAAGGATGAATCCTGGAGATTTCTGCTTATTTGATTTAAAAACAATAAACATTTAAAGTTTCAGAGACTTCTGAAGTGCATGCAGGAAAAATTAGTAGAATTGTTGTTGAACCAGGATGAATTAGGCTGGAAAAAGATCATCTACGATTTAGTAGAGAGCGAACAGATGGATCCCTGGGACATAAACATTTCCCTGTTAACGCAGAAATTTATCCGGGTCATCAAGAAAGCACAGCAACATGACTTGAAGATTTCAGGCAAGATTGTACTTGCCGCGGCTATTTTATTAAAAATCAAAGCCACCCATCTGGTCGAAAACGATATTTCTAATCTTGACAGATTACTGAATCGAACCGATGAAATTCCCGAAGACGAATTGTTCGGAGAAGTGGAAGAACGGCTCCGTAATCCTAATTTAACACATCCGCAATTAATCCCCAGAAACCCGCAGCCCCGAAACAGAAAAGTATCCGTGCATGATCTGGTCGACGCCTTGCAGAGAGCTATGGCAACTAAAAAAAGAATCCTTGAACAGCAAAGACTCACGCCTTACCCTCATCGCCCGCATAGAAAAATAGATATCCTTGACGTGATCAGAGACGTATACCACAAAATTACCTATTACTCTAACAAAGACAAGGATACTAAAATCACCTATACTAGACTTCTGCCGCCTAAAGCAGGGAAGCAGGAAAAAGTGTACACATTCATGCCCTTGCTGCATCTGGAGAATGAACAGAAGATCGAGATGGAACAGCAGAAGCATTTTGATGAGATTGTGATTAGTTTGGTTAAGAAAGGAAGAAATAAATTGATCAGCTGAAAATGGCAGAGTTACCGGATATCTCGGATTTGATAACAGCTCGGGAAAATTATAAAACTATTTATGATACCCTTTACCAAAAAGTAGAAGAGGCCGCAGAGAAACTAAGACGATGTGAAACCGAAGTTGTCCTGCGCTACCAAAAAGCAAACATATCAGTTGAAGAGTGCGATCACCCTGTGCAAAAGTACTTAGGCTTAGGAGAATCGGAATGCGCTTGCTGCGGAAAGCCTAGACCGTAGTTTAATCGAGCCTATTTCTCCACAACATTTTTAAACAATAAAGCTAAAAACAACCATAAAGAGTCACCACCAGATAGATGTTCTAGAATAGATGAAATCAGAAAAAAACATTTCCACAAAAAATATCAAAGTACCGGAAGGTATCGTAGACCAAGTCCTCGGGCAGGATGAAGCAGTAAAGATCATCAAGAAAGCTGCCCAGCAACGCAGGCACGTCCTTCTCATCGGAGAACCAGGAACAGGTAAGTCCATGCTAGGAATGGCTTTAGCAGAGCTTCTGCCAAAATCAGACCTGAAAGATACCCTTGCCTATCCTAATCTTAACGACGAAAATAATCCTTACATCAAAACCCTCAATGCGGGAAAAGGCAGAGATGAAGCACAGAAATATCTTTTAGATGCCAATCAGTCTATGAAAAATAATACATTTTATTTACTTATTTTTTTAGGGATTGGAGCCATTTTTAGTTGGTTAACTTGGAAACAATTTAGTAAATATGGGACGGTAGAAGCCTCTATCATGACTGCGGCAGCAGGGGTAGTATTTGGTATAATGATACTCATGACTTATCTTTCCCTCAACATGGGCCCGCGCATGTTCCAGGCGCCAAAGAATATCGCGCCAAAAGTTATCGTCGATAACTATAACAAAAAAATAGCGCCATTCTTCGACGCTACCGGAGCGCATGCCGGAGCGTTGTTAGGAGACGTGCTTCATGACCCGTTCCAGTCATTTAATAGTAGTAACAATATCGCTTTTGTAGAAAACAAAAATAACTTAGTAAACGGAAATTTGGGAGAGTTTGTTGATCGAAAGCTAAAAGAGTATTCAAGGAAAATTTTGAAAAAAGATGAAAAGAATTACGAAGCTATTTTCCTTCCTAAGAATGAACTTGCGGCCCAGGGTGAAACAAATGGTTCTATTTCTCCAGTCGAAGTTTTATCATGCAACAGATATGATTATGTTGGCGAAATGATAAAACTTACAACTTCCGAGAATAAAGAACTCATCGTTACTCCGGAACATAAAATCGCTATTTGGAAAAATGGAAAGACAGAGTACGTAGAAGCACAACAAATCAAAAAAGGAGATGAAGTTGTTGCTCAGGCGGAAGATATCATTATCGATGAACATGATATCTTTAATACTTACGATAAACGCCAACAAGAACAATGTGTACTTTATTACCAGTATCAGAGAATTAGAACGGCGCATCCTACTTGGGGATACAAAAAAATTGCTAAAGCTATGAATCAACCAATAGGAAAAACCCGCCGGTGGCATGCCAGAAAACACATCCCAACACCTATTCAAACCACGCAATGGTTAAAGAAAAGAAAATTATTACCATTCAAAATCGATAATAAAAAATTACCGTTAATTGCTAAAGTATTGGGCACTACTTTTGGTGATGGCGGAATTTTTGCAAATTTAAACGCTATTTTCCTTTCTAGTTCTGAATTAGAAGCTACGGAAGAATTTGGTATTGATTTAATGAAAATATTTGGCTATAGCATTGATAACAACATGAGAACAATTCAAGGGGGAAGGAACGGAACATCTTTCTGCTATCAAAATACAAATAGGAACATCATACGTTTCTTTGCAGCACTAGGTGCACCAATCGGTAATAAGACTAAGGTAGACTTAATCGTGCCTGCCTGGATAAGATTGTCAGAAGGAGCGGAACGGGAGTTTTATGGATCGTTATTTGGGAGTGAGATTGGCATTTCTTCAAATCAAAAAGGTGGAGTCAGAATTGAATTTGGCATCACTGGGGATGAAATGGTCGAACAAAACCGCTTGCAGTTCTTGGGAGAGATAAAGTGGTTTCTGGACAAAAAAGGAATTGAAACAGGCAAAATTCTTTCATATACCAGAAAAGCTAAAGAAGGAAGTAAGATGTTTCGCTTTATCTGTTCACAGAAACTTGAAACTGGCGAAATATTCTCAAAAAACATAAACCTCAATTATTGCAGATACAAGAGGGATAATCTAAAGAAATACCTCGATAATTTTAGAGAAAGAACGTATAAAAAATATCAATATTATATTGACAAAGGTTATGGAGCACAAAGAGTTATGGAAAAATTAGAACTTAAACCAAACGAACTTTATTCAATATTAAACAACAAAGGGACAATAATAGCATGAAACTAACATCCCAAACCATCACCAAAATAGAAAAAATCCATCATCAAGGTAAATTGTATAACGTTACAACTAGCTCAGGGAATGTTATTGTCAATGGAATTCTCTGTAAAAACTCAGGCGGTTTAGGAACCCCTGCCAATCAGCGTGTGGTAGCCGGAATGATCCACAAAGCGCATAAAGGTGTTTTATTTATAGACGAGATTGCGACTCTGCATCCAAGAACGCAGCAAGAGTTGCTCTCTGCACTGCAAGAAAAGAAATTTCCCATCACTGGGCAGTCTGAACGCTCTGCCGGCGCCATGGTACGGACTGAACCTGTGCCTTGCGATTTTATCCTTGTTGCTGCCGGAAATATGGAAACTATCAAGAACATGCACCCTGCTTTCCGCTCCAGGATTCGTGGTTATGGATACGAAGTGTACATGAATGAAACCATGCACGATACCAAAGAGAACCGCGCCAAGATCGCTCGTTTTGTGGCGCAGGAAATAAAGAAAGAAGATGGAAAAATCCCTCACTTCGATATTTCTGCTTTGAAATCCATCGTCGAAGAAGCCAGAAGAAGAGCAAACCGTAAAGGGCATCTCACTCTTCACTTACGCGGATTAGGCGGATTGGTCAGAGCAGCCGGAGACTTGGCTAAGGAAGAAGGCGCAGAATTTGCCACCAAAGAACATGTCAAGAAAGCAAAAGTATTAGCCCGGCCATTGGAACAGCAGATTGCCGACCAATACATTGAACGCAAGAAAGAATATGAGGTCATCATGACTACTGGTTCCCGAATTGGCAGAGTAAATGGTTTAGCAGTCATCGGCGGAAGTTCAGCTTACTCAGGAATATTATTGCCCATCGAAGCAGAAGTGACTCCTGGCGGAAAGAAAGCCGAGATCATCGCTACCGGGAAGTTAGGCGAAATCGCCAAAGAAGCGGTCAAGAACGTTTCCGCGATCATCCAGAAATATTTCGGAGAAGATATCAAAGAGACCAAAGACATTTTCGTGCAATTCCTGCAGACTCATGAAGGTGTAGAAGGGGATTCTGCTTCCATTGCTGTAGCTACCGCCATCATGTCTGCACTCAAAGAAATCCCCATCAAACAAGAAGTAGCTATGACTGGTTCTCTCTCGGTACGTGGAGAAGTTCTTCCCGTAGGAGGAGTTTCATCCAAAGTAGAAGCAGCCATCGATGCAGGGATAAAAATCGTCATCGTGCCAAAATCAAACCTGCAAGACATTGTCATTGATGAAGATAAAATAAGCAAAGTAAAAATCATACCTGTTGAAACCATCGAAGAAGTGATGGAATACGCTTTGGATTGGAATGGCAAAGGCAAGTTGAAAGAAAAGATTTTTAATGGGAAGAAATGAAAACAGAAAGACTAACATTTTTGATTGATTGGAAGAATGATATTGTCTTTAAATCAGAATATGCTAACATTGATGAAAGAGATGGCGCGTTATATTGTTCGTTGCGAGGAGAATTTTTTGAAAAAGACAGACGATACGAACCGCTTATGACTTATGAAATAAGCGAAGTTGGAGTAACCACCCAGGATTTTATCCACATTCTTACACCTATCTATCATTTTCTGCGATTGCAGAGAAAAGGGGAACTTATGTTTCAGAAGAAATAAATAGTAGGAAGCAAAATGAATAGTAAAAACTTTTGAAGGTGCAATAATGGCTTTACAATATAATGATGATATGAAAGAAACGATTACCAAGGTGCTTGAAGAAGCAGTAGAAGGAGGCAGTTTGTTCTATCAACCTCCAGAAAAAATTTTCTTTGACGGAGGGGAATACACACCGCGTACTTTTCTTGCTGAAGTGAAAAAAAGAAGTCAAGTAGGAGAAAAAGTTTTACAATACATTCATAATCAAGCCAGTGTAGGACTCGAAGAACAACTACAAAAAGTAGAAGACCCAGAAGAGCCACTTTTTGGCCATATCAATCCTGATGAAAGCGAAACAATCTATTCCGTCACCGATATGGTTTCATCAATGCATAACCAAACCGGAAATGGAAAAGAGTTTTTAAGGGCGTATCTAAGACTGAGTGTTCCAGAACTATTTGGCTTTGTTGAACGAGAAATCAAAGATCCTGACCAAAATCTTTAAAAACCACCCCTTAATTAAGCATAAATAATGGCACGATCAACAGAAAGATCCAAACGAAAAGCATCTGGCGGCAGATACCATTTCACCAGAGGCAAGAAGCTGGCAGAGCTTGCTGGATTCGCGGCAAACACCAAATTAAGCCCGGAAAGAAAAGTTAAATCTGTCCGCGTACGCGGCGGAGAAGCAAAATTCTCTATGCTGGCTGCCAGCCATGTTAACGTTTGCGATAAGAAAGGAAAAGCTGCTAAAGTTGAAATTCTGAACGTAGTTGAAAATCCCGCTAACCCTCATCTGGTAAGACGAAACATCATCACCAAAGGAGCTGTGGTTGAGACTAAGATGGGAAAAGTTAGGATCACTTCTCGACCAGGACAGGAAGCTGCTTTGAATGGCGTTTTGGTAGCGTAAAAATGTCTTCTGAAAATATAGATGGCAGGAAGTTAGATGATTTTGTTAATGATTTGCAAAGTGAAATTCACTTCTTAATGAAAGAACATCTGGCTAGGGATGATAACATAAAATTTCATGAAGCCGTTGGTCTTGCAAAAGCTATAGAATATGTCAATTCAAAATTTGGGACAAACTACGAAACTGCCTTAGTGCCTATTATTAAAAAGTACGAAAATCCTTTGCAACATTAACCCATTATTTGAAGAATGGCTATCGTAAAATATCAGCATATTCTTTAACTTTTGATTTCAATGCGCTTACTAATCTTGGATTATTGTAATCATAGACATCTGGAATATCAAAGGAAAGGATGCGCTTCTGCGCGTATTGCTTAGGAAATCGTTTAGCAAGCTCACTGCGCTGAGATTCTTCCATAACTATGATCGTATCAGCCCAAGAAACCTCTTTTGTAGTGACCGGCTTACTATTATACAATCCAGCTGATTTAGTCTGAAACTTTGCGCTAAATACAGCTTCTGCAGTCTTGCTGCGGTTCTTGTTCTGGTTGCATACGAAGAGTACTTTCATAGCGATAATCTAAACAGTTGGGGTTAAAAAATGTTACTAAAAACCTCTCAAAACCAGACCCCGACTGGACAACCACTGGACAAACGTCAATACGGCTTAATTCCCTAAAATTTTCCTATTTAAAGGCTCAATGTACAAGCCACTCCCGCACTGGACAACCCCGGCTAGACTATATAAACAAGCAGAGTTCTAAACATTTTATAAAATTGAGGTGATACCCATGGTTGACTTAACCACCAAAACGATACAACGGATATTTCACAGACAAGTGCAGGAATTGACCCAACGAACGATTATGTCCAAAGAAGACACATTTGATTATCAATTAAGCGGAGGATGGATACAATGAAGAACATCAGAGAAAGAATAGTGTACCTTATGGAAAAGTATGAAGAGCCTGTGTCAAGACATGCCAAACAGACTTTCATCGATGAATTTGACTATTACGCTATTTCTTAGAGAAATCCACCACACACCTTACCACCCGAGCGGCCATTTGGCCGCTTTTTTCTATATTTTTGTTAGGGAGGAGTAGCCTTAAGAAAATATTAAAACTAGAGAGAGGTTTTAGGTTAAGATGGCAGAAGAAAATCAAAAAGGATTAATTGTATTTCAGGACAGGAAAATTCGCAGGCTTTGGTATAATAACGAATGGCATTTTTCTGTAGTTGACATTATCGCTGTTTTGACAGACCAAGAATTTCAAACAGCCAGAAAGTATTGGAATAAGCTTAGCCAAAGGCTTAGGGAAGAAGGAAGCGAAGTGGTGACAAATTGTCACCTGTTGAAATTGCCAGCTCCTGATGGTAAATTACGGGAAACTGATTGTGCGAATACAAAATCGCTTTTTAGAATTATCCAGTCAGTACCATCAAAAAAAGCAGAGCCGTTTAAGATATGGTTGGCTGAGGTTGGCAAGGAACGTATTGAAGAAATTGAAAACCCAGAACTTGCTCAAGATAGAGTGAAAGAATATTATGAACTCAAAGGGTATCCCAAAGATTGGATAGATAAAAGGATACGAGGAATTGCTATAAGGCAGGATTTAACGGAAGAATGGAAATCAAGAGGCGTTCAAGAAGAAAAAGATTTTGCTATCCTCACTAACGAAATTTCCAAAGCAACATTCGGCAAAACTGTCGGCGAATACAAGCAGTTCAAGGGATTACAGAAGCAAAACCAGAATCTTAGAGACCACATGACCGATTGGGAATTGATTTTAACCATGGTTGGAGAGAAAGCAACGACAGATATTACTATTGCAAAGGATGCTAAGAAATTTCCAGAGTTAAAGCAAACTGCCAAAGAAGGAGGCGATATTGCTAAAAACACAAGAACGGAACTTGAGCAGAAGATAGGAAAGCCTATCGTTTCAAAGAAGAATTATTTGCATTTAGTTGAGAATAAAAAGAAGCTGATTGAAGAGAGATAAAAAACAAATGGAAACTCTGACCAGAGCGGAACTACAGCTACATTTTTCCGAGATGGCAGAACAAATCCGTAATGGGGCAGTATTTATTTATCCTACTGACACTATTTATGGCATCGGCTGCAATGCGTTGGATGAAAAAGCTGTTACCAAAATCAGAAAGCTCAAAGAACGCCCCACAAATCCATTTTCCATTATCGCTCCTTCTAAAGAATGGATTACAAAAAACTGTATTGTCAACAAAGAAGCAAAGGAATGGCTCAACAAATTGCCAGGGCCATATACACTTATCCTTAAACTCAAGAATAAAAGTGCGATTGCTAAGAATGTCAATCAAGGCCGAGAAACGATTGGCATGCGAATTCCAAATCATTGGTTCAGTGATAAAATAAAAGGATTAGGATTTCCCATCGTAACTACCTCCGCCAACCGTTCCGAAAAGCCATTTATGACTTCGTTAGAAGACTTAGATCCAAAAATTAAAGAAGGAGTTGACTTTATTATTTATGAAGGAGAAAAGAAAGGGCAGCCTTCGAAGATAGTAAATTTAGTGGAAGGAAAGATTAAAAAGAGGTAAATGAAGATAAGAAAAAAGTAAGGAGAAATAAAAATGACCTATAAGTTGATTTGCTTTGATATGGACGGTGTCATTTTCAAAGACATCAATTTCTGGATGGAGCTCCATAAAAAATTTGGCACCCTGGAGCAAGGCATTAAACTAACCGAAAAATATCTCCATTCTAATTATGAAAAGCTAGTGGAAGAAGTGGTTGTTAAGTTATGGAAAGGAAAGAACGCTAAACCCTATTTTGAACTTGTTAAATCCATAGAATATCTTCCTGGCGTTCCAAAAGTTTTCCAACACGTCAAAAAACAAGATTGGGTAACTTCCATAATTTCTGCTTCTAGTATCGATGTAGCCAGAAGAGTTCAACAAGATTATGGAATAGACCACATCTTCGCAAATGAACTGGTTATAAAAGATGGGAAAGTCTCCGGTGAATTTATTTGGCCAATCGGCGTTGGAAAACACAAAAAAGCAGAAATCATCCGCCATTTATGCAAAGATTTGGGAATCAAAACAAAAGAAGTAATATACATAGGAGATAGCGACACTGATATAGAAGCATTCCAAGAAGTCGGATTATCCATCGCTTTCAATTCCCAATCAGAAGCATTGAAGGAAGTGGCTACGCACGTGGTGGATAGTAATAATTTGGCTGATGTTTTGCCTTACCTTAAAGATAAGGTTAAAGGTTCTAACCGAACCCGGGCTTAATTATTTTCTAATATTCCTGAAATAGTGTCTACTGTTTTTCTTGGGTTTCTATGCGTATTATCTACTTTAAATTCATGTTTAAAATTCTTCCTTTCAATTATCCTTTTATTCCAAGATAATGCAGTTTTGACATCTCTAAATCCAGAGTCTCTCTCTCCGAGAACACGATTTTTTAGTTCGTCATCATCTTTAACTATCAAACTGATTATTACATAATTATATTTCGAAAATTCTTTAGGAATTTGTTCAATACGGAAATCTTGTAAATCATTCACAATAATATTTTTGTATCCGTATTTTATATAATTTTTAAGGATAAATGTTAGGTTCTCAAAAGACATTTGCTCTTCCTTTTTACCCGCATTCTTCCATTCTCTATCAAGATGAAATTCTCTAATCCAACCAAAATCAATCATCGGAGGATTGTTTAGTTTATCTTTCAAAAGATTTGAGATAGTTGTCTTTCCACTTCCAGGCGAACCAGCAATAAAGATAAAGTTAGTCATATTGATCTTAATATTGGTAATTTTACCTCTTCTTATTACCCCAATCTAAGAAATTCTCTTTCTTCCTGTTGATAAAATAAAGCATGGCAAAGA
>CAYIEF010000026.1:0-15962 GCA_964362365.1 uncultured Methanosarcinales archaeon | reverse complement strand
CGGTGGTTAATTGGCCGTACAACACCGTTGCGGAAATACCTATCCCCTGCTGTCCGCGCGTAGCAGCTAATTTATGGAATTTTGATCCGTACAGCAATCGCGCGAAGATATTTGGGATTTGTTTCTTCACAATTCCCGGACCATTGTCTTCCACCATCATGCGGAATCGAGTTTCACTTAGTGAAAGCAATTCTACGTTAATTTCTGGCAGGATTCTGGCTTCTTCGCAGGCATCCAGAGCGTTGTCTACTGCTTCCTTTACCGCGGTTAGCAATGCTCTTCGCGGGTTGTCAAATCCGAGTAAATGCCGGTTTTTTTCAAAGAATTCGGCTATAGAGATCTCTCTTTGTTTCTTGGCCAGTTCTTCAGCAGTCTTCTGGGTCATTATGCTGAAAGAGGGTGAATTATTTTTAAAGGTTTTGGAAAGCTTGGTTTATTTGATTGACATTTTTGTAATTAAATAAAGGGAAGAAGACTATTTACTAGTGCTAGGATGTGAGCGACTATATTCTGCAACTATTTCATCAAAATTGTCTGGTTTTTCCACAAAATATGTTCTCTCGCCCCTTGAAGCAACAGGCTTTTCACCAGATAAATAAGCCAAATATTCTTCCATAGGCAATTTTCTTTTTAAAATTCTGGACAACAAATCAGGAGCATGCACTTCGCCAAAAGTAAATACAGCATAATCCTCATCATCAATTTTGATCAAACCGTCAACCAGTGGATCACCGATTGTCCTTAGGTGGTCTTTTACATACGCTAAGATAGCACCAATAGAATCACAGGCTATATCACTTACCTTGGTTGAAAAAAAGTTTTCCGAATTATAAAACCGCTCGTTGTTTAAATATATTCTCGTCTCCTCATCTGACATTTCAGAATAATTTTTAGCATTATACAGAATTGTTTCCATTTTCTGAAGCCTTTCTTTTCTATTAGAGATATCTTGGTGCAATCGGCTCTTTTTTCTCAGAAATTGTTCTCTTGCCTGTAACATTCTATAAGGAAAATTACACCAATATTTAAATCTTTCTAGGAGGCTTTTCTACCCAAAACATAATCTCTTTCTAAGAAATAACCTCAATGCTCTTCATCTGAGCAAATTCTTTATCCAGCGTAGCGATAAACTCAGCGCCAGCAAGTTTCATTGTCGCCAAATTGGTACAATCTACTAAGTTTAAACTTAATTTTGTCGTAGAAAAAATTTTCCAAGCTTCTTTCAAAAGATGATCATCAATATTTATCGTAAGAATGCTTTTGAGAACCTGCTCTCCAAGTAAAACTGCTCTTTCTTTTCCCCTTTTCCTAAATGTTACGCCAACAATTTCATTAAATACATAATCTGAAGTAAAATAATCCCCGTACTTGCCAGATTCAATCTCCTCCAAAATTTTTAACGCACTTTTATGATTAACATCATTGATGTTATCATGAGCTAGAAATATGTTTGCATCAATAAATATCAAATTACTCACCGTACAGAATTTTGTCTACTTCCTCACTCACTTGTTCAGTTCCTTTTCCCCAGGAAACTGGTTTCAAAGCCGTAAATTTCTGTCTTTTCTTGGTCAGCTCAGCCTTAAACTTTTCCATAGCTAAGGTGAGAGCCGAACCCATGGTCAAGCCGCGTTTTACAGCTTCAGCCTTAAATTCGCGAAATACTTCTTGATCCACATCCCGTACGGTTATCTGAGTCATGTAATACATGTTGTACTTGTAGTATTTAAATGTTTTTGACTGGAATAGAAGTAATTACGCCGGAGGAGGATGAATTATTTTAAAAGTTGCGGAAAAGCAAGGAGCTTTCTGATATGAAGTAGCATTTATAGATTTTTTATGAGGTGGAAGATTTCTTGGAAATTTTCTGCCTTCGCTAGCGAGCCTTCCAGGTGATTCTTGCCATAACAGATTACTTTTATATTTGTTTGTACAAGGATGTGGATTCATGGATTCTCATATAACAGTTCAGCTAAATTCCCCCAAATCGCAGACCTTGTATTCCAAAAAACAAAATCATGCTCAATTGTTCCTATCGTGGCTGTCCCAATAAGAGAATACCCTCCATGAATACAATGGGACCTCATAACTGGATTTGAATGACCGACGTATACTTTATGGAACTGAGACAAAGCACTTTTCGAAGTTTGTTTCTCTTGCACACTAGTAAGAACGCGCCCATATTCTTCGACATCGAGCCTATTGTGAACTTCTGATCCATAAAATAGAATTTTATCTAATCCCTCTATTAATAAAAATGGATAATCATATTTTTTAACAAATATATCAAAAAAAAGAGAGAGGTCTATCTTTGCTCCCGTTAGTTTCTCAACTTCAGCACATTCGGATCCTAATTCAGTAGCGCCGATCAACTTCTCAGTTAATTTTTGTTCAGAGTCTATTTCAGGAGTATATTGAAGAGAAAAATGCCTGTTAGGATACGTCCTATCAATTTCTTCTCTGAAACGACCTAATATCTTTGAACCGTCGGGAGATTTTGAACTTAGAAGAACCCCTTGTCCTCGTTGAGCAAAATATAAGCGCCGTTTAATTTCTCCTAAATCCATTATAAATCACCAAGAACCAAATTCTCACCCAAACAAAATCTCTTTCTTTTTCTTCTCTAAGAACTGATAAACAGTCTTGTGCATAGAACCCTGCAGCAACATCGCTACTGCCTGCCGAGCTAAGGAAACACTTCCCATCTCTCCTAAAATCCCGATGGTTTTGCCATAAATAGAAATATGTGTGTCGGTTAATCTTTCAATTTCTGCCCGTGATTTACCACCAGTGCCAATCACTCGGCCTTTCAAGCGTTCCATAGTGCTCTTGCTTTTGCCGGCAATGTCTTTCATGTCAATGATTTCCAGCAAGTAATCTGGTTTTAACAACAACATAGCCAATTTAGGATTAAACCCTCGCGCAATGGCCCGGACAATCTCTCTGGCCGTAAACAGCATCAGGCCATCTTCGCCAGTAATAGTAACATCTCCCTCTTTAGAGATATCTAATTTACATTTTGTCTCTTGCTCGATCTCTTTTTTTGTCTCTCCATTTGATCCGATAAGTACCGCAACCCGTTCTTCCGGAATTTTTAATTCGTACAGGATATCGTGCTCTTCAGTATCGTTCATCATAATTGTTCTTTTTTGGTAATTTTATTTAAAAGTTGCTCTTCATTTTCCTTTATTCCCAACTTTGAAAAAAACTGCACGATATTCTTCACATCCCTTTGCAGCAACTCCTCAGAGTTAGGCGTCTTCACCAGAGTTGCCTGAGAAAAATCGATGAAATACGGTTTTTCATCATGGTTAAGGATATTGAAAGGAGACAGATCGCCGTGAATTAATTCATTTTCATACAACTTTTTCATATCTTCTACCACCAAAGAGAAAAACTTCTTGGCATTCTTGGGTTTGGCGTCTTTCAACATAGGTGCCGGTTCTTGGTCTCCGATCATTTCTTCAATCAATATATGGTTCATGAAGACAATAGGCTTGGGAACATGGATTCCTGCTTTCTCCGCCCGCAATAAATTCTTGTATTCTCGCTGGGCCCAGGCAAAGATGATCTGCCGGGGATGTTTCTGCAGGAAATCATAGCGTGGGTCTTTCTTGATATAGTCAAACATGCGGTTAAAATCGCAGTTCTGGATGCGATAAATCTTAACTATAACCTTGCCCTTCCCTTTACTGGCTAAGAAGACATTGCTTTCCTTGCCTACTGTGATGGGGCTGAGCAATTCATCGAAATGCCCTCTGCTTTGAAGTTCAAATAAAGTCCTATTGGTGAACTCATCAAAGACACCTTTCAATGTCTTGAAGCGTTCTTGGTAGGTGAATTGAGTCATGAGATACTAAAAAGCAAGGTTTCTTTAAAAAAGTTCCATTAACCACTTCCAAGTAAATACTAAACAAAAGATTTATAAATAAACACCACTTGGCAGTTACATTAACACCTCTAAACCACCTCTTTCCTCAGCAGGCCTAGGACTTCGGTTTTGGGTTTGCTGGGGTTTTTTATAATTAAAAGAACTTCAAATATGGTACTTAACAAATACGAAAAGATTGTCACCTACGCAGATTCAAGATTGATGGACAGCGGGATTGACATGAGGAATAATCTTGTTGCTCGTGCATCTCTTGCCGCAATAATCTTAGAAACATATATCGCTGATTGGCAAGGCGAAGTTCCTAAAGAGCTATGTAAAGCATTGTCTAAATATGAAGAATACGGATTAAAAGCGTTTAATAGGCCATCCGTTTAAAACACCTCATCCCCTCATCCCATCAAACTCATTATCCCATGTTTCCTTCAATGAAAGTTCACTGATCTTAAGCCAGAAAGGTTTTCTCTAAGAATCAACGAAAGTTTTAAATATAAATGTTATATCAATTGATATAATATGCAAGAAGCAATAATAATAGATACAGAAAACATTCTACGCTATCCTCGTCTTGATACAGTCCTGATGGTTGAGGAATTCGTCAAGAAACATGACGGCGAATTTAAAAAGCGTAAGCTCTGGGAGTCTCTGCCCAAGAAAATGATGTACCAAACCTTTTGTGTTATTATAGATTACCTTGCGTATTCTGGTAAAATTTCCATTGATAAGGAAGGAAAAATAGGCTGGATCTACTACCCGGAATTGGCTAGAAAATACCGCGCACTAACAGATTTGAGGTGATTTTCATGAAGCTCCCATCCAGCTATCGCTTTGTAGATAAGAAAATAAAAGAAGCCTACTATAAATTGGAGCATGGCGATGACCAGGAGCGAGAACTTTTCAAACTTATCAAACAAGCTCTGATTAATATTGAAGAAAATGCTTTTTGCGGGATTCAATTGCCAAAGCGGCTTATTCCAAAAAGATATGTGCAGGAGTATGGTGTTGGAAACGTCTGGAAATACGATCTTCCACGAGGTTGGAGGCTCATTTATTCCATCGCTAGAGAAGAAGTTATAGTTGTCAGCGTAATTCTCGAATGGTTTGATCACAAGGAATACGAACGACGATTCAACTATTAAGTCCATTTCCACTATTCCAGAATTCTAGACCAAAGGATCCTCAAAGCATTTCATCCCATCTCTCATCAAACTCATTATCCCATGTTTCCTTCAATGAAAGTTCACTGAGTTTAAGCCAGAAAGGGTCTTCTTCCAACATTCTTTACCTCTTAAAAATCTGTCCTATTTTGTCTTGAACTTCTTTGATTTTCTCATCTTTTAATATTCCTACTTTAGTAGAAATTATTGACTTATCTGCGGTAAATAATTTGTTAGGCCTGATTAAACTTGACACAGGTAACCGCCCCTGGCGGAAATCTTTCGCTTCAAGCGCGACGGCATATTCATCTTTTCGAACTTCAACACTAGTTATCTGTACAAGAATCTGGTCATCACCACTCAAATTGGCGACTACAACTGCTGGTCGTTTACGTGAGGAACTTAAATCGGAAAATGGAAAGAGCACGATAACTACATCTCCCTTTACAAGTCCTTCCATGCTTCATCCTCTTCTTTACTAAGCCAATCTTTTGCTAAGGATTTTTCGCTTGCTAAAGCAGTAAACATTTTTTCGCTAAATTGTTCTAATGGGCGCAGTTCTATTCTGTTTTCAAAGGCTAAAATAGCAACTTTGGTTCCTTCTTTAAATCCTTCTATTTTTCTAATATTTTTTGGGATAGCAACTTGACCTTTATCTGTGACTGTTGCAGTCCTTACTTCTAACAATGGCATTTTGTTGACCTCCTGTTTCTTATAAGTAAGAAAAGTAAGATTTTATATAAACCTTTCTCCATTCTTATACAAAACTACTCCTTCCACTTATTCTCGAACTTTCTACCAAAGGATTTATATACTCTACCCTATAAATGAATCACAGCCCGCCACAGAGAGTACCTGTGGGAGCACACGGCTTCAGCCAAGCTGTGAACTCAGGCGTTAGTGGCGCGGGCTTCATTATCCAGAAAATAGCATTCACTATCATGAACCATCACCGTATTACGAGTAAATTAGGATGAGTTAATAGTGTTCTATTTTCTAACAATAATCATAAACATTTAGGGGGAGTTGACTATCATCATCATTCACATGTACGGTACCTGTTCAGGCGCTATACGTAAAATATAGTCATACTCTTTCTTATATAACGGGAGGAATAACCATGGCAAAAATAAGCCCAGTAGCGGCTAAATACATCGTACATTCAACAATTTTCATTGACGGAGTGGTGGACAAGCCTGACGTGATCGGCGCGATCTTCGGGCAGACCGAAGGTTTGCTAGGTAACGACCTGGAATTGCGGGAGCTTCAGAGAAGCGGTAAAATAGGCCGCATCGAAGTCAACGTAAACATAGCTTCAGGTAAAACTAAAGGAGAAATTGTCATCCCCAGTTCTTTAGACAAGACTGAAACAGCCATCATAGCTGCAGCGATGGAGATCATCCAGCGCATCGGTCCTTGCAATGCCAAGATTGAAGTCCAGAAGATTGAAGATATCAGAATTAGCAAAAGACAATTCGTCATCGAGAGAGCTAAGGTCTTACTGAAAGAATTAACTCAGGAAACCCTGCCGGACTCACAGGAATTGTCAGACGAAGTGGCACAATCAGTAAGGATGATGGAAGTGGCAGAATACGGTAAGGAAAGGCTTCCCGCTGGTCCAGACGTTGATTCCAGCGATGAACTTATCGTGGTAGAAGGCCGCGCAGATGTTTTGACCTTGCTAAAGCACGGATTCAAGAACACTATCTCTATGAATGGCACATCCTGTCCGCAAACTATCAAGGATCTCAGTAAAGTTAAATCTGTAACGGTTTTCGTTGACGGCGACCGCGGTGGAGATTTAATCGTTCGTGAGCTCTTAGGAGTAGCTGATGTTGATTTCGTCACCAAAGCTCCTGATGGCAAAGAAGTGGAAGAATTGGCTAAGAAAGAAATCCACCAAGCTTTGCGCGGCAGAATTACTGCTGAACAGGCTAAGCTAGACTTAGGCGTGAACAGCGACGGAACGTTGAAAGAGCCTTCAGATCGGATGGTAGAACGAAAATCGTTCAATGCTAATAGGTCAGATAACGGCAGGGAGCAGCAAAATGGATTCAGAAGGGAGCCTCGAAATGATTCCAGAATGGATCCCCGGAGTGACTCCAGAAGCAGATTTCCTTCTCGATCAGCAGCGCCTTCCCCGGCCCCAGTTTCACTAGAAAAGCGCTTAACTCCCGCAGAGAAGAAAATTTTCAAGGAAACTTTGGAAGCGCTATTCGGCACCAAAGGAGCATGCATCTTTGACCAGAAGTTGAATGTACTTGGAAAAGTTCCTTTAAGCGAATTAAGTTCAACCGTGAAAAGCCTAAACGGGGGCATCTACGCCATCGCTTTAGACGGAGAAGTTGATACAGAGTTAGTTCGCCTTGCTGAACGATACGGCATAACCCACGTAGTTGGGACAGCTTCCAAAGCAGCTGAAACACAGAGAGTAAGTGTGTTGGTGGAAGCGGAATTGTAGATACGGAGGAATAAAAATGAATGCACAAGAATTTGGATTAAAACCTGGACAAGAGCTGTTTGAAGGAGACTATCGTACTAAAATGGCTGAATTGCGCGAAGCAGGATATACTCCCTGGAGTACTGAGGATTGGATGGATGCCCGCAATGGTGTAAATTCCAATCATCCTTTCTGGAATAATTACGGTGATACTGACTTTGGTATTGCCGGAAGCAAGAGAAAGATCTATCTGACGCCACGTTCGGAGAGATTACGCGCAGTTACTCCACGTACAAGATTAACCGATGGCGGGCTTCGTTTTGACTCTGAAGATGCGGCAAAGGCCTACAATAGAAATGATCTCATCCTTGGTCAAGACTTGACTGATGAGGAAGCGCGAACAAGCCAAGTGTGGCTGGATTTTGCGGCTGGCGATCAGAAGCGATTAGATAAGTACGTGGAAAAAACATTCCGTTTCGGAAAAGACAAGTTTAACTATAACACTATGATGGGCATTTTTGTTCCAGAAGAAGGGAATGAGCGGGCGGTGGTGCTCGATAGGCTTGGCGGCAGGTCTCAGGCCTATGGCGGCCTTCTCGACGGCGGCACCCGTTTCGTTGGGGTACGTGGCGGTGCGCCGCAGGCGCGCGGAAAAAAATCTTCTTCTCCTTGTCGGGAAGATCCACGTTCTGATTTAGAGATTTTCTTGAGCGAACACGAAATGTCTCGAGAAGAATTATCTGGGGCAGTAGAATTATACAAAACCGTAAAAAAACTAAAGCTTTAATAACTTCTTTTTATTCTTTTGTTTTGTCCAATACGATGCATTCCATCAAGAATGCTCAGCCTGGACTACATGCTCTTGTGCTAGGGCTTAAGGTGACTTAGCTATTAAAATTTCAGCATAGACACGTTCTATCGCCGATAAGACAGCTGCGACTACCGGAAGGATGAAGCGGCAGTGAGTAATGGTATAAGGGCTACAGACGGCGGGCGGTGGTGCTCAATAGACTTAACAACAGGTCTCAAGCCAATGGCAACAACCATCTCAACAACAACACCCGTTTCGTTGGAATAGCCCAAGCAAGTATTGGTATTTCAAAATGGTTGAAGAAAGTTCTGATTCTCTTTATACTCAAGTTTGTTCTCTTCAAAACCTTCAGATAGCATTTCAGAAAGCGCGCAAAGGGAAAACAAAGAGGCCGGACGTTGTAGAATTTGAATCTAACTTGAAGAACAATCTCTTGCAGCTGCGTGCTGATTTACTGCTGCATTCGTACAGGCCTCAACCGCTGACTACTTTTATCATTCGCGACCCTAAGACACGAAAGATTAACAAATCAGCATTTCGGGATAGGATTGTGCATCACGCTCTCTGCAACATTCTTGAGCCGATATACGAAAAGATATTCATTTACGATAGTTACGCTAACCGCAAAGGCAAAGGAACACTCAAAGCGCTAGAACGATTTGATGTATTTAAACGGCAAGTAGCTGTTCCTTACCCTGATTATGTAACTGGTTATTGCCTTAAGGCAGACATAAAACATTACTTTGAAACAGTTGATCATAATATTCTGCTCAACATTATCCAAAGAAGGATTAAAGACAAAAATCTTCTATTTCTGCTCAAGAACATACTTACAAATTACAGTAATGGTGAGCAAGGAAAAGGTATGCCTCTCGGCAATCTTACTTCCCAATTTCTCGCCAATGTCTATCTTAATGAATTGGACCAGTATGTCAAGCACGCTCTCAAAGCGAAATATTATCTCAGATATGTTGATGATTTTGTGATCTTACATAAAAAGAAAGAATTGTTAGAAATGTACAAACTGGAAATAGATTCATTTTTACAGCAGAAGCTTCAGCTAGAGCTTCATCCCCTAAAATCGAAAATACTTCCTCTACATAAAGGAATTACCTTTCTCGGGTTTCGCATTTTCTATCATCATAAGCTCTTGCGCAAATCTAATTGGCGAGCTGCTAAAAGAAAGATAATCCTGATGAAGAATGACTTTGACGATGATATGATTGGTTACGACGCTGTGTATAGTAGCATGGTCGGTTGGTTTGCCTACGCCAAACAAGCAAATACTTCTAAAATAAGAAAAACGATTGGAAAAAAATTAGAAGAATATTTTCCTAATGAACTGTCGAGTACTGAATTAAGAAAAATAATTGCAATTTCCCTTAAACCGCCGAAACTAAATAATTCTCACATTTCTAAAGCATAATCAATCTTCACCGATACCTTTTTATCCTTCTTTTCTTTTTAATTCTATAATGGTGTTTGATGTCATAATAGGCCGCTCTAAAAAAGATGTAGAGAAGTTCGGCAAAAGAGGAACGGTTTTCATTGGCAAGCAATACGTCCAGATGGGGCAGACTACTTCTTTATCCAATCCAGTGTACATGGACGTTGCTGGCGCGCATGTAATGTTTATAGTCGGAAAGCGGGGATGTTTAAAAGAAGATACTAAAGTTTTCACCAATCACGGCTATAAAAATATTAAAGATTTTGATCCTAAGAAAGATTTAGTGCTTTCGTATAACGGTGAAGATTTTGGCTGGGAAAATGCAGAATTGTTAAAATATCAAGTAGACGAAGAATTACTGGAAATTGAAAATTATGACGGCCAAAAATTATTGATGACTGAGGAACATCCTTTACTAGTTTTAGAAGAAGGGAGGACAGTATGGAAAAAAGCAAGTGATTTGAAGATTAATGATTCATTAGTTTCTGTTTCTCATATTCCGGAAGTAAAAAATGATAAAGAGAGTCTTCGGATAGCAAGATTGCTTGGCTTTATTCTTGCTGATGGAACAATGCAAGCTCGGAAAGGAAAGTTTAAAGACGGAAGAGGTTATTGGTATAATGGCACAAAAAGAAGAATAAGAATATTTAATGGTTCAGATGATATACTGAAAACAGCCAAGAAAGACTTTGAAGAAGAATTTAATATCACTGCTAAAATTTACAAAAAGGGCAAAGAAAATTGTTATGTTGTGCAAACCCAACAAGGGAAAGTATTAGAAAAATTTAGAGCTTTAGGTGTCCCCTTAGGGTTCAAAGCACATCTTATTAGAGTACCGGAAATTGTTTTTGAAAGTTCCAATGTGTTTAAAGCAAACTTTATCAAAGCTTTATTTTCATGCGATGGTTATGTAAATAAAGACGGCCATCATATAATTTATTATTCTAAATCTAGAAAATTCTTGGAGGATCTTAATCTCGTGCTGAGCCATTTTAACATCCAATCTACAATAAGAAACAAGATAGTGAAGTTGAATGGCAAAATCTTCCATAATTATCTGTTGAACATTACTGACCACAGTTCATTAGAGAATTTTAAGGAGATAGGTTTTGTCCATGCCTTAAAAGATGAAAAGCTGAAGAAGCATTCTTTTTGGCAAACTCAGAGAAGGAAAAAAACAAAATATCTAAGTGATAATCTATTTGCTAATGAAATAAAAAAAATTACTAAAGTAGATGGCATAAAAGAAGTGTATGACCTTCACGTGCCTCGTCATCATTCTTTTGTCGCTAACGGCGTCATATCACATAATTCAGGAAAATCTTACACCATGGGCTCCATCGCCGAAGGTCTTGCAGACCTCCCACCCGAAGTAAAACAAAATCTTTCAATCGTCCTCCTCGACACCATGGGCATTTATTGGACCATGAAGTATCCTAACTTTCAGGATGCAGAATTGCTGAAAGACTGGAATATGGAGGCAAAAGGATTGGATGTTAAAATCTACACTCCTACAGGATTTTTCTACCAATACAAAAATGAAGGAATTCCAACCGATTTTCCTTTCTCCCTTCGCCCTTTAGACGTAGGTCCTCACGATTGGTGTACGGCTTTTAATATAGATCCAAATTCAGCAGAAGGAGTTCTCATTACGAAAATTGTTCAGGATTTATCTAAAGCAGAGGAAAGTTATGATTTAAATATTCTGATTGACGCCGTAAAAGATGATTCGGAAAGCGATAAAGTTGTCAAAAGCGTGGTCGTCAATCAATTTGAAAAAGCCAAAGGATGGGAAATCTTCTCTAAAGAGGGAACGCCTCTGAAAGATATCATAGCTCCAAGTCAAGTGACCGTATTAGACGTCAGCCCTTATGCTACCATGGCTTCCGGCTGGGAAATAAAGGCGCTAGTCGTTGGATTAATCTGCAGAAATCTTTTCAACCAACGTATGCTGGCTAGAAAAACAGAAGAGTTCAAGTCAGTAGACGCAGCGATGCATTACTTCACCAAAAGAACGGAAGAGAAAATGGAAGAGCCATTAGTCTGGATCGCTCTCGATGAAGCGCATGAACTTCTTCCCAAAGACGGAAAGACTGCGGCTACCGAAGCATTAATCACTATCTTACGCGAAGGACGCCAGCCGGGAATTTCATTAATTCTAGCATCGCAGCAGCCTGGAAAAATTCATACTGATGTCATGACACAAGCAGATATCGTTATCGCTCATCGTCTTACTGCGCGGTTGGATGTCGAAGCTCTCGGACAATTGACACAAAGTTACATGCGCCAGGGATTGGAACAAGAAATCGATCATCTGCCGCGTGTAAAAGGAGCCGCAGTAATTTTTGACGATGCTAACGAACGGATCTTTCCAGTGCAATTACGTCCGCGCTTTACTTGGCATGGTGGAGGAAGCCCGATTGCCATCAGTGAAAAGAAGGAATTTTATGTCAAGAGTTTAGAAAAGTTGAAGGAATTGTAATTATTTGGACGCCTGTTCTTGCGTTTTTCGTAATAAGTCATCAAAATTTTTTTTGGTATTTTCAGTTAATTCTTCCCTGTCGTCGTGAAAATAAAACCGTTCTTCCACAGAAGCTTTTGCTACACTGTCTAAACTGCCATCGCAATGACGATCATAGATCCGCAATTCATTTCCGTCCGAAAGAGGCATTTTTAAGTCGCAATCGCCATTACTATTTTTGACATACGTTACTTTTGTTCCATCAACAGTAACCGGATATTCAGTAAAAGCAGTCGTGGAAGCGCAACCGGAAATCACAGAAAGTATCCCGGCGTAAATGGTGCTCTTCATTTCTTACACCTTCATTTCTCTTAATCTCTTGCAACGCGCTTCCGTACTAGGGTGAGTCGAGAATAACTCCAGAAAAGCACTCGCTTTCAGCGGATTAGCTATAAACAAATGCGCAGTCGCCTCAGTTTTCCCCATCCGTGCAAAAGGATGATTATGAACATTTTTTTCAATCTTCTGCAAGGCAGAGGCCAAGGCTAAAGGATCTTTGCTGAGATGCGCGCCGGTTTCATCAGCTTGGTACTCTCTGGAACGGGAAATGGCCAATTGGATGATCATAGCCATGATTGGAGCGATGATCGCTAACAACAATAATTCCAGGATATTTCCCCCTCGATTTTCGTTATCTCTGCCCATTCCACCGAAGATTGCTGCCCATCTGGCCATCATAGCTACGTAAGAGATGACTCCGGCAATAGTAGCTGCAACAGTTGAAATAAGGATATCTCTGTTCTTAACGTGACCAATTTCGTGCGCTAATACTCCGCGCAATTCTTTTTCATCTAAAATTTGCATAATACCGCTAGTTACTGCAACTGCGGCATGTTGTGGATTTCGTCCAGTTGCAAAGGCATTACTTTGTGGAGTATCTACAATATACACTTTAGGCATAGGCAGATGCGCTTTTGCAGTGATTTCTTTGATAATTGAATACAATTGAGCATACTTTTTCTTATCTGCTTCTTTAGCGCGATACATCCATAGAACAATCTTATCAGACCACCAATACGACACAAAGTTCATTCCCCCGGCAAATATCAAAGCGATGGTTAAGCCGGTTTTCCCACCTGCTAATGCTCCAATGAGAAGGAATAATCCAGTTAATCCTCCTAAAAGGAGTGCGGTTTTAAGATAATTCTTGAGGTTCATTTATTATGTCAGTAACGAAGGTATTTTAAATAGTTTATGCTTTTTTTTAAAATGAGAAAAAGAATAGCCCAAAAGATGAAGAAAAACAATAACTATTGGATAAAAAATGTTAAAACCATCACCGTAAATGTGCCTCCAAAGACTATGACCAAATCACCAGAAGAGATAGCCCGAATATTATTACGTCATAATAAATTTGAAGGTGCTCCAGATTCTATCATTAAATTTATTCAGTTTCACATAAATCGCGCTGGGAAGAATATGTTAAAACAAAGAGTTAAGGAACTGAAACGCGCTCAGGAAATAATACAGGAGAAATCAAAAAAGAAATGAAACCATTCACGCCGCGATTTGGTGATGAGGATTTATACGGCTTACTGTCTGTATTTCCTAGAAGTATAGAGAATTCTCCTCTTTACGCCGCTGCTACTGCTGTTACTGCTGTTGCCATGCCTGAAGTCAATGAATTTAAGGATGAAACCTGGTCTGATTTTTATTTGCCGTTAAAACGAGGAAGAAAGATGATAGCTGTTCCCGTTACCATCACCAAAATTCCCACCTGCAAAGATAGGCTTGTGGTTTCTATAAGTAATAGGAGATCTATGCAAATTGACTCCGGCCAAGAATCAGCACCGCAAGAATATCTTACTCTTTTCCAAGAGATTGGAAAGCTTACTCCATTTTTGCAGAAAGATGCTTCCTTAGTAAAAAAACTTGTTCCTTACGATCTGCGAACGGGAAGAATACCAGGTAAATATGTAATGAAAGAATTAATGTCAGAAGAAGAGAAAGAGAGTATACTGCAAAAATATAAAGAACATGAAAATCAGAAATTGAAAATTGACAAAATTTCTTTGGATGATTACCTTAAAACTGTTGCGATTTGTTATAGGGCAGCGTTTGGCAGGAAAACCAAATGGTTATCTCCGCGACAAATGTATGAGCGGTGGGCTGACGGCCGGCATGGCGGCATGCTTGATCTAACCGATTCTTCAGACCAAGATGAATTTAAGAAATGGTATGAAAGCAGAGACTGGCAGGGCGGTCATCCCTTTGAAATTATTTTTAGCCATCACAACTATGGAATTTCTCTATGGCCTCCTTCGACCGGGCATAATCAATATGGTGTAAGCGTTGGAACTATTGCCTATGTTGAAAAATATCTAGCTATGATTTCAGTCCTTATTAAACAAGAAATTCCTTTTCAAACAGATTGTTTAGAAGACACGCTTCAATATCTGATAGGCGAATCTACTTTTTTTGTCAATCAGTCAGGGGAGCATAGCTTTTATTACTCCCATTCCCAAGAAGAAAAACAAAAATACTTCCCCCACATCATCTGGGATCCGTTAAAAATTCCAAAGTGGAAGTCAGAGTAAATTATATAAACAAACTAAACTTACTGCTTACTTGGTGATAGATTGGTCCTAGAACACATTTTTCCTGAAGATTGGCTGGAACGAAAAGGGATCTATGCTTTCTTATTGGGCGTTGGGTATTCTATTGTTGGAGTTTTGATCGCTTCCATTTTATTTCCCGGTGATCCTGCTCTTGTGGCAGTAGCGTTCACATCTATGCTGCTTCTTCCAGAACTGTACAAAATCTTCTCTATCGAAGAGCGGCAAGAGAGTATCGAACAGCGTGTTTCGCTGCGGAGTTTATGGAGAGATGATATTGAAGTAGTGCGTCTTTATGTCTTCCTTTTTTTAGGAATAATGTTGGTGTATTCGATAGGAACAATCCTTCTTCCAGAACTGCAAGCCAACAGTCTGTTTCGAGAGCAACTGGAGATCCGTTTTGGGCAAGGATTTTCAGGAAACGCGGTTGCCGGTCAAGCTACTTCCGCTGAAGTTTTTTCCGGTAGTTTATTTTATACTTTGTTGACCAACAATTTTTTGGTCTTAATGGCCTGTTTCATCTTAGCGCTTCTTGCCGGAGATGGTGCTATTTTCCTAATCACCTGGAACGCTTCTGTCTGGGGAACTATCTTTGGCCTTACTGCTAAGAATGCGGCTACTGTCGCTGGGCAGCATCCATTATATTTCTTTGGTTTGATCATGCTGATTGTGTTCCCGCACATGATCATAGAAGCGATTTCGTATTTTCTAGCCGCGATTTCCGGCAGCGTGATTTCAAAAGATGTGTTGTTGGAGCAATTTGCCTCTGAGAGATTTTTTGAAGTGTTTGGTTTTAATCTTTATCTGCTATTGTTTGGGTTATTGTTCTTGTTGTTAGGAGCAGTCGTAGAAACATTTGTGTTGCAGAATGTTACGATTTACCAGGAGATTATTCAGCTGAGTTTTAAAGCTATGGGCGGATGAACATAGGTTAAGTGGCTGGAGGACACAGTATAATTTCTGAGTGATGGCTGGAGAAAAAATTTAAATACCTTTAATTCTTTATGGTGAAGTTATGGGGAAAAAGAGATGTTTATTTATTATTTTTTTATTAGTCATACTTAGTCTTTCTGTAAATGCATTTGAATTTAACGGCACTGTTTTGGATGTTGACGGGAATCCCTTGAATGATTCTGTGGTCA
>CAYIEF010000025.1:0-15984 GCA_964362365.1 uncultured Methanosarcinales archaeon | reverse complement strand
AATCCCTGCCCTTTAGGGCGGGGATAGCTGCTTTTCAGGATTTTCTTTAATTTTACTACTTTAAAAGTTATGGAGATGAATAAAAATGAACTTTAAAGAATTTCTAGCAGGAATGCGTATTCCTCAATTTGAGGAAGCTTGTACCGGAGATGCAAGCGGGATTATAAAATTGGCTCACCCAGAAATTGAGGTGAGAACCAAGAATGGCTTAGAAAAACGTTGTAATTCTAATGTCCACACAGAGTATGTTGCTTTCTTAGGGATTGTTAGAGATAATCCTGATTCTAGATTTGATGAATTGTATCTCAGGTGTATGCAGCAGTACAATTTTCCAGACCATGCTCCTATTGCAGACCAGCATTTAGGAGTATTAGAATTTTTCGCAAAAATAAATGCCATCCAGGTAAACGGTAAAGTTGGAAGCAGACAAATGGGAGAAGTTCATGTTTTTGGAATTCCAGAAAGAGCTGGAAATTCAAAATTCAGTTTATATGACCCAGGTTTAATAGAAATTGAAGTATTAAGTTCCATCCCAAAAGAAGAACAAACTTTTAGAAAATATTTTACAATTTTGTGATTGAGATAGAATATTTATTATTTTTTACTTCCGTCTCAACTTATCCAACTCATCAATCTCTGCTTTCTTGATCTCTAACAGAACCTGTGACAAACGCTCCAGAAGCACGCCTACATTCTTGGTTTTCTGCAGCTGTTTGACCAGTAAACCAATGATGATGATAGATTCAATCAGCAGAATAAATACTACTACTCCAAAAACAAGGATTACTTCGATTAAAGGAATATCCACTCCACCTACTAAAACCATTTTGCTACTTTCACCTTTTTGCTTAACGAATACTTTTTTTCATTAAAAAGCTTTCTGAAATTTGCCAAGACTCCTTGGTCGCTCACCTCGTGCTTTCTTGCTAGTATTCTGGTTTAAAATAGTACTTCTGTTTTTACAGAAAGCACCAATTAACTACTTGCCAAACACCTGCCGTTCTCGGCTCGCCTCTTGACCAAGCAGTCGTCTTGGCATCTATTGCTTTACCTCAAATTTATTTTCAGCTACGACAACTCCTTCCTTATCGAATATCTTTGTAATTACTTCATATTCTGATGGAAGATATGTATTATACTGTGCAGCAATTAAAGCCCCTTTTCCCATATTGACAGTATAAGGGCCCAGCAGCTCATTATAGATGTTTTCTGAATCAATCCCAAAGAAAAAGGGAAGTTTAATCTTTAAAGGAAGTTGGGAATTGAGCTTGTTTTTGTTAGTATTTATGTTCATCTCGACGGTAAAAGTTTCTTTACCCCCGCTTGGCCGTGGGGCAAAAATCATATAATAATCAAGCTTCTTCGTTTTCGGATCCACATCAACGGCCGTGCCGGTAACCAGTTCTTCATGGTTTTCTATATCCTTGATCAGAATTTGCTCTCCACCTGAAGAAAAGACAATCTTAGGCGGCTCTTTCTGGCCTAAGCTTAACCCGCGGCGGATTTTCACTTCCTTCTCTATAGTTTCACCTGGATTAACTACGATGTACTCTAACTCCCCAGCGTTGACCAGTACATCCACCAGTAAATTTCCATTGATGCGTTCTTTGGAAGGTATTAATGGCGGGGCGACAGCTTTACCTACCAAGAACTCAGGGAAGAAGTGGGAAAGCTTCTTATGCGCTTGAAAGATTTCTATGGTTTCCAATAATTTTAAATTTTTCAATTCTTCTTCCAGCGCAGCTTCATCTATTTCTCCTTCTAAGAGCAATTCTTCTTGCAATCTTTTTTTAGCATTCTCTTCAAATTCTAATTTTATTTCTTTCTCTTTTGTTTTCAATGCTCCTGAAAGAACTAACTTTTTATTGAGGTTATTGGTAATAGTTATTTTATAATCCCTTTCTGAGGCGTAAGGAGTTATTGCTTTTCCTCCAACACTGCTGATACTCGCGCTGGCTTCTCCGCTCTGGAAAGCGCTAGAGGCTTCTGAGGCGGAAGCAGTTTCTGGAGCAGCCGATGGTGCTGGTGCTGCTTCTGCGGGAGCAGACGGCGTGGTGGCCGGAGCGGTTGGTTCACTCACTGCTTCACTTGCTTGTCCTCCTGATGTCTCTGCCACATTATCAACCGTAAGGGATAAAATTTGTGTACTGTTCAAGTTTCCCACGGTGTCGTTGGCAAAGACAGTCACCGTAATCAGTCCTTCTTCAATTGCCCCGGTATTCACACTGACACTCCAGGTACCTGAAGAATTGCTGGCAGTCCTGTTGAAAGGAGTGCTGTTAGTGAATTGAAATAGCACCGTGTTCACGGCAGTGAGATCATCGCTTACTCTGGCGTTGAAGGATACTGTTCCACTGATGCTTGTGGCATTGGCAGGGGCAGTTATGTTTACTGTAGGTGCAGTGAAATCGACGGTGAAATTGATGATCGCAGAATCATTGATATTGCTGACGGTATCATTGGCAACGATCCTTAGGCCTTGCCTTCCTTCTGCTAAGGCCGAAACATTGTAACTAACAATCCAATTTCCAGATTGATTAACTGCAGTCACGTTGAAATCCTGACTGGTTCCGTTGTCAAACCAGAAGTAGACTCTGTTCACACCAGTAAGAACATCAAAGATGCTGGCATTGAAAGTTTGGTTGCTGGAACGGATGCTGAAGTTGCTGTCATTCACTGGGTTATTAAGGAAGTTGCGAGTCACATTTGGAGAAGTAAAGTCTATTGTAAAGTTGATGATTGCAGAATCATTGATATTGCTGACGGTATCATTGGCAACGATCCTTAGGCCTTGTCTTCCTTCCGCCAATGCTGACACATTGTAACTTACGATCCAATTTCCAGATTGATTAACTGCAGTCACGTTGAAATCCTGACTGGTTCCATTGTCAAACCAGAAATATACCCTCTCAACTTGAGTTAATACATCAAAGATACTAGCGTTGAAAGTTTGATTGCTGGAACGGATGCTGAAATTGCTGTCATTCACTGGGTTATTAAGGAAGTTGCGAGTCACATTTGGAGAAGTAAAATCTACCGTGAAGTTGATGATCGCAGAATCATTGATATTACTTACCGTGTCATTGGCAACGATCCTTAGGCCTTGCCTTCCTTCTGCTAAGGCTGAAACATTGTAACTAACAATCCAATTTCCAGATTGATTAACTGCAGTCACGTTGAAATCCTGGCTGGTTCCGTTGTCAAACCAGAAATAGACTCTGTTCACACCAGTAAGAACATCAAAGATGCTAGCATTGAAAGTCTGATTGCTGGAACGGATGCTGAAATTGCTGTCATTCACTGGATTGTTTACAAAATTCCTGGTGACATTGGGGGGAGTTCGATCTACCGTAAAGTTGATGTACTGAGTGTAGTTGATGTTGTTAAAGCTATCGTTGGCGGAAACTGCCACTCCTTGCAATCCTTCTGCAAAACGCGAGGTATTGACCTGGCTGGCAGACCAAGTTCCGGAGAAGTTAGTGGCAGTTACATTAAAAGGACTAGTTCGATTGTTGAAGACGAAAATAACTCTGTCTACGCTAGAATCAGTATCGAGTACTGTAGCATTGAAATCAACGAATCTGTAGCTGAAATTACTGCTGTTGGAAGGATAAGTGATATTAACTGCCGGCGGGGTGAGATCGAGGATAGTGAGATTATTTGAGATATTAGGCGAGGCATCTTCATATCCATCATTTGCAGTAGCGTGTACGGTCCAGTTTTCTCCGCGGACAGTTTCTTGAGCGACGATGAGATCGGTTTGATTCTGTGATAAGGCCCAGATCTGTTCTGCGGATAAGCTTCTATTCCAGATCATCACTTCGTCGATGCTGCCGTTGAAGAATGTATTAACCCCGGGGCTTGTCGGTCCGGCGATAATATTAGCACCGCCGCCTATCCAGGTGTCTATATTTATAGTAGCAAACGAGCAAGCACTAACTCCCACTTGAGTTCCATTAATAAACACTGCAGTGTGGCTGAAGTTGTATCGCGCTGCAACATAGGTCCAGGTATCATTGAGGATGGCTTCGCTAAGAGAATTTGCAACGCAGCTTAAAGAGTTACTACTTCCATTTTGATAAATAACAAAGATTGGTCTTTGATTGTCGGGGGCAGGTGGGTTAATATTAAAAGAAAAAAATTGTCTGGTCACACCGCTGATGATTTCCCGACGAGTTAGGATGCTTCGAGAGGTCGCTGCAGCGGAAGTTGGTCCTCGTAAACGTATCCATGCGCTCATGGTGCAGCCGTCAGTACATGCCGATTTCAGGCTGCTCTGATTGCCAAGGAAGATGTAATCATTCACTCCATCAAACATGTATGCGCCTCTTTGGTCATACCCGCCAGTGGCATTCCATCTTACTCCATTGGTCTCGTTTCCATGATTTGCAAATCCTGAATAATCCCAGGTGTTATTGGTATCTGTTCCATTCACCCCTTCAAAGGGCATATTCAATACTGCGATAGGCGTATTATTTCTCAACCAGTTATAGATCACTTTCACAGAATCGCTGTCAGCATCAGAGGTAGTTGCGTAGGCAGTGAGATTGACATTGCTTTCATTTCTGGCGATATTGGTGGTGTTTAATATCAATTGGGTAATCAATGGTTTTACATTCACAAATAAGGTGCTGTAGTTGCTAAAAGAGCTGACGTTGGCATCTAAAATTCCAAATGAAGCATTATAGCTGATTATAGAACATCTAAAGCCGCTGGTAGTACTGTTATCACAGCGTATCCCATTTTTGAATAAGCCAGGCGTTTTTAGATAGGTCAGGCCGCGTAATTCGATTCGCGCGGAGCTGTTGAGATTAAAGGCCTGATCGGAAGCAGTAGTGGAAGGAAGATTCGCAAAACCAGTAACATTATTAGCAAGATGGATGTTAAGGTTTACCGAAAGATTAATCCCGGTAGTAAGATTAGTTTTGCTCCAGTTAATCTGGCCGAAAGAGTTGTTGTAAATTAAAAAATTAAGCTGTTCCCCAAGATGGAGAAGCGGGATTCTACTTGAAATATTATTATTTACTAATAGGTTATTTATTGGCGCGGGGATACTTCCATTGATAAAAATCCCCTTACCGGTACCTGAAGAAAGCAGAGTGGAAATGTTGTTGTACCTGATGGTGTTATTGGATGAATTCTGTAACCATATGCCATGCCCATTTGTTCCCTTGGAAATAATTATACTATTTTCAATAGTACTATTGGTGACCGATGAAAAATATATTGCGTGGCTATCAGCTCTACCCGTAGTTTCTTCTATGAGGCAATTCTTGATTGTTACATTATCATGTCCATGATTTTCTATACCCAACCCCTCAACTGCGCTACCATAATCTATCTTAAAGCCTCGACAATTGACAGTCACCCCGCCAGCTAGGATGGTTAAACATGTTGCAGTCGCAGTTATGTTATTTGCCAGCTCATAATCCTCATTCGCGGTAGCGGGATCGCCAGTACAAGCAGTAATAGAAGTTAATTTTATACCAATTGCAGCTCCAGTAATTCCTCCCTCAACTTTGGCTGCTGCCAAAAGACCAGCTATAGAAAACAGCAAAACTGCTAGTAAAACAACTACCTTGCTCTTTTTTTGAAAGTACATCTATGTGTTATCATAAAATTTCATAGTTTATTAAGGTTTGTCACCTCAAACCTAAGACGGAGCGGGTATACGCTTTCAGCGTAACCCACTATCACCTTAAGCACTTGATTACTTAATGAAAAAGTTAAAAATGCAAGTACAAGAAATTTCTTACAAAAGATTTAAAAATCACTTCAATTTCACCATGTAATGACATTAGATATTTTAGTCAACAATTGGAAAAAGGGGAAGTTAGTTTATGCAGTTGCTGCTTTCTATGCTCTTGGCTGCGCTAGCGGAACTGCCTCCAGCGGCGATGAAAATCAAGGCGGATCAACAGTATCAACTCCAGATGAAGGCGGCGCAGCCGGTTTTGCCGGTAGTGGTGGTAATGGCGGTTCAGAAGAAGTATGCCTGCCCAATAATTCTCTTATTTGCCATGAAGACGGCGTATATTGGCAGGACAGCTGCGGTACTCTGGGCCAATTGAAAGAAGATTGCTCCAATAAGCAAGTATGCGGCAATGGGCAATGTGTTTATGATTGCAGCATGGCAACGCCTACTTCAAGCTGCAGCGAACAAAATTGTGCTTTTTATGATACTTTTGATTATGGCACCTGTAAGTGGGATATTAAGACTGGCGCACCGTATACTTCTAATGAAAAATTGCATTTGGAAGGAAATTCCATAGTCGAAGCAAAAGGAGGACCTTTTAGCCTCTCCCCTGCCTGCAATGGAGATTTTGTTGCCCAATATAAAGTTGAATTACTGCCTAGTGCTCAAGGCACTGTGAAAATTTCCCATCGCAATCAAAATCCAAATTTTAGCGGGATAACTGTAACTCATTATCCATTTAGCGAGAATAATAAAATCGGCCTTAACTGCAATGGTTACGAAACTGAAATAGGAGATTATGATTTACATCTGCAAAAGAAGTTAACAGTAAAAAAATTTGGAAATCGGCTTGAATTATTTGTCGATGACGTATATATCACCAAGGTAGCTTGCAATGAAACTACTGATCCTACCCCAGCCAATGCGATGATCATGGCTGCCGGTTCTGCCGTTCTTCCCCAGGAGATGAAGATTGATGATGTTTCCTTGTATTGTTTAAACTAAACTTTTTTAAACACTCTTTCATTTCTTATTTTCTCATGAATTACAAAGAATTAGGCCTTAAATGCGGACTAGAGATTCACCAACAATTAGAAGGCAAAAAATTATTCTGCAGTTGTCCTACCACTATTCGAGATAATGAAGCTGATTTTACTATCCAGCGTAAATTACGCGCCGCAGCTGGTGAAGAAGGAAAAGTTGACATTGCGGCTAAGCAGGAACAGCTCAAAGGAAAAACATTTTTCTATCAAGGTTATTACGACACGACTTGTTTAGTAGAATCAGATTGTGAACCTCCGCACGAAATCAATCCTGAAGCGTTGATGGCGGCCTTGCAATTATGTAAAATTGTGGATGCAGAAGTGTTTCCAGTGATTCAGGTAATGAGGAAGACCATTATTGATGGTTCAAATACCTCGGGGTTCCAGCGAACATCTTTAATGGCTCGTAACGGAGCAATCAACACTACTGCAGGAACAGTCAGGATAACCAATATCTCCCTGGAAGAAGATTCTTGTAAGATAGTGAGCGAAAACACCGGGGAAAAAGCCTATTCCTTGGATCGTTTAGGAATACCATTGATCGAAATCGGAACCGCTCCAGATATAACCTCGCCAGAACAATGCCAGGAAGCAGCAAAAAAGATGGGGATGCTCTTACGTTCCTTGCCAAAGGTCAAACGAGGATTAGGAACAATTAGACAAGATGTGAATATTTCTATCAAAGGTGGGACACGAATCGAAATTAAAGGCGTGCAGGATCTGCGGCAATTACCGTTATTAGTAGAGTTAGAAGTCAAAAGACAGGAAGAATTATTAAAGATGAAAGACGAGCTCAAGAAAGTAACCTTGCCTGCCTTTCATGCGCTTGAAGTTAGTTCGCTCTTGGTGCATTCTGCTGCCAGGGTTGTTAAAAATACACTCGCTAAGAAAGGCGTAGTGTTGGCAATCAAATTACCAGGCTTTACTGGCTACCTGGGCAGAGAAGTACAACCAGGCCGAAGATTGGGAACAGAATTTTCTGATTGGGCAAAAGTACGAGCAGGAGTAGGCGGCATTTTTCATTCTGATGAATTGCCGCGAGATGGTATTTCTGAAAATGAAGTAAGTGCAGTTAAAACAAAGTTAGGCTGTGCTGCTCATGATGCTTTTGTATTAGTTGCTGACCTGGAAAAGAAAGCGCGACTGGCTTTAGAAGCAGTCCATGATCGGGCACAGCAAACCTTAAAAGGTGTTCCAGCTGAAGTCAGAAAAGCAAATGCTGATGGAACCACAACCTATTTGCGGCCTATTCCTGGAGCAGCGAGAATGTATCCGGAAACCGATGTGCCGCTCATAAAACCTGATTTAACCAAGATTGAATTGCCTGAACTGTTGGAAGAGAAAATTGTACGGTACCAGAAAGACTTTGGCTTAAGCAAGGATTTAGCAGAATTCGCGGCTAAATCAGAATTAGTGCACTTGTTTGAGGAATTGGTAGAGAAATATCCTTCTGTCAAACCTGCTTTTATTGCAGAAACCTTAATTTCTACTCCATTGGATATTAAACGGCAGTTTCATCACGATCCAAACAAGCTTACTGAGCAGGATTTCAGGGATGTTTTTAGGTATCTAAAAGAGGGAAAGATTCACAAGGATATTGTTTTAGACGTGCTTATTGATATGGTTACCGATAAGTTTGATCTGAAGAGATATGTTGCGCTGGGAACTGAAGAGATTCATAAGGAATTGTTGAAGATCGTGGCTGAGAATAAAGAGGCTCCTTTTTCAGCCTTAATGGGATTAGCTATGAAACGGCTGGCGGGGAAGGCTTCCGGGCAGTTTATCTCTGAGCAGTTGCGCCAGATTCTTGAGAAAGGACATTAATTATGTCATTACTCTTAAGTTACTATTTTACGGGCTCTGTAGAAAATCTTAAGTAGAAACTGCCCTTCCTTCAGGTTACCCTGAAGGGCGGCAGGGTGGAGAGGTAAGCTCCACCATGAAGAAAGAAAAAAGGCTGGATAGAAAAATTCATCGGTTGTTTATGGCAACGGGAAACTCCCGTTGGGTACATCATTTTGGGCCTAAGAAGTTCCAAACATGGATACTGTGCTTAGGCTTAATTGTGAAGCAGATATATCAGCTCTCCTACAGAAGAGCTATGAAGTTTCTCGACGAATATTATGATCTTGGATTGCATTGGACAACGCTGCAAAAAGCAGCGAAGAGATTGCCTCGATCGTTGTGGCAATCTCTTTTAGCAGCAACGATTGAGTTCAAGAACACCTATCTTGCTGCGGCAGATGGAACCGGATTCTCCCGTTCAGGACCAAGCCAATATTATTTGAAAAGAATTGACCGGGAAGAGCCAGTAGGCAGACCGGTACAAATGATTTGTGTGATTGATGTTGAACATCGAAAGTTCCTTGCAGGAACTTTTTTGGCAAAACCACAACATGAAGCGCAATGGATTCCCACAATTTATCGGCAATGTCCAACAGAACTAGAAGTTCTGCTTCAGGATAAAGGCTTTGATGCTGAATGGCTCCATCAATGGCTTTTGGAGAATGGAACATTCTCCGTTGCGCCTGTGCGCAAGAATTGTCGTCGAGGAAGACATAGAAAATTGCTTAGAGATTGCTTTGATTGGGATTTATATTGGCAACGCAACATTGTGGAATGTCTCTTCTCAGCGCTGAAAAGGCTTTTTGGAAGCACGGTGCGAAGTCAAAAAATAAGAACACAGACAGCAGAGCTGTTCTGTAGGCTCATAGCCTATAACATAGGCTTACGCCTATGGACTTTTTCTACAGAGCCTATTTTACGGAAAGATTTATAAAGGGGCTTCTTATGTTATTGGCATAGTTAAAGAGAGGTAAATAAAAACATGACAGATAACGAAACTGGTTGTGCAAAAATGCTTTTAGCTGGTACATTTGTAGGCGCTGCTGCCTTAACTACTTGCTCATATGCTGCTGGTCTTGCTTCTGGCTATGTTAAATGGGGGCGTGAACTTAACGAAATAAAGGAAGCTCAGGAAATTCAACAAGAGTCCCTTTGTAATAGAGTTTTAGAACCTATCTGGTTAGATTTTGTAGATGGCTGTTCTCAAAAAACATCATACACCATTAACGATGGAAGTTTAGATCCTGTTCTAGAAAGACGAAACAGCATTAGAAATGCAAACAATTGTCCTGATTCAATTAAGAAGAAAGTATGGAACTGCGCTTATAACGCTTCGCAAAGAAATTTTGAAGCGAGTAGAGAATAATTTTTTAACTTCCTAAATCTATATAAGTACCTTCTTTTTCTTTCTGTTGATGAATAAAAGTTCTTTATGCGCTCTGGTGTTAGCGATAAACACGGCTTCCTGTTTTTCTAAAACTGCATATACGCCTCCTTCAGAGGTCATTACTCGGTATATTACTATCCCACGATCTTGTCCACCGCCACGGACCGTTATTGAACATCTGCCTTGTGAACAAAAGACTGAAGAAAAGAAAGTTGATTCAATTACACTGGAATATCGAGCCTTACTAAATACACTAGCCTGGGCGGAAGGTACTGATTGCCATTACAACATGATGGTAGGCCGAATGTTGTTTACCAATTATGTTTCACATCCGGTCGAGACCGGCGAGATGCCGAAGAAAGGGATTCCCTTCCCAGGAAAACGCAGAGTCAGAAGAAACGGCCGTTGGATCACCTATTCAACTATAAATTATTCTACTGCAGCAGGGCGGTTTCAATTTCTATATAGGACTTATCTCACTTTAAAGAATGAAGAGGGACTTTTCCAGAGCGGTTTTAATCCTGAAGAGCAAGATAAAGCTGGAAAATATTTAGCTGATAAGCAGGGCGTCACCCAGGAGTTGCTGGAAGAAGCGATCAGGACAAAAAATTTTACAGAGCTATGGAATCAGCTGTCCTGGACCTGGGCATCCATTCCCTGTGATGAATCTAAAAAGCCAAGAAGGGAACGAAGGATATGTTATCCTAGAAGAGGCCGCTACAACCAATTTACCTATCCGGATAAGGACTTACAGAAGATATACTTCATCTTTTATGACGCTGCCAAAAAATAAGAGGATTGTACTGGTTTTAATGTGTTTAGTGCTGCCATTATTTTTACTTTTATTATCATACAAATTGGTGCTTTTCTTCACTCCCTTGACATCTGCACAACAGGGTGTTTTTCTATTTTTAGAAGGAAAAGGAGAATTGCAAAGTGGATTTACAGAGTTAGAAGTTTCTCATTTGGAAGATGTTAGGCTGGTTATGCACTACGCTGATTATGTCTTTTATGTTTTGTTGTTGGCAGTTACGGTTATTGTTACATATTACAGAAAGGATAAAGATTTTGGATTAAAGCTACTAAATTATGGAGGAAAATTTACTATTATAGCAATGATTTTCTTAGGAGTTTTTTCTCTGTTTTTCTTTGATGTTGTATTTACTATTTTCCATAAAATCTTTTTTCCGCAAGGAAACTGGATCTTTGCAGCTGATTCAATGTTAATCCAGACCTTTCCACTTAAATTCTTTATTGCTATCAGCAGAAATATCCTCCTCTTAACCTTATTTTTAGGAATACTTTTTATACTTCCAAAACATCTCAATCGTCATGTTCTTCGCCACCGGAATTAAGGCCTGGTTTGTAATGCTCATAGTTTTAGTCCTTATTATTTTATTTTTAGTGCTCTTATTTAACTTGTTTTTATTTTTGCTTCCAATGATTATAGTTGTTTTGATAGTAAGCTGTTTTATTTATCTGTTCAAAAAACTGAATAAGCTCAAAAAAGGAAAGAAAAAATAAAAATCCAAAGGTATTTTTAATGTTTACTCAACCCCACTTCAGAGTGATAATTGTACATAAAACAAATCACCGTAAGCGGTGGGGCATCGCAAACAAATGAAACCGCTAATCTTGCTTAATTTCAAAACCTATCCAGAAACGGCTGGAAAAAAGGCTTTACTTTTGGCAAAAAAGCTGGAGAAAGTCAAAACAAAAAAGTATGAGCTTGTGATTGCACCTTCATTACCTACTCTTGAGGAAGTGGCTGCAGGAACATCGCTTACTGTTTTTTCCCAGCATACCGATCTAGCCGGACTAGGAGCTTTTACCGGCAAGATCTCTGCCCAGGAGTTGAAAAAAATCGGAGTGAAAGGAACATTGCTAAATCATTCTGAACGGAAGATTCCTTTTTCCATTTTGAAGAGGATTGCTGCTGACTGTAAAAAAAATAGATTGATTGTAGTCATTTGCGCATCATCTTTAGAAGAGGCTAAACAGGTCGCAAGATTAAAACCTGATTATCTTGCCTATGAGCCGCCGGAATTGATCGGTGGAAATATTTCTGTGACCAAAGCTAAACCGGAGGTTATTTCCAAAGCAGTGGAATTGGTTAGGAAAATGAGTCCGAAGACGAAAGTATTGTGCGGTGCGGGAGTGCAGTCAAGAGAAGATGTATTGAAAGCACTGAGGTTGGGTACAAAAGGTGTGTTGATTGGGCATGCCGTTCCGAAAGCAAGAAATCAGGCGAAGTTTTTGAAAGAGTTGTTGAAATAAGTATATAGTTTCTATTGAATATCTTTATCTATTTTTGTCACATCTATTCTTCATGCAAATATTAACTCTTTTTCTTCCTGCAGATGTGGAAGCAGACGAATTACGAAAAGATTTAGAAGAAATCATTACTGAGTACAAAGGTAAAAAGATAACGTATTTCGCGTTTCCCTTACCTTACGCAGTTGGCTTAGCACAGGCCTATGAATTTCCTTCCAAAGGCACGGTTATTACAGTAACCAACGATGTTGGAAAATTCTGTGACGATCATTTGCATGTACCTGGGGGAGCGTTGTGGTACAATGCCAGAATATATTTTCTCGGCTTCAATGAAGAAACCTGGGAGTTTCAATGGCTGAAGCAGAGTTTTGAGTATTTGAATAATAAATATTATGAGGATTAACTGTCGGTTCTGTAAAACAGATACTGAGATAAAAAAATCCCATTGACGCCGTCAGTACCCAAATCGTTTTTCGTATTCTTTATGTGTCATCCACTCTAAAACAATACTAAGGACCACGACCTCGTCCCTTTTGATGGTATAAATTAAAGAAAATCCGTCTTGGAAAAGCGGCGCAAGAAATGCGAAGAATATCTCATTTCTGCGCAGAAAACTGATAGTTTTCAGTTTTCTCGCGTAAATCCCTGCCCTTTAGGGTGGGGATAGCTGCTTTTCAGGATTTTCTTTAATTTTTACTCATCGTCGGAGGCGTGATTTGCTGTTTTGGCACGACCTATTTTTCAAAATTTAGCATCCGACGCACTCGCCAGTATACATTTTTGGTAATTATGGGACAGCCTGCGCTGTTAAGTGACCCGAACGAAGTGAGGGCAAAATCCTAAGGATTTTGAGTTAAAAAAGGGCAAATTAACTAAAAGGGAATAGTTATAAATATAATGATATCTTCGCTTTCTTATGAAGATAAATATTGTTGGAGAGGTTAGTACGGATCAAAAAATAATTGATACATTGGTAGAAATTATACCAACATTATTTCCCATAGACTCAAACCTTGAATTAGTTGATTCAGGTGAAAGATATGCCCGCAAACAGGAAAAAGTACTAAACTGGGATGATATTATTGATCAAAATAAGATAAATTTTTACGATGGGATAATAGATCCAACTGGGAAATTTTGGATGAATATGGATTCTATTGCCTATAGGTATAGACCTAATATTAAAGATGAATATTTAATGATTATTGGTCATCGTGATTTTATCAATATGGATATGAGTGTTTTATTACTCGCTGGTCTTGCTAAAAATAGGATGCTCGCTACTCGCCAAATAGAAAATGGATGTTATCAGGGAATGGCAGATTATAAAGATCGGTGGATATTTTTAGGTCTTCCAAATGATGGTTGTGCCGGGGCTGTAAAAGTTAGTGCACATGAAATTGCTCATTTATTTTTGGATAGAATTTCTTGTGGGGAAGGATTTAGTCTAGAAGACCATTTAAACAGGAAAATACCGAATCATTGTGAAAATTATGTGGGTAGTAAACGTTGTTTAATGAACCCTAAGTCCCCAGTAAATCGAGAAACTATTCAAGAAATAGCTCTTAACTTTTGTGAATATCATACTAATAAGTTAACTTAAATTTTAAGAAATTCTAATTCTAAGTAGTTTGCCCTTTTTCAATTTTACTTACCTATAACTCAAGACCCCCATATTTTGCAGTTATAGGTGTTATGTGATGAAAAATATTACCACAAATAGATAAACTGTTACTACTAAAGTCAAATCACCTTCACAATAAACGTCTGCGGATTGCCGTACAGATTATTCTTGCTGTCAAACACTTCAGCGACAAATATATATTCTCCTTTCAAGGCGTCTTTAGGCACTTGAATTAAGATTGCTTCTTTGTTGTTGGCATTGCTTTCAATAGCGATAGAGGCAGTGTTGTATAAAGCCCAGCCGGCAACGTTGAGAGGATTCACTTGGGAAGTGACGTCTGCTTTGGTTTCGTCCGTAACTTTGTTCAAGATAATGCTGATATGAAAATTCTCCGTAGCATCATAGGTGTTTAATATTCCTAATCCAAAGATATGGCTGTCGCCGCGAGGCACGGTTGCCACATGTAACGGAAGAGCTACTTTTTTGCCTTGGCCGACTAAGAGGCGTTCTAATTCATCCTGGGTTTTCAGGTCTAATTGCGCTTTGATATCCTCTGCGCCGCCAATGAATTGGTAGATTAAGGTAATCCCTGCAGAAAGAATCACTAAAGAGATGATGATGATGACCAAAGTTTCGATAGAAAGACCAATAGCTCCTCGAGTATTACTATTAGAGTGCTTCTTTTTCATGCTATAGTTGCTAGCCAAATAGTATTTATAAACATTTTGAATGCGTTTACTGGTAGTTTACTAGTCCAGGTTTATAGTATTATTCTGCGGCGAGGGATGGTTGGAGGAAGGGATGTCATTAGAAAAAAAAGTGAGTATCGGAATGTTTGCTGCGCTTAATGGATTGGCTTGTACTGAAAATACTTCTGCAGATCTAGGCGGCGTGACTATCTACGAAGCAAGGACGGACAGCGAAGGCAAAGCTTATTTTACAGAAGAAGAAACTGGCGAAGACCTGGAAGTTAAATTGCTCATTAAAGATACTGATTTTCCAGTTGCTGACGCAACTATCTTATATTTTGATGGCCCTGATTTTGAAGCTTTCTCATTGAATCATCCTGCCTTCTCCCCGCAGCTGCAGATCGCCAGGCACAATAGTGATCATCAATATCCTCTGTCATTGACGCCAGCAGTAATTCCACATAAAGGCTCAGGAAAAGAACAATCAAAAACAGGAGCAGAGAACTATCTTTCCTGGGCAGAAGCAAATTGGGAACATACCGGCTGTTTAAATCGAGATAATATGGTTACCCTGATGAAACCGGGGATCTGGGCGATGAAAGTAGTGGGGGTTGATGAGGTAATTAATACTATAAGCTTTTCTAAGGATAGATTTGATAAAGGAGTTAAATACATCAGAGATAATTTGCCAGAATCGGCAGTTGCAGACATATATGTGTTTATTCCGTACAAACATGGATTTAGTGCTTCGACCACAACTATTACGGCATTAGACGTAAAGTTTAGCGGCGGATGTTCTTATGGTGATTCTGGAAATACTCAACCAGGAGATAATTACGAAAGCGGTAGTACGGGAAGCGATGGTAATAGTGGAAGCGGAGACAGTAGCAACAATTGTTCAGGAATGCTTTTCTGTGATGAATTTAACGGCACAGCGTTGAACACCAGCAAATGGAATGTGATTAACGACTCAGGCATAGAGGTGTATGGCGGATGGCTTACCTTGCCAAATGCTTCTTCCATCGCTGCCCAGAATGGCTTTGGAAGTTCCTGTGCTGATAAACGCGTTGATCTGCGCACCAGTGCCTATGGATCATCAGTATACTTAGGAAACATGGGACTGTCTGCCGGCAATACCACGGGAATTCTCAGCTGTGGCAATCAGAGTAAAGTAGCGAATATCGCAGGAGCAGAGAATGGATTGTCTCTATACAAAAGCGGAGGATTGCTTTCCTTGCTGGTGAATGGACAAGTTACCAGTGTTCCTTGCTCAGAGAATATAAGCTATGTTCAGCTTACTGCAGGATTGAATGATAAAGTGGATGTTGATTATGTGAGGGTGAAGTGTAATTAGTTTAAATGTTGTTAAACAAAAATTAAAGAAAATCCTGAAAAGCAGCTATCCCCGCCCTAAAGGGCAGGGATTT
>CAYIEF010000024.1:0-16225 GCA_964362365.1 uncultured Methanosarcinales archaeon | reverse complement strand
TTCCGCATGGCATGATGGATGGCGACTGTGTCAAAGGAGTCAATTATCAAGATGCCTTTAAGGCTATGAAAACAGTATGTGACGCATTTTACTTTGTCGGCTGCAATGAGCAAATGTATAGCCAGCAGCGCAGACTGATTGACCGGAAAAGCGACAAGGAGAAATTCATTCCATTAGGAGATATGGTCGATGTGCTTCCTGCCCTGCTGATTGCCTTGGCTAAAAAGTCGCAGTCAGAGAAAGCATTAAATGACTATTTGAGCCAATTGGATACTGGCAAAGCGAAGAAAATCTACGGCCTGCTTGGTTCAGGAAATAAATAATAATCCCTATCGCAAACAAATGACTGATGACAATCCCTTAGTAAAATTAGGACTGCAAAAAGAGTTAGTTGAATCACTGCACAGGCAGGGCCGATTGGATGAATTTCTTCGTACGTACTACCGTTCTATACAAGCCCATATTCATCCCGACAGGGGTGGAGATAGTAAACTTGCTGCGGCTGTAAATGCTGCGTATGGTGAAATTCAACGACGGCCAGCAAATGTTGAATACTGGATACGAAGCATGAGCAATGGCTCAGGCAGTAATCCTGAACATCTCGCAATTATCGAAGGCTTGACTGCCAGAGTGGAAGAATTGCAGAAGGTGGAGATCAACTATAGAGATTTACAAAAGTCATATGCTGAGCTGTTGGCATCAAAAGCGGGAGACGGCACCAAAGCAGATGTTCGGAGGGCTTCTCCAAGAGCAAGACGAGAAGATAGAGCAAGAGAGGAAGTCTTTGAGGAAGATTTTGAAGAAGAAACTGAATTTGATGATGCTCCTTCGGTGAAAAAACCTAAGGCAAGGCGTGTTGATGCTGATGCTGGCAGTGCCGCAAGGACAAAAATTAAAGAGAGAGCCGTTCCAAAAACAGAACCGATTGTTCTTCCTGATCTCATTTCCTATGGCATGGATGGTAAGCCTTTAGTGAAATACACCGCATATTTAGATAGTGAGGCGGTAAGAAAAGCAGATGGGGATTATCTGATTAAAAGCCAGCATGAATTTAAGAAATATTTTGCTTCTACAAAAGATGGGCGAAGGTTGCCAAGCACAAGAGAATTGTATGCTATGGCAGAACGGCTTCAGGATAGCAAAAATCCTGCGTTTCCTGGACTGGTTAGCGATATGAAAAAATCATGGCTAGGCTCTGGTACAAAAACAGGTTACAAGAAAAATACAATCACTCATCCTGATTATGATCCTATCAAGTGTACTATTCCGATAGGAAACCATTGGCTGGATGAAGTCATCAAAGACGCAGAATGGAGAAAAGTACTGCAAGCATTGTTCGGACCTAAAGATGTTGAGAGAGTGCCGGAAGTGCTTCAGACCATCAGCGGAAAGCGGCCGTACATCTGGACTCCTGATGTGAGCGGAAGGGAATCTACTCCTGAACGGGCGGTCTGGCTCGACATCGGTACTGATAGGTTCTACCTCAGTTGCTACTTCAATCCTATCTACGGCTACGGCCGCGCTCGTGGGGTGCGGGTGGAGATCGCGTAAGCGCGCCGCGCGAAATTTTGAACTTCGCGAAGTATATTACTAATTACAATCAAAAAATCACAGTCCTGGCGCAGGCCAGGGCCACAGGTCAACTCACTACAACGACATAGAAATGCAAAGCTGAGATTTCCTTTGCTTTCTGCGCGTGTTATAAAATGCAACGGCAAGAGCTAGTAACGATGATGGTTTTTCATAAAGCCTGACGGTGAAACCTTGCGCCGTGGTGAGACTTACAGTGAGTTGGCTACTGAGGGCGGTCTGGCTCAACATCAATACAGATAGGTTCAACCTCAATTGCAACAACAATCCTATCAACAACAACGGCCGCGCTCGTGGAATGGCTCTGGCTGCCCTTGACATCTACAGCATGAAAACCTATACTAAGCTTTACGAAAAGATTTGTTCTTATGATAATCTAGAGTTGGCTTATCGTAAAGCCAGGAAAAGAAAAAGTTCTAGACCTGACGTGCAGGAATTTGAACTGAAATTGAAAGAGAATCTGCAGAAACTACAGCAGGAATTAGTTACTGAAACCTATCAGCCGCTCCCGTTGAAGACATTTATCCTTCGCGACCCAAAGACACGCAAAATCAGCAAATCTGACTTTCGCGACCGAGTGGTGCATCATGCCATCTGCAACCTGATCGAACCGATTTTTGAGAAGCGATTTATTTATGATTCGTATGCCAACAGGAAAGGAAAAGGAACGTCTGCCGCGCTGAAAAGATTTAACCAATTCAAAAGAAAAGCCAGCAGTAATGGAATGAAAGTACGCGATGCTTCTGGCAAAAAATATAACAATAATTACGTGCGAGGGTATGTACTGAAAGCAGACATACGAAAATATTTTGATTATGTCGATCATGATATTTTAATTCTAATACTTTCCAAGAAAATAGCAGATAGAAAGCTTATCAAACTTATCGGGAAAATTCTTGCCAACCACAACACTCCACATCTAGGGAAAGGTATGCCGTTGGGAAATCTAACTTCGCAATTCTTTGCAAATATCTACTTGAACGAATTGGATATGTTTGTAAAACACCAGCTTAAAGCGAAGCATTACCTACGATATGTCGATGATTTTGTCATCTTCCATAAGGATAAGAGAGTATTACAAGAACATAAAGAAAGAATAAATCTATTTCTGAAATGGAATTTATTGCTAGAACTCCATCCTCAAAAGTCAAGGATTAAGCAGCTTTCACGAGGGCTTGATTTTGTCGGGTATCGAATTTTCTACTATTATATCCTGCTACGAAAACGAAATCGCCGAAAGATAGAACAGCAGCTGAATGAGATTGAGAAGCTCTACAAAGATAAAGCAATCTCCAAAGAAACCATTGATCAAACACTTAACGGTTGGTTTGGATACCTGAACGGAAGCAATACACATAACTTACGTCAGAAAATGCTCAAGCGAGTTGCTGGATGGTGATGGGAAACTCTTAGACTCCCTAATTTTACCCGTTTCTTTCCCTCAAACAAAGAAATTCATCGAAATATTTATATATAATGATATAATTTTATGTATAAACTTATACAAAATGGAACAAGAAATATTGCATTATCCGAACCTGAAAACAGTGCTTATGGTAGAAAAAGTTCTGAAAGAAGCAGAACTCGCGCTGACGAGGGAAGAATTGAAGAAAAGGCTTCCCATGAAAATCATGCACCAAACGCTTAATGTTATTTTAGAATACCTCGAGGAGAAAGGTTTAATTATCGATGGCCATAAGGGGATTCTCTGGACGCATAACGACAGCCCAAAACTGCGCCAGGCAATTGCTCGAGGAATAGAGATATGAAGTTTAAAGGGAAAGAGATCAAGCTGATTCTTTCGGAAGAAGCGACAGAAGAATATTATGAATCACAAAAAATATGACAAAATTTTTGGCTATAAAAGAAAATGAACAATATATAACGGATCACTCCTTCTTCTTATACTCCTCTTCAAACATCTTCACTAAATGTTTAGCAGTCTTATCACCAATGCCTTTCAATTCTGTCAATTGGTCTTCTGTTGCATTCACGAGGTTCTTGATGCTGCCAAAATTCTCCAACAACAGCTTAGCCGTCTGCATGCCAATATTGGGAAACGCGGAAACAATGAATTCCTGTTGCTCTTTAACAGATTTAGGTTTTAACGCATGAAGTGCAAAATCAATCTCTTTTCCCTGCTCGCGCTTCGCCATCACTGCTAACAACGCTGCAGTATCCTGTGGATTTTTAGTGTACAATACTGGAACATGGAAATCCAGCACAATCGAAGCTAACATTCCCCTTATAGCGTTGGCGTGGACATTTCTGACTGAATAGATGTCTTCTTCCCCTTCGATAACCAGTACTGCTTTCTGGAAGGAGTTTTTCAGATCTCGAACTTGATCAAGAATCCTGCCGTCAATGATGGAAGCGACAAAATCGGGAACTTTCTTTAATTCTATACCTACTTTTCCAGAGACAACATAATCTGCGGTAGTTAGTTGAGTAGTTCTTACTGAAATCCCTGTGTCAATGAGTTCTTTCACCACCCGGTTATTTTTTTCACGATGATCGGCTAAAATAGCGACTACCTGTTCCTGAGATATGAATTTAGTGAGCGTATTATTATTTGTGCTTTGAGTTTGTTCATTTTTATGCAAAGAGAATTCTTTCTTTAATTGCTCCAGATTTTTGTACATGCGTTTTTCTTTATGATGCGCACTCCATTTATAGATCTCGTCTCTTGTACCTTTAGTAAATAAAATTGTAACTTCTCCTTCTTCCAACCTCCCTGTTCTCCCACGTCTCTGAATGGAGCGTATAGCACTCGGAACAGGCTCGTAAAAGATGACTTTATCCACCTTAGGAATATCTAAGCCTTCCTCTGCTACAGAAGTTGCAACCAGAACATTGAATCCCCCGGCGCTGAATCTATCCAAGATTTCTTTCTGCTGTTTCTGTGAAAAGCCTAAGCCATTCTTCTTCGCTTGTCCGACAAAAACATGATTTTTAATGTTTAACTCGCTGATTTGCTTTACTATCTCTTCTGCAGAATCTCTAAATTGAGTGAAGATGATTATTTTGGCATTCTGATCCCTGGTAATCGTTTCCTGAACTATCTCCTTCATCTTTAACATCTTAGGATGGTCAATATTTTGCTTTACTAATTCCTCCGTAAAATACATCGAGGACTTGAACAGCTCATCTTGCCTCAGATTCTGCACTGCCTTCACTTTAGAAGTAAGAGCATCCTGCTGCATCCTTTTGAAGTAGGATTGTAAAGGTTTGATTCCTTGTGTTTCCAACAATTCCAGAGCGTGATCAACTTTCATCGCTTCAGCTATCAAAGAGATGGAACGCATCAGTTCAAAGTCTCTAAACCCAGACGATAATTTCTTTTGTATTTCTAACTGTAATGCTAATAAAGAACCTTTAGCCATCTCCACGTCGCTGCAATAACCTAAATTCTGCGCTTCTATAAGTTTCGATTTGCGGCAGTCTTTAAGCAAGGCCTGAATCTGCTTCAATTCCTGCGGAAATTCCACTTCTACCCAATTTTTATATGTTTTTTGAACATAAGGTTTAACATCGGCATCTTTTTCTGTTCTTACTTCCACTTTTTCTATTTTGAGATTGGTAGTTACTTCTTTGACCGTTTCTAAATCACTTCCCGGCGAAGCGGTTAAGGCAAGGATTCGTGCACTAGAAGAAGTTTTATCGTATTGATTGGCGATCCAGACATAGGCATATTCTCCGGTAGCATGATGCGCTTCATCGAAGATTAACAGTGAAACTTCTTTGAGATTGATGCGGTTGTTGATGATATCATTTTCTAAACCTTGCGGGGTAGAGATGATGATCTGCGCATCTTTCCATAATTGGGCGCGTTTCTCGGGAGCAACACTGCCGGTGAAAAGCACTACTTTTTCAGGCTGGATTTCAAGATATTCGCGGAAGCTTTCCACATGTTGCTCGCATAACGGTTTGGTAGGCGCAAGCATGAGAATTTTTGAGTTAGGGTAATTGTGTAAGCGCTGGGCGGTGAGCAGGAAAGCTACTGCTGTTTTCCCCAGGCCTGTTGGAAGAACCACTAAGGTATTGTGCCTGGCAGCTGTGCCTAAGATAGTCTGCTGGTAGAGTCTTGGAGTGAAATTGCGGAGCATGGATGCTCAGAAGAGGGGTGCTTTAAATAGATTTTGCGAGTGGTGTAGTACATACTAATCCTACTCCGCTTCCACTTCTTTCAACATCCCAGATTCCCCGCAGAAGAAGAATAAAGTCTTAACCTGGGGCATTAGTCTTTTTATTCTCAATAACTGCTTCTTAGCTTTCGTTATCCTATAACTACATTTCACTTCGTAGACATCGCAGGAATTCTCGCGGACGGCAAGAAGATCAATTTCGGCCAACACTCTTCCTCTTTTGGAAAACAAGCGCACATTGGTGGAGAGAGAATCGTAATCATATCTTATTTTTTCACACAGGTCATGTAAATAGATATCGTGTTTTATCCTGGTGACCACCTCTACGATAGAAGTAAATATTTCTAAGTATATATGTTTTAGTATAATAATGAATATACCTGATTAAAAGGTTTAAGAAATGATTATTTTGCTTGTCAAAATAGGACTGGGCGGACCATCGGTCAATAGACTGATGACATGTTTGCTTGCAAACCACCACTCTATAGAGTGGTGGAATTCTCCGCATTTAAAAAATCTACTTAGGTAAATTCTGTTTCCCAGTCAGAGTCACAACGCCATCTTCCTGTTCAATGGTCACTTCTTCTAAATTATTTATGACAATATCATTGCCCATCAAATAATAAGAAACATTTCGCAGTTCGCGAATCCTGATCTTTTCCACATTGGGAATTTCTACAACTTCCCGAGGGACCTTACCTTTTAAATGGGGATTGTTTTCCTCAAAGAATCCGATAAACGCATGCCAAACCTCTTCATTTTTATGGGAGGGTTTTCTACTTACGACCACACTTTTTGCTTTGTATTTTTTGAGCTTCCCCTTCATAAATCATTTGATGAGGCCCCTACTTTTAAAGCTTGCTATAATTCCTTTCACATGTATATAGTAAGAAAGACTAAATCCAGATAAGAAAAAGATAATGGTCCAGACACGGCTTACCCAAAAGCTTCCGGCAACATAGCCAACTAAGAACCCTAAAATAATCAAGACAGAGGGAAGGATGGGCTGCTTATACCGTTGTATATAATATAATCTTCCAGCAAGCAAGCCAGATACGAAAACAGCGAAGTAACTTAAGCTTGGTTGGACGATAAGTACAGAAATTAAAAAACCTATGAGGGTAAAAAATAACGCAAATAGTTCTGGCCAATGTTGTCCGAGTTTTAAATCTGCCAGGTTATGGCTCCATTAGTATCCCTGTAATAATTGCTATTGCGGTGACGAAAACAGCGAGTATTAACCCAATTTGAGTTTTGGTCAATAAAAGTATTCCAAAAATAGCAATTAAAGCAAGAACTACATAATAATATGACCGAGAACCAAAATAAATGTTTAGTCCGTCCAATTGTGGTAAAGGAAATGCTGCGCATAACGCCATCACCCAGTTCAATACCAAGCCTTTACTAAAAAAAAAGCTATCTGGAGAAAAATACAAGCCAATAGCAAATAACAAAGCAAGGAAAAGATTGGCAATGATGCCCTGGAATGAAATTTTAGCATTGTCAAGATAGGAATGCCCGTACCTGAATTCTCCTAGACGATGGCGGGTCATGAGTGAAGAGACCATTCCGCCGATAAGAACTAAAGGAACACGACCAACAGTTATAATGGTAAGCAGTAGCGCAATTAATATTCCTGCCCACCATCCTTTGAATTGAGCTAGGTATCCTTCTTTCAAAGCGTAGATCTTCTGCCAAGAGATTCTCACAAAGAAAGAAACAGCAACAATGACGCTCACGATAATCAAATTACCTACTCCTTCCCAGAACTGAAAATTAGTGTCCCCCCAATCACGGAAGGAGAACATGAAGGCAGTAAGAAAGATTGCCGGAATAAGAAACGCTAATTCCTGTTTTTCGAAGGTGAAATAGTCTTTAATTCTCGCGCGTAACTCTTCACCTCGTACCATATGCGGAACTAAGTAAAAGAGGTATATAAAAATATTGGAAAAAAGGCACAATTCAAAAAGGGAGTGATTTTGCTCGTTTTTGTTATTAGCTTTGGCGGGTAGTTAAGGAATATTCTTATTTTTAAGCTCCTGTCTGCCACATTTCTTGTAAATTCAAAAATAAAACTAAGAAAAAAGTGAGTGATTTGAGAAATGCATCACTCACAAAACGGATAGTGCCTCCCAAACGAAATTTTTTTATAGTTTGATTCCTTTACCTTCTCATGGACGGCCTTTTAGAAAAAATATTTGACAATAATGACCAAGACTCTCTGCGAACCGTAATTGAAGAAAAAGGATTCAAACCAATATATCGGGGAAACGCTTCTTACGGGGATATCAAATTTGATGACAGCGTCGTTTTACCACAGCACCTTATACTGATAGGATACGATAAGGATTTGGATTTAAGTTTCCAACAATTGGTTGCTTCGTATCAACAAAAAGAAGAAAACGATTCTGTTACTATTTATACTCAACCTCTCGATGATATTCTGCATATAGTTGGGCCAAAACTACATAAAGTGCAAACCTCCGGCGGGGAAGTGGAACTCCCCAGTATTTATCCCTGCACCAGATTTGTTATTCTTCCCTTTCAGAGGAAAGACCTCCCTTTGGTTCTCACTATCTATCGTGAAGTAACTATTCCAGCTGAACTTCTCAATCCTCTTTATCTCTCTGAAGACACTAATTTAGAAAGTTTTTTAGCCCCGCTTCTGGGCATATCTGCAGACGAAAGTAATGAAACAAATGATAACAGCAGCTGCAGCGGAAGAATAACCATGCCTATTGCCTTATTCACTGGCAAGGGAAAAAACAGTACGGAATATATTTTTACTGTCGATGATCTCGAAGCCGATATCGAAGCGCAGCGCCGTTATGTTAAGGACAATAAAACGGATCATTCGTTGCGAAGAAGCCTTCTTCATGCCCAGACTTTTATCAATAAATACAAAGCACTTCTTCCGAAAAGCAAATAAATAAGTGTGGGCGGCAGGTCAAGTCACTTCGTTCGTGACCTGCTTTACAGCAGGACTAGAAATGTCCCAGAGTCAAGCAACCGGCAAAGGCGCAGCTTCTATAACCCTTTTCACATCTCCAGAAAAAACTTCGCTTGCGCGGAGGATTTCAATAGCTAACACTGATCCATCTTTTGCAACGTCGATTACAACGCCACTCGGAAGCTCGACGCTTTTCCAATAGGTTCCTTGCTTTAATTGTATGTTGAAAATGTCCTCTTCCTTGTCGTACCATGTTTCCATGTTTAGTCCAGCCAAAAGGCCGTAATTATCTTGAAAGCTTCTTTCTTCCGTTTGTAAACCACTTTTAGGATTCTGCCCGAAGGCGGAATTCTGCAGATGGCATTTAAAGCATCTGGCCAATGTTTATCTCTCAACTCTGCTGAATTCATGACCGCGTATTCCACATCAGCAACAGTAATGTTTGTCCTGAATTTTTGCTTTTTAACCCAATGCTCCGAATACTCAAGTTTCATAATATTTTATTCTCTGGCATTTTATAAATCTTTTGTGGAGATTTTTTATTGTGATGGAAATAAGTGTGGGCGGCAGGACTCGAACCTGCGTAGGCACTAAGCCAATAGATGGCTCACGAGTATTTCATCGGTCGAAACCTCATCACTCCAAACGACTTGAGTACGGACTCATTTAGCACCTGATGCCAAACAATCTATCCCGTTTGGCCACTCCGGCACGCCCACATCTATCAAGAAAAATCAACTATTCTTTTATAAAACTAACTACAGAAATCTACATCCCCTTCAATCTGCTCTCAATCTCCCGCAGCTGGCTTTCTAATTCATCTAAACCATCATCACTTTCTTCCCGTTGAGGTTCAGATTTAGGCATCATCCTTGGCTGAGCTTTGGGCATAGGCGCGGACATTTCTTCCTTCTCGACTACTTCTACTCTGTCCATAGGCCTCTTAACCATGCCGGCTAACTTGCCTTTTGGCAGAAGCCTTCGTAATTTCGAATCAACTAAATTGTTCAAGCCTTTCACATCATCTTTCAACTGCGCAAATACCGCAATCTTTTCTTCCTGGATCTTACGGAAGGCCTCGTAACCCTGCATGAAAATAATAATTTCCCGCAACGCTTCCAACAAATCCTTACGAACGTTCTTAGGGTCACTTACCTGGACCATCAAATTAAGCCCTTTATCCTTTGCTTCTATAGGCATGGATTGTGAACTAGGCCTACCACTTCGAGCTTTCATCGGGCTAGACTTTTTCTTCTTCATCTCTTCAGAATTCCTCTGGTTCGTTTAATGACTGATCGATGAAGTCAATCTTCTTTTCCACTTCAGCAAGAGCATTGTGCCACATCTCCAATTGATGGTCTTCTTCATTCTTCAAATCATTGACCTTCATAACTGTCGCTTTGGCATCCTCCAGCTTCTTGCGGATCATCTTCACTAATTCTAAAACTTGTTCGTATTCTTCTATTTTAATAAAAACGGGCATCTTATCTGTCATATTCAATCACCTTGCGATTTAAAAAGTATTTTATCAGCTTGAAGCAGATTGTCATGGAGCGATTTCATTCCCCGACGCAGCTTATTGAAATTATTTTCTTCATTGTATTCAGATTCATCGATGTTTTTACCTATCTGCTGCAAATCCATAAATTCGCGCCGCAATTCATCTAATTCTCCTAACATGCGTTGGTATACTTCAACTTTGACATACAATTCGTGCTTAGGCATCATTCCTGAAGACGCTGGTGCTGAAGAAGCATATCTTTCCGGAGAAGGAAAACTGGGCATTGGCGTTTCAGGAAGTTCTTCATCCATAGGCATATTTTCTTCCATTTCATCGGGAAATGCCATTGGTTTAGAGAATCCAACTGCCTCTTTTACCTTATCTGGCTCGATTACTCGATCAGAAGAACCCATAGAAGGAAATTGCAACGCCTTTTCATCAAGTGGTTTTCCTTGTGGAAAGGGCACCTTAGGTACTACTTTCTTACGTCCAAATAACCATCCCATACTACTCCTAAGTGGGAGAGCGTTTAAAAAGTTTGTTTAGTATTGGCCAATAGTAACTCTATCATATCTTTTTAAGTGTGGGAATATATATAAGAGGCAGCAAAACGTGTTTTTTATGAAGAAATTAGCAGTTATAGGATTCTTTATTCTTTGCCTCTGCAATATGTTGGTTTCAGCGGAAGACCCGGAGAATAAAACCATAGCCATAACCTTAACTGCAAACATAGATAAAACTATTTATCCCCATACTGAATACACTTCCCTGTTCAAGCTTGAAATAACCGGCAAGAAACCATGTTCTCCCAAGGACACCGTATCAGTTTTCTACAACATTTCGAAGGATAATTCCCTGATAAAGGAAGATTCCTTTAACAAAGAAATAGGCTGCACCAGCTCTGCCAGTACCGGAGAATTTACTGCAACGGAAATTGGAAACTATACCTTATGCGGGACGATTACTAACTCTAGTGTAATTGGCAATTACTCCTCTCCTCTTTCCTGTACTGAATTTGAAGTGATTGGCGCTTCTGAAATCTCTTGCGACATAAGCTTACAAATTAAAACAAACGAAATCATCTTTTATGAAAACGGCCAATCCATCGAATTTAAACCGGAACTTAACAACAAATCATTTCCTTTCGTGATCGAATACTGGATTGAAGACCTATTTGGAAATATAGTAAAACCAAAAATAAACACCACCAATACCAATGAAAAATCATGGAAAACGAATATTGAAGAGCAGGATCGCGTCTTATTTGTAAAAGCAATGATTTATCCAAGTTGTAATGACCTTGATTTTTCAAATAATCTTGTTGAAAAGATGTTTATTGTCACTAAAAATGAAACCATCACCGCTTCAACTGTTTCTGAAGAAATTTCAATAAAAAATTCTTCTATTGAGATCATAAAAATCAATCCTGAAAAAGCATTATTTGGTGAAGCAGTAAATGTTGAGGTTGAAATTTACAAAGGGATTACGGACAAATACTCGGTTTCAGTCTGGGCCGAGAAAAGCGGAAAAGTAATCAGTGAAAAAACCAAAGTGCATTTGAAAAATAAAAATACGCAGTACAAATTAACCCTGCCTCTTCTGATCGATTCCAACTGCAATGAGAAAATCAAAGAAGGAGATGCTGATGTGGTGGTCGATGGTTTAGGAATACAAGAGAAAAAAGAATTTACTTTAGAAGGCATCAACAAAGAACTTTGTCCGGAAAAAGAGATAATTAAAAAAGATGAACCGAAGAAAGAAAAGCCAGCCAAAACAGAAGAAACAAAAAAGCAAACAAAAATTACCAACCAAAGCTTATCCTTGTTATCCCCATCAGAGCAATCTCAACCCCTCTTTACTACGGAAAAAGTCCAGAAAAAAGAAATTCCTGGTTATCAAGGCCTAGTGATTTACGAATCAGTTTCTGAAAAGTCAAAAAACCTGATCTCCTGGGTGCTTTTTGTTGCCTTTGGATTATTGAGTTTGGTATTGATATTAAAGGGACGGGCGTAATTTAGAGAATACTTACATTTTTCTGCACGCCATCATGGCGGCAAGACGGACATGCTTTGCATGTCCTACGCGACACATGAAAATAAACAACGATTTATTTTCAGTGCTGAAATGTGGTAGTTTCCACATTTCATGCATCCCGCAGGGAGCATCCCCTGTCGCGCCGCAGGCGTAGCCGAGGACGCTGGAAAGCGAAGCCTTTCTTTGCGTCTTGCGCCATGGCGTGCGGCGAGCCGGGGGTTGTCCCATACGGGGTGGCTCGTAGGTTGCGTAGCAACCGTCGCACCGCCTTTGGCGCAAGTATCAAGAAAAAGATTGAAAAATAATAATTATCATATCTGCCTTTAGATTGGAAACACTTAAAAACCAGCAAACTTTCCACACTTTATGGGGAAAAAGATACTTTTCAGGGCAGTAGTAGAGGTATTAGGAAAGCCCAAAGAACACGTAGATTCTACCCTCAAGGGATACCTCAAAAAACTTAAAGAAAATAGTAAATACGAGGTACTCAAAGAAGATTTAGCCGAACTGAAGCAGCATGAGGAAAGTGAATTATGGATGGCCTTTGCTGAACTTGAAATAAAGACCTCCGGAGTAACCGAAATCATTGATTTTTGTTTTGATTACATGCCTTCCCTGATCGAGATAATTGAGCCAGAAGAATTACAGTTAGACAGCTTAATGGTATCTTCTTTCCTGAATGACATGCAGGCGAAATTGCACGGCGTGGACATGTTAGCGAAGCAGATGAAAATAGAAAATCAGCTTACCAACCAAAGCCTGGCCAGATTGCTGAACAATTACGTCACCCTCTTATTACAAAATCATAATCTTAGCTCAGAACAATTAAGCAAATTGACAGGTATGAACATTGACATATTAGAAGATTACCTTGACAAAATGATTGATGAAGGAAAGGTAGACCTCAAAGAAGGCATTTATTTCCTTAAAGAGGCAGAGATAGAAAATGGAAGAGAATCTGAAGAAAATTGAAGCAGTATTGTTTGCAGTAGGCAAAGAAATAACTTCTGAACGTATCGCTAGTCTTTGTTCCCTGGAAGTGAAGCAGGTAGAAGAAACAATCCAACTTCTCACTAACCGATATGCGCAGATGAACAACTCTTTGCAGATCGTCAAAAAAGAGAATGGCTGGAAATTAACTGTCCGTGATCAATACGTCCCTTTAGTCAGCAGCCTTGTATCTAATACTGAACTGGAAAGACCATTGATGGAAACACTCGCGGTTATCGCCTGGCGTTATCCGATAGTGCAGTCGGAAGTGGTAAAATTACGCAATGCCAAAGCCTACGACCATATGAAACAGTTGGAAGAAATGGGATTTGTCGCCAAAGAGAAACATGGAAGAACTTTCAAAGTCAAATTAACCAAGAAATTCTTTGAATACTTTGATTTACCAAGCGAAGAAGCCAAGCAGGCTTTCCTGAAACACGTTTCTACTGAAGTTCTGAAAGAAGCGGAAGATGTCGATAAAGAAGCGGATGAAGTGGAACGGCTGAATGAATTGCAGGGCAAAGAGTTGGAAGGGAAAGATGAGATTAATAAGGCGATGAGTGAGATGAAGAAGTAGTAGGGGGGCAAATATGGTTTATAAGAGAGAAGAGGAGGAAAAAAGATTACTAGCTAAAGTAGCGCGTGAACTAAAACAAATAGATATAAGAAATTGGTCTACTTATCCTATTGACAGTGTCTCACACGGTTATAGTTTAGCCATTGGAGATAAAAGGGTGAACGTATTTGGCTATTGTTTTGATATAGTCGCAAATCCTAGGTCCTCTTATCCTATTCCGATTTATAGTTATCCGACGCGTAACTGTAATATTATAAAGCGTTTATACGATCATCTTGAAGAGCAATGGGAGCAATGGGAACGAGAACAGGAACAAGGAAAAAGAAGAAGACCAACGGCATTGGAAAATTCATTAGAAGCTTTACTAAAATTAAAATCTTGATCCACATTCGTCCGGAGATCGTTACTCTCTCCTTTCTACCTAACCCTAGTCTTCCCACAAAATCACCACAATCTTTAATATAATTAAACTTCTCCAATCCTAAATATGGCTAATTCCACTAAAAAATATCCAATAAAACATCTTGTAAATTGGTATTATGGAAATTATTGCACCAGAAAATGTTTTGATAAGGAAGAGAGATTGTTTCAACATAGCGAATGGCTAAGAGAATTTGCAGAAAAGCATAAACATTTGACCATGACCCACAAAGAATTTTTAATTTTATTCCATGACCACATGAGTTTATGCACGCTGAAGGATAGCTTTAAGCGGAGAAGCATTGGCTGGAAATTATTTGAACGATTAAAAGCAACTCCAAATTATGATAGCGATAAGATTGTCGTAGAAGGGGGCAGGATAAAAACAATCGAAGGGGAGTTGGAGCCGCCACAAAAATGTCTTGCTTGTAAATATCTTGGCGTACATTAAAAGTGAAAATTGATAAAATTAGTATTGGTGGAAAAGAATACAAAGTGTACATCTATTTAGAGCAAAGAGAGAGCAGCAGGGTTTCGATAGGAAAAACTGGCGTGCAGATTAGGCTTCCATTAGGAATGTCAAGAGAAGAGCAGTTTAAGGAAATAATGCACTTAAAGAGATGGGCAGGAGAGAAACTACGAGATAAACCTTCTGAATTCAAAAGTAAAGGTTCAAGAAAGTATAATGACGGGGATAAATTACAGCTTGGGAATGAAGAATACTTGCTTCAGATTTCTTTTAGTGAAAAACAAAGCAGTTCAGCAAAGGCAATCGGAAATACTTTTTACCTTACTGTTTCAAGTGTCCTTCCAAAAGAGGCTCAACAGGAACATATCTCTGTATTACTAAGCCGCCTAATAGCTCAAAAGAAAAAATTATATCTTGAATCTAAAATTCACCATCTCAATGAGAGATACTTTCATTTTAAGTTCAAGAAAATATTCTTGAAGTATAATATTTCCAATTGGGGAAGCTGTTCACATTCTGATAATATTAATATCTCAACTCGTACGCTCTTTGCCCCGGAAGAAGTGATAGATTATGTTTGTATCCATGAACTAGCCCACTTACAAGAGCGGAACCATTCTTCTGAATTCTGGAAATTAGTAGAAAAAGCAATGCCCGAGTATGAAGAAAAAAGAAAATGGTTAAAAGATAACTCAGATAAATGTTGGTTTTGAATAATATTATCCTTTCACAAATAATAAACTTTGTTTTCTAGCTTTTTCTCAAGGAACGAGAACTTCTAAAGTAAAAATTCTTTTTCGTTTGGTCGGGGGGGGGTTCAAAGTTCGCTTTATTGGAATAACATCGGAAGCCCTGTCAAATGCCCAGACGACCGAGGGAGAAGTTCGAAGCTCGCCGAAAATTTGTTGTTATCGTAGTTGTTGAAAAATGGTGCATTCTTAACTTAATAGTAGTATCAGAAACAAAAGATTTATAAAGTAAGCTTTATGTTTTAAGCAAGGAGGATACAAAATGGAAATAGCATACCTAATGGTTGGAAAGAGATTTCAAGCAACAGATGTAGCTAACTTAAATGACCAGTTAGCACCATACAAATTAATCTCAAATTTAAGTAGAGATGGTGCTGGAAATTTAAGCGTAAGAAGGTTGACAGAAGCTCAAGGCACATTCAGATATGACATGACACAAAGTGCTGGAGATCCTGCCGATTCACAAGGTTATGATGTGATTGTTGGAAAGACAATCGGCACTAATGGTTATGGTCAACCTGATGTGGTGGAAAAAGAACTTTCCGAGCTTGAAATCGCGTTAAACGCAGTTAGAGAAGACATTCCTGATGCAAAGCTTATTGCAGGTTCATACTGGAGTTAAATCTTTCGTTCAATTATTTTTATTTTTCAACAATTTCGTTAAAACTTTGTTAAATACAATCTTTTTGGGATACCTCGTAAAACCACCGCAGTAAGCCACCTCAATTTAGCACAAAACCACCAGAATCTTTATAAAGCCAGAAAATCTCAAAATTCTATCACTTTATCGACGATAAATC
>CAYIEF010000023.1:0-17054 GCA_964362365.1 uncultured Methanosarcinales archaeon | reverse complement strand
CCTGCTGGAGAGCCAGCTGCTGAAGAGGCAGCTGCAGCAGAAGAGCCTGCTATGGGGAAGAAAGGCCTGAGCAAAGGATTGCTGTTAGCCTTGCTGGCAGCTGCAGTGGTAGTGGCAGCAGTAGTGCTCTACATGAAGAAGAAAAAGTAAACTCTTTTTTTTTCTTTACTTATTTTTAATCTTGTTTTACTTATTTTTAATGGATTTCTTAAATTTTTAATCTATAAATTTAGAATTCTGCCTATCTCTTGGATAACTCGTTCTTGAAAATCAGAAACATTTTCTCCTTCCTTTTTTGCGGTAGCAAGAGCATTCAGTAAGGTCTTGGTAAGTAGTAGTTCAGTTTCAGTATCATACAATTTATTCTGCTGCAGATGTTCTTTGATGATCTCTTCTTCCATAGTTTCTGGATTAGAAGCAGCAATTTTGATCTCTTCAAACTCTTCTGACAGCAAGCCAGCAGTATTTTTCATGATGAAATATGCGCCTTTGTGGTAAAGCTCTGCAAAGATCTGATTGAAGTTGATATCTGACACCTTGCCCTTAGCCAAAGTTCCGGTAAGTCGTATGGTCACCAGTGTATCTTGGACGGACAATTTTTCAAAATGGTTTAGAATATCAAAAGCTGCCACTTCGGGCGATTTTTGATGACAGTTTATGGTTATTGCATGGTGTTCCATAATTTTGAGAGGAACCCATTCAACGTTCTGCGTATTGTTTTGTGTATTCGTTTCTAGATCGTCAACAGTAATAAGATAATATCCTCCATGGCTGTATTTCTCGACTTCAGAAAAATTATTTGGGAATAATGCGCCAGGATAGGTCAATGTGCCGTAGCCTTCCAATTCTATTTTAGTTGGATGATGGATATGTCCGCCGGCATAATAATTAAAATTTTTTGGCAGGAAGGATGCAGGTTGGGACTCTACTTTTTCCATATGTTTGGGCTTCATCTCAGAAAGTGTAGTATGGAACATGAAAATTTTGTAGCCCGATTCCTGTTCTAAATTATCAAGATGTAGGTTTTGATAATAAGTTTTATCCAGCTGTCCTTTGCGTCCTAAAATGCCGGTAAGCTTAGTTCCTGTTTTAGGATCAGTGAAAAATTGGAGATGCAGCTCTTTGGTTTCTGGATGGATCTTTCCCCGGCAGACGTTTTTGAGCAGTCCAGCATTTTCCAAGACATCGATCATGGTCTTTCCTGATGGAGAGAAGTCGTGCGAGCCAGCAATAACGTACAAGGGGATATTTTTGTCTTTCAATTCTTTGAGTTTTTTGGTGACTATTTTGAGTGTGTCTAGCGAAGGTAAAGAAGTGTTAAAGACGTCTCCAGCGAAGAGGATAAAATCTACTTGGTTTTGGATGCACTGGTTTATGGCGGTGAGGAATGCTTTGGTGGAAAGATCCCGCATTTTAGGTTCTCTCCAGGAGCCGAGATGGAGGTCTGCTAAATGGGCGTATTTCATAATTGGATTGGTTAAAAGAGAATTTATATTTATTGTTGTGGTTGAGAATTTAGTAGTCATTTTTCAGCAAACCTTTATAAAAAACAACCATTTTATCAATAAGATACACTGAAAGAACGAAAATTGTTCTTTCATATATAGCTCGCCTTTGGCTTGCTATATATTGGAAGGAGGAAACAGGGAGTACGATTCCATAATATTCATGCTCATTCTGTTTCAAATGATATAACTTTGTATTGACTATAAAGTATGCATTTCTCTTCCATAGGAGAAAAAACAATGAAATTTGAAGAATTAAATGTACGGCCTGAAATAGTTAAAGCTCTTACCGAGCTAGGCCTCACTGATGCTACTCAGATCCAGGAGAAATCTATTCCAATCATCAAAGAAGGAATTGACTTGATCGGTATTTCTAAAACCGGTTCAGGAAAAACGTTAGCGTTTGGCGTTCCGCTGCTGGAAAAAATTATCCCAGGAAAAGGCTTGCAAGCGGCAGTATTAGCGCCGACCAGAGAATTAGCAGTGCAAATCTCTGCTGAATTGAGTAAATTTGGGAAATATTTACGTTATAGAATTGCTACTATCTACGGCGGAGTTTCGTTAGAGCCGCAGGTGCATGAATTAGCGCGAGCAGAGATTCTGGTTGGAACACCAGGCCGAGTGATGGATCATCTCAATAGAAGGACTCTTAATCTAACTAGAATACACACTTTTGTTCTGGATGAAGCAGATAAGATGGTAGACATGGGTTTTGTCGAAGACGTGGAAGTGATTTTGAAAGCAGCGCCGCGAGAAAGACAGATCCTGCTCTTTGGAGCGACTATCTCGACTGAGATTGAGAATCTGAAAAGAAGATATATGCATGATCCGCAGACTGCGGAAGCAGAAACATATGTGCAGGAAGATTTACTGAAGCAGTTTTATTATAATGTCAATTACCGCGAGAAGTTTTCTTTGCTGGTGCATCTGTTGAAGAGTGAAGACAGAGGCAGAGCAATTATTTTCTGTTCAGCCCGCTCAACGGTAGATTTAGTCGCAAAAAATCTACATAAGCAAGGCATCGATGCGGAAGCTATCCATGGAAAATTAAGCCAGAGCAGACGCCTGAAGATAATTGATGATTTCAATAAAGGCAAGATTGATTTAATTGTTGCTTCAGCGGTGGCAGCACGGGGATTGCATATTGATGACGTGACTCATGTATTTAACTACGACCTCTCTCAGGATCCGCAGGAATACGTGCACAAGGTGGGAAGAACTGCTCGTGCCGGAAAAGAAGGTATAGCAATAACCTTGCTTTCTGAACGGGACTACCAGGCTTTTGGAGAAGTGTTGAAGAGGTACAGATTGAAGGTTGAAGAATTGCCCTTGCCAGAATTTGCCCGCGTTCCTTTTGATGCCAGCAGATCACATCCAAGCGGTGGATTTAATCGACGCTTTGGCCATCATCAGAGAGAACATTTTGGGCATGGCGGAAGGGGTAGAGGAGATTTCCGTGGCGGCGGTAGAGATTCACGCGGAGGCTATGGAAGCCAAGGAGATTCTCGGAGAGATTCTTATGGCGGTTCACGTGGAAGTTCTTATGGATCTGGCGAAGGACGTTCTTCTTATGGTTCTTCACGGCCTCGATCCAGAGAGATGACTAGGAGAAGGGATTAAATTTTTTATTTTTGATATCTTTGTTTCATAATCTTTATATTCTCTTATTTAGCGCTAAATAGTATGACAACTACAAACCTATACAAACCAAGTTTATTGACTTTAGTGATTGCAGCTACAGCTTGTAACCAAGAAAGTTGTGCTGGTCCCTCGAGCAGAGCGGATCAGATGCAAAAAGAGCAGGAAGCATATCAAATAACACATTCTGTTGAACGAGACAATATCAATAAAAGATTAAAATTAGCAAACGATCCTACTCAAATTATGTGGATTTATTGTCTTAGTGATATGGGGAATATGGTATTAAGTTCTCCGGTTGTTGGAAAAGTAACTTCTTCCGGTAAAAGACTTGAACCGAGAGAAACAGCGACATCAACAGAGCATGGAGCTTACTATACGTATGGTTATGTTGGTAAAGAAAAATATGCCACCAACGAAATCATGGGCGCAGACGGTACTTATGGCAGCTCAGATAGTTATGTATTCTGGTTTACGCCAGAAGGGCAGTATTTTCAGTGGGGCGGAGCGTATGTTTTAAGTAATGCGCCACTAAAAGTAGACAAACCAATCTTTAATGTAAGAGATATTGATAGTGAAGAATTAAAGAGAGGAAGACAGGCTGAAAAGGCTTTAAAGGATGGGAAGAAAGTTAGTAACAGCTTAGAAGTGTTAGTGGAGGACAAAAAATGAGTAATGGAAAAACGTATGCGTATGTTTTTGCTGGAACAGTAGGGTTAGCTGGTTTAGTCGCTGGCGCTCATGTCTGTTCAGGCAGCAGAAAGACAGCAGAGATAGCAACTCCTGATTATCTTTTGGACAATTACAGATGGTTTAAGGAACAAGAAGCTGCTCTTGGCCAAGTAAATTCTCAGATCGGATCAATGAGAGAAGAAGTAACAGATTATAAGCATGATTTCAAAGATCTACCGCGATCAGAATGGCCTTTTGATGCTCGAGAAGAATTGGCGAGAAAAGAATCAGTTCTACGCGGCTATGTTTCTCAGTACAACCTGTTGGCAAAAGATTACAACGCTCGAAGTTCAGACGTGACTCGGCATTTTGCCAAAGGCTCAGAACCGCAGGAACTCAAGCCATACTTGAAAGAATATAAATTGCAAGAGTAAATTTTTATTTTTTTAATTCTCTTATTATTGTTCTTAGGAACTAACTCAAATCCTTTCATCGATATATCTTAGAATACTTTCTCGAAACTTAGGATGTGGAACAGCTGCTCCGCTTGCCCATCGTTTGACAGTGCTATCAGCAACCCCAAATTCTGCTGCAATTTCCTTAACGGGAAGACGATACTCATTCAGAGCAATTTTAACTGCGCCAGAAAAATATTCTTTGCTGGCTGGATCAGGATTATGTACATTATACTTTTCAAAATATTTGTCAATTTTGGTATTTAAATTATCCATAATGCCAAGAAAATCATTTAACTTTATATTTATTTTGGCTTAAGATTTTATTCCACCCTCAGATTCTTCCAATAAACATTAACTTCAGAAAATCTTTTAAATTAAGGATATTTTAAGTACTTATGGAAACAGTTACTATCCCCAAAGATCAGTATGAACAGCTTAAGAGAATGGCAGAGAAATTAAAGTTAATAGATGAAACCATCCATGATGAATTCCCAGTTAAAGGCCTGATGCTCTTGCAAGAAAAACAGGAAGCTTTTGGATTTCTCAAGGATGAAAAGGAAGATATTTATTCACTTGATGATCTTAAACAATGAAGCGCGGCGATATAGTTCTGGTTCGTTTTCCCTTCTCTGATTATTCTACCACTAAATTGAGACCTGCTTTGATTATTTCTACTGATAACGAAAAAGATATTTGTGTTGCTTTTATTTCCTCCGTGGTTCCAGTAGAGTTAGAAAAAAATGATTTTCCACTTACTGAAGATGACGATGATTTCTTTCAAACCAGATTAAAGAAGGATTCTGTATTTAAAATGAACAAAATTGCAACATTAGACAAAAGCATTATTTTAGGAAGACTGGGAGAGGTTTCAGAAAGATTACAAAGGGAATTGGATGAGAAATTACGAATCGCTTTAGGATTGTGAACTTTACTCTACCGCCACATTTTTTTTCTCTCTCTCTCTCTTAATTTAGTCACTACTCGCAAGTTACTGACTTTGCCAAATTTCTCGGCTTATCGACATCACATTCTTTCATGTCGGCAATATAATACGCAAACAACTGTAAGGGAATAATGCATAGTAAAGGATAGAGTATCTCATCAACTTTGGGAATGTAAATCACATCGTTGCTGATTTTTTTGATTTCTTCATCACCTTCCGTGGCGATCGTAATTATTTTTCCTTCTCTTGCTTTTATTTCTTCGATGTTGCTGAAAGTTTTTGCATATACAGAATCTTTCGGGCAAATAGCTAATGTCGGCATTTCTTCTGAAACTAAGGCAATTGGGCCGTGCTTTAATTCTCCGGCTGGATATGCTTCGGCATGAATGTACGAAATTTCTTTCAGTTTCAATGCTCCTTCCAACGCTAAAGGAAAGTTTCTGTTTCTGCCGATGTAAAGGAAGTTTTGGTAAAGGTAATATTTCTGTGCCAGATGTTTTATTTCTTCGCTTTTTTCTAATAATTTTTTTATTCTTTCTTCGATTTCTTTTCCATCAAATTCTTTTCCAGCAAGATGGAAAGCAAGTTTGTACATAATGATTAATTGCGAGATAAATGCTTTGGTAGATGCTACTCCAATCTCCGGACCGGCACGAGTGTAGATGCGTTCGTCAACTTCACGCGCGATAGTGCTGTCTACAACATTGATGATCCCTAAGGTTTTGGCTCCTTTTTCTTTTGCTAATCTTACTGCGGCTAAAGTGTCAGCAGTTTCCCCGCTCTGCGAGATGACAATGATTAGGTCATCTTTGTTGAGAAGGGGTTCTTTGTAACGGAATTCGGAAGCGATTTCGTAGATGACGGGAATCTTGGCAACTTCTTCAATGATATATTTTCCGACTAAGCTGGCATAGCTGGCAGTTCCGCAGGCTACTACGATAATTCTGGAAAAATTTTTGTTTACGTTGATGGGAACTTTGAGTGTTTCTTTCACTATCTCTGGCTGTTCGAAAATCTCTTTGAGCATGAAATGCTTGTACCCTTGCTTCTGCGCTTTTTCTAGAGTCCAATTTACTTCGCGCACATCCATAGGTTCTTCTTCGCCTTGGAAGTTGTATATTTCCACGTTATCTTTGGTTATTTTTGCTATCTGAAAATCATTGAGATAAATTACGTCGCGGGTATGTTCGATGATGGCTGATACGTCGGAAGCGAAAAAATGTTCATGTTTGCCCAAGCCAATTACTAAAGGGCTGCCGTTTCTGGCGCCGATGATTTCCTCTTGGTCGTTTTTGATAATGCAGAAGGCGTATGCTCCCTGCAGTTTTTTAATGGTTTTGAGAACTGCATCTTTGAGGTTTTTGCTTTCTTGGTAGTTTTTAGCGACGAGATGGACGATCACTTCTGAATCGGTGTCGGAGGAAAATTGGATGCCATCTTTCCGTAGTTCTTCTTTTAATTCCAGATAATTTTCAATGATGCCGTTGTGCACCACTGCGAATTGATTTGTTGTGTCGGCGAAAGGGTGAGCATTGCGGTCGGAAGGAATTCCATGACTGCTCCAGCGAGTGTGGGCTATACCAATAGTTCCAAGAAGTTTTGGTTCAGATTTTATATTTTCTACTCGGCCTTTTTTTTTATTGATATTAATAGTGTTATTTTTAGAAATAACAGCGATGCCAGCAGAATCATACCCTCTATATTCAAGCTTTTCCAAACCGGCGATGAGAATATCATTAGTCTCTTTTTCACCGATATAGCCGACAATGCCGCACATTTTGGCTTAATTTGGTTAATTTTGCTTTAAGAATCTTGTGAATCCTGAGTAGGGAAGAAAGATTTTTAAAAGAACGGCTTATTTTGAGTGCAGGGTTGGTTTTAGAGAATTTTATTAAAGGGATAAGCATGATATACCGCACCAGCAGAAGAAAACTAGAAATAGACCAAAACTTAGAGCGCCTCGCAGATGAAACTGCTGAATTAGAGCAAATAGCTCAGGATATAGATATCTGTTTTAAAGCCCAGGAAGCTGAAGTTCGACTAAGAACTAAAGGTATAAATGTAGATGAAAGAGAATATCTTGAAGAAGCAAAACAGTTTGTTGATGATTTAATCAAAAAAATAGAGAAAAATGCTCAAGAGCGAAAAGAAAAATGGGGAAAACGCATGAAGCTTGCAGCAGGATTGTTTGCAGCTACTACTGCTGTTACTGCTTTAGGATATGGTGTTTCTAAAATCTCTTCAATAAGAGAATGGTATTATGATAGAGTTAGAGAGGCAGAGCAAGCAGAAAGACTTAGTAACAAAAATGTAAATATTCATTTACGTAGTGCTGCTGATATAGATTGTGATAGGTTCGTTAGCGTAAAAGAATTTTATTCTTTTTATAAGGAAGCTACAGGAAAGGATTTCTTTCATCAATCTTTAGACGTTGATAAGTATGTTTATCTTAATGTTGAAGAAGATACAAAGTCAAAATTAAGAATAAATATTGGTCGTTCTAGTTATAGCAGTAGCACCTATAAAATCACTCTGCCTCCCTCTTTAGCAGAACAATTTCTCCAAAAAGGAAGCACCCGTTCTTGTTCAAATTGGATGTAAATCAGCATGCAAACGCATTAACAATAAAAGGGTTGTGGAATGACTATTACCAGATTACTATACCCCCCTCTTTAGCAGAACAATTTCTCCAAAAAAGAGGCAGCCGTTCTTGTTCAATTACTTTAGAATAATCCCCTCTTCTTTCCAAAACGTTTATAAACAAACCACAGTTTTAACAATCATACCAATGAGTTGGTGTACAATCAACGAGGTAACAAAATGTTATTCTCGTCTTTTAAAAATAAAGTTGAGGTCTTACAAAAATGGCTGATGAAGCAAAAGTACTGGAAATCGTGGAAATTGCCCGAACCACGGGAAAAATACGCAAGGGCGCTAATGAAGCTACCAAAGCTCTAGAGAAAGGCAATGCTAAGCTAGTAGTTTATGCGCTGGACGTTTCTCCTAAAGAAATAGTTATGCATCTCCCTCTTTTAGCCAAGGAAAAGAATGTTCCCTGCTTTGGAGTTGCTAAGAAAGATGATCTAGGCGCAGCTGCAGGATTGGCTGTATCAACCGCTGCTGTTGCCGTCGTAAAAGAAGGAGAAGCAAAATCAGCAATCGAATCTCTTCCCAAGACTCAGGAGTAAGGTGACCAACCATGGCTAAAGAAGGCATGAAAGAAGGCAAGGAACGGTTTGTCAAGAAAGCTGAATCTGAAGAGAGAATAGAAGGTGAAGTGCGCTTTCCAGAAGGGTATGCTGCGGAAGTTAAAGAAATTGTTGCTCGCGGCGGAACTCGAGGAGAATTAACCCAAGTTATGTGCCAGATATTAGATGGCCCTGATCGAAATAAAGCTATCCGCAGAAATGTCAAAGGCCCGATAAGAGTAGGCGATACGTTAGTGCTGCTGGAAACAGAGATTGAAGCACAGCGCATGGGCGGCGGTCCTCGCCGAGGCGGCAGCAGCAGCGGCAGCGGTGCGCGGAGCAGGTGAGAATCATGGCTAAATGTTCATTTTGCGGAGAAGAACTTGAAAAAGGAACCGGCAAGATGCTGGTCTACAACAGCGGAAAGATTGAGTACTTTTGTTCAAGCAAATGTGAGAAGAATCTATTGAAGCTGAAACGCAAGCCAGCCAAAGTCAGCTGGACTGCGACAGCACGAGCAGAGCACAAGAAGGGGAAGTAAGTATGACGCTGGATTCGAAACTTCAAACAGGTAATGAGAAAGGAGTTTTTACTTACGAAGTACCGATTAGAGAAGCTAAAAAAGATGAGAATCATATTTTTGATACTTCTCTTTTCAGTGGCATTTTTATTGGTGATTTAGGTTTATATTTAGGTAAATTAATGACCGAAGAACCAGCTTCTTTTCCTCAGTATTTTTTAGCTGGAAGTATTGGTGCCTTAGCAGGACTGGCGATAGGATTATGTTACGAAGTAACTAATAGTATGAGGTCTGAATCTTGATCGAACAAACACTCGTCTTGCTCAAACCAGATGCAGTAAAACGCGGATTGATGGGTAGGATCGTCTCCCGTTTTGAAGATGCTGGCTTGAAGGTTGTGGGCATGAAAATGGTATTGGTCGATGAGAAATTAGCAAAGAATCATTATCAAGATAGTTTAATCCCTATAGTCGGTAATAAAACTAAAAAAGATTGGGATGCTTTTGGGATTAAATACACAGAATCTGTAGAAGAAATTGGAACGATGATTGTAGACGGAACACGTAAGTTTCTTAGGTCTGGCCCAGTAATTGCGCTTGTTCTTGAAGGCTTACACGGTGTTGAGGTTGTGCGGAAATTAGTCGGCAGTACCGGACCAAAAGATTCTCCTCCTGGAACAATTCGCGGTGATTATGCACATTTAAGTTTAGGATATGCTAGTCTTAAAAGAACAGGGGCAGCTAATCTGATTCATGCTTCCGGCACAGCAGAAGAAGCGAAACAAGAAGTTGCGCTGTGGTTTAAGGCAGAAGAATTACATTCATACAAGACGGCACATGAAGCGCATGTGTTTTAGAAAATGGAAGAAACAGAAATTTTAGATATAGAACGTTTGGTTAGCTTGATAACATCAACAAAAGTAAGAGATGAAACAAAATTAAAACTTTTCACTCAATTAGCTTATGATAAAAAAGGTCATGTACATTTTCCTGAACAATATGTTAATAAGATGATTGGCGTTTGTCTAGGTAAAAGCGATGAGCTTGACCTTTGCATACCTACCGGCGAATATGAGGAGAAAGGGAATTGGCTACTCTATGCCGCCAGAATAGCCAATTATGCAGGAAGAACAGAACAAGCGCAAAAAATTTATGGGCAGATCATTAATTTTCAATCCGACTTATATGTTGCAATTCTGGCTTTCGAAGCAACACCGCCCAAAAAGTTAGCAGTTGGAAAATCAAAGAACTTAAAAAATTTAACTCAAAATTAACAAAAATTAAACGAGGTTAATCATAATGGCCGGAGAAAAATTCGTTGAAAAAGTAATGAGGATTGCCCAGTCGCCGAAGCAAATTAGAAATATCTGCACCAGCGCGCACATTCACCATGGAAAATGTGTTGCACCCCAGACTAGAGTAATTCTAGCGTCGGGAGAAATAATTACTGCTGAAAACCTCTTCTCTCAAGCAGAAAAAAGTGGCCAGAAAGTCAGGGACAATGGCTCAGAAATAGTGTTTGATATTTCTGACCAAGAAGTTCATGTTTTCTCTCTCAATAAAGAAACAGGCGCGTTAGAAAAAAAGAAGGTTTCCCATGCCTGGAAGCTCTCGGGAGGGGATTGCGTCAAAATAACGCTCCGCAATGGATCAGAGATAACCACTACCGCTGAGCATAAATATGTGGTTCTTTCAGATATGGATTTTGTTGAAAAGGAAGCCGCAGAATTAAAGCTTGGCGATAGGGTTGTTTGCGCGCGAAAATTGGAAACAGAAAATGAGTTTAATATAAAGAAAGAAATTCTTATGCGCCTGGCTGAAGCGCCGTGTTATGCACGATTAAATTCTGAGTTTGGCTCCCTGGTGCGAGAAAAAATACAAGAGCAAGGATTAAAAGAGGTTATCGCTCAATTAAACCTGCAAATTGCTCCAAAGTCATTTTACCATGGCTTGTGGCAAAATAGGTACCGTATTGAGGTCTTGCTTCAGTTGGCTTCGCGGCTAGGTATGAGTGTGAAGGAGGTATATGATGGCATTGAGGGCATTAGCTTTAGGTCTTCCACCAAGAATACCCTTTCTCTCAAACTTCCGCAGAACTTTGAAGATCTTTTTTATCTTGCTGGCTTGTTTTTTGGAGATGGTTCTGGTCATAAGTTTGTCGTTGGCAAAGAAGAACTTAAGGAGCGATGCGTTTCCATTTGCGAGGGGATGAATATAACACCAAAAGTTGCCGTGCAGCCAAACCGGGTGCCGGAAGTGATTACCAACCGCGGTTTACAGCTGCTGCTTCATTTCTTGTTCGGATACCCTTTGCGCCGAAAGAGCCACAACATCAGCCTTACCAATTTTATTTTCCAGGCGCCGAAGGAATTTGCAGCTCAATTTATACGCGGATATTTTGACTGCGATGGAACGGTAGAACCATCACGGCGGGCTATCTCAGTTACGTCGGTGAGTCCAAAGATGCTAAAAGATACGCAGTTATTGTTGTTGCGTTTTGCCTGTCTTAGCATCATTCAAGGAGATACGCTTTACGTTTCCGGCATCTCTGCAAAAAACTTTACCCAAGGAATTCGGTTTGGAATGGCTCAAAAGCAAAAAAAAGCAGAGGAGCTGGCCGCAAAAGTGCAGGGAAGCATCGTGACGGACACTATTCCTTTAAGCACTAAGGAATTGGTTGAGGCGCGGAAAGTTCCCATGGCTTCCATCGATCATCATTACTATAAGTATGAGCAGGGAATTCTTACGCCCACCGTTGATACGCTTCAAGGATTAAAACTTCAGTTTGCGCAAGTGCAGGAGAACATTTCTATTTTAGACAAACTTCTAACCGGCGATCTGGCTTTCATTGAGATTAAATCTATTGAGCGGGTATTTGAACCTACCGTGTATGATTTCTCTGTACCAGATTATAAGAATTTTATCGCCGAAGGGATGGTTATCCACAACACCGCCTTTACAGACAATTTATTGGCAGCCGCAGGGATGATGTCCTCAAAAGCAGCCGGCGATTTAGAAGAAGGCATGGCCACCTGGCAGCATGCCGACGAGCAGGAGCGATTAATGACGGTTGATGCGGCTAATGTATCCATGGTTCACGAATTTAACGGACAGGAATTCCTGATTAATCTTATTGACACTCCAGGACACGTAGACTTTGGCGGCAATGTAACCAGAGCGATGAGAGCGGTTGACGGGACAGTGGTATTAATTTGCGCAGTAGAAGGAATCATGCCGCAGACCGAGACAGTAGTACGTCAAGCTTTGCGAGAAAGGGTAAAACCAGTTCTCTTCATCAACAAAGTTGATCGATTAGTGAAGGAATTAAAACTAGGCCCGGAAAAGATCGCAGAAAGAATTATGGCCTTAGTAGTACAGTTCAACAACATGGTTGAGCGCATTGCCGAATCACAATACAAAGAGAAATGGAAGGTTAATGTTCAGGATGGCGGCGTAGCTTTTGGAAGCGCTAGAGAAAACTGGGCGTTATCATTTTCCTACATGCATAAAAAAAATGTAAAGTTTTCTGACATCCTTAGAATTTACGAGATGGAAGAAGCTGAACGTAAAGAATGGGTCTGGAATAATGCTCCTTTACATGAGGTAATTTTAGACATGGTCATCAAGCATCATCCCGATCCCCTCGATGCACAGACCTACAGAATTCCGAAGATCTGGCATGGCGATCCGGAATCACAGTTTGGAAAAGATTTGATCACCTGTAATCCGAGCGGCAAAGTAGCCTTCGTCATCACCAGAATTGTTATCGACCCGCGTTCAGGAAAAGATATCTCTGCAGGACGATTGTTTAGCGGAACATTGCGCAGCGGGATGGAAGTTTACTTGAACAACGCTAAACAGAAACAGCGTATCCAAAACGTGTACATCTACAACGGTATCAAACCAGAGATCATTGAATCTCTTCCTGCAGGTAACGTACTGGCAATTTCTGGAGTGGTAGGATTTGCCGGGGAAACTGTTACCTTAGAACCGGAACAAGCTTTCGAAGAATTGAAGCATATCTTTGAACCAGTTATCACTAAAGCTATTGAACCAAAGAAATCAGCAGACTTGCCAAAGTTGATTGAAGTTCTGCGAAAAGTAAGTAGAGAAGATCCATCTGTTAAGATCGAAATTAACGAAGAGACTGGACAGAACTTATTGCATGGTATGGGGGAATTGCACTTAGAAATTATTGAGAATAGAATTATCACTGAAAAAGGAGTTGAAGTAAAGACCTCTCCCCCTATCGTCGTATATCGTGAAACAGTTACCAAACCGAGCCCTGAAGTGGAAGGTAAGTCTCCTAACAAACACAACAAATTGTACTTTAAAGTTGAACCTTTAGAACCGCAGATTGCCCAGGGAATTAAAGAGAGCAGGCTTCCACAGGGACGATTCAGGAAGAAAGACGAAGAATTGGTCACTTTCTTACGTGATGAAGTGGGCTGGGATGCTAAAACTGCGGGAATGGTCAAAGCGATCTTCAATGGAAACATGTTTATGGACCAGACCAGAGGTATTGTCTACATCAACGAAATCTTGGAACTAGTATTAGACATGTTTGAAGATGTTATGAAACAAGGCCCTCTCGCTCGCGAGCCATGTACAAATCTGAAAGTAAGCTTGACCGATTGTACTTTGCACGAAGATGCTATTCACAGAGGTCCGGCGCAGATGTATCCAGCAGTGAGAGAAGGTATCCGAGGAGCGATGATGCAGGCTGGTCCAGTCTTGTTCGAGCCGTTGCAGATAATGCGCATTGAAGCACCAACTGAATACACCGGAGAGATTTCCAAACTGGTAAGCTCTAAACGAGGACAATTGTTGGAGATGAACCAGGAAGAAGATCAAGTAGTAGTTATCGCTAAGTTACCTGTAGGCGAGTTAATTGGTTGGAGCAGCGATCTGCGCTCTGGAACAGAAGGTAGGGGGAATTCTTCACTGGTTGACCAGATGTTTGAACGGCTGCCCATGGAACTGCAGGAGAAAGTCAGGAACCAGATCGTTCAGAGGAAGGGATTGAGCCAGGGGGAGTTGGGAGCGTAGTTTTTTCATTTAATAATTTGTTCAATAAAGTGGTGGTGTTTTAGGGAGAGATAAAAGTGAAAACACTAAATCAAAAATCATTGGATTCTAAGGTTTCTTTACTAAATTCTATGCTAAATGGGTATGAGGCTTGTTTTGGTAATGTGGGCCTTAGGCGATGGAAGCGTGGAGAAGTGGTTCTTGTAAATGAAGAGGACGCAACGGAGGACATGTTAATGTTAAACACTGTTGCCGGATATTTGCACAAAGATGACAGAATATTTTTTGTTCGTGAGCGATTAATGGATACTGCTAATAATTCTGATTTAATTAATTACTTTAACAGAAGACTATTAAGATCTTATGGGTTTAGTGGAATTGTTGACTTATACTTGACTACAATATTAACACACGAAGCAATCCACGGGTCTTGTACTGAAGTTTCTCTGGATGGTGAAGTTAGAGATTTCTATAGGGAAAGAGAATTTGAAGTGCTTGGTTACGCTAATGTAGAGGATTTAGAGTATGATCTCCTACAAGAAGAAGCTTGTAAAGTAAAAGCGACTGGGTTGCGTTTGCGTTTTTCTGGTAAAGAACATGCATTGGAGAACAATTTTGAACTAGATGAAACATTAGCAAACGTATTAGCAACTAGGATAGTTGGCCTACAAATCCATAACAGAAGTGGAGTTGGCTACGGGGTGTGTATGGCTTTTTCAGGGGCAGTAAACTTAGGTTCACATGATATCTCTCCAGAATCTTTTGGAGAGGCTTTGTCCTATTTTAATAGAGGTCCACACCCCGCAACTTTTTTACGAGATTATTTTAGTGGAAATTTGCCCAATAGAGTGTTTGAAAAAATAGCCGTTTCTAAACCTAAGGAAGCAGCTGAACTAGTTTTTACTTACCTTGGTGGTGGAGGAAGTTTGCCTGAATTTTTATCTACTCTTTATGGTAAGTGATAAGAATAATTATCTAATTATTTTGTTATAACCACGTCAGAATCGCTTTTCTCATGGTGACCAGATTTTGCAAAATCCTTATCATTTTAAGCCCTTACGCGGAGACATGCATGGAGCAAGGCGAGTACACATCGATACTTCATTTGTTCTGACCTATGAAATTGATGAAGAGAAGAAGCTGATACGGCTTTTAGATTTTGATCATCATGATAAAGTTTATTGATATTTTCAAAGTCGTCGTGGCGTGTGACGAGGCAGGAGTTGTCCCTACGGGATGCCGAGTAGGGCAAATGTGAAACGAAGTGAAACATTTGACCGTCGCACCGCCATTGTTGGCGCAAGAGTTATCATAACATAATTATTATCTTTTTCTCACCGAAATCTATCAGAAAACAAGGTTTTCTGTAATTAATTTGGAATTTGTAAACCCCCCGACCACCCGCCCCTAAATAGCAGATTGTCGCCTAACTAAAAGGAAAAAACTTCGTTTATCCGACCACAAAAAAAAGAAAACCAAATTTTCTGCGGAAAATTCTGTCTAACATAGGATAAACGATTACGCTTCGCTTCATACAAATTTTTTCCAAAACGAAAACATGTTGGGCTCTTATTTTCCTAAAGAAATTCTTGGTTCTGCTTGAGGAACATATTGTAGTTGTCCACCACCATCAATAGAATAAATTGCACCATCTCTAACGTCCAATAAAAAATATTTTCCTAGATATGTCCAATCAGAAACATTTAATGCAAGGTCTTCGTTTATAATTCTTGGGTTAAAATTTTCTCTCGCAATATTTCTTAATCTTGATGCTAATTCTCCACTTCCAATCATTCCGCCAACAATATAAATATCCATTCCTAATTCAGATTTTAATTTTTTTCTCAATTCTTTTAAAATCAAAGCATGGAGAACTCCAACATAATCTCCTACACCATTGTGAGAAACAAAACCAATTTTTTGATTATGGTCGTAACCTGCCATTGCAACACAAGGTCCCATTCCAACAGAACCAATAACTGGTCTTTGCGATTGGGCTGTTGATATAGTTGCCTCGCCCATTCCAACTAAATTCAATAAAGAATAATCTCCTTGATATTCGGGTCTTAAACTATCTGCAATATCATTAGGATCTTTTTTAGAAAAGCCCATAAATGTTCTAACTTTGCCTACTAATGTGTCTTCGTACAATTTTGGATAAATCTTTACCATAGCTTTATGGTGTATTTGCCTATATTTAAAGCTTCCTATTATTTGCCACTTATTAGTTACAATAAAATAAGAGCCCAACCGAACAATACTAAACTAAAAGTACCCTCTTTGTATGGGCAATAGTCATGTTACTTTTTCTATATCTTTACATATTTTTTAAGCAAAATTTATAAATATCATATATTTTAAGTAATATTATGATAATCTACAATCCCAAAAATCAAGCCATACTGAAGGAAAGAATCAAGCTAGCCGAAGAGCTCTTAAACCAAATTCCTGTTAAATATTGCTTCATCAGCGGTTCTTTCTTGTACAAGGAAAAATACAACGATATTGATGTTTTTGTGATTTCCAGAAGCAAGAAAGAGTTTAGAATTTTAAACGAGAAAGCTAAAATTACTGTAATCGATTTTAATGATCTACACTCTCTCTTTTACCATTCCATCTCCAAGAGCTGCATCGCTAAAAACATTCTTCCTACCAAACAGCTTAAAGTAACTTTCTCCGATTATTGGAATGTCATCAATGAAGCGATTCCAACTTTAATGAATGAAAAAGACAAGTTTCATAAGAATGTGCGTTTCTTGATTTTGTACACTGAATATTTTAGAAGCGGAAAAGTATTGGACACTTTTGAACTTGCAGAAAAAATCCATTCTTTTAAGGACTATCAAAAGATTCTTGAGTATGTAAAAAATGAATTAACCGAGATCATTAAAAATAATCTAAAGTTCTCATATGCAAAAAGATTCTTTTATACTCAAGCGGGATATTACAAGGATTTACGAGAGTATGATGCCCAAAGTTTTTTATATGAACTGGTTCATGAGGCTGTGAAAGCAGCTTATGGTTAATCCAGAAGAATTAACTCTTTAGCGTCTAAAAACATATACTGTATCAGTTTATTTCATTTACTACCGAAATCTTTATA
>CAYIEF010000022.1:0-17167 GCA_964362365.1 uncultured Methanosarcinales archaeon | reverse complement strand
GCTTGTTATAATAGTGATTTGGCAGGTTTATTTATAAAGTTTACTACTATTTAGTAACCTGAAAGTAACAACTCTTCCTCGAGTATTTAGAACAAAAAATTCAAATAGTTGTTGCACTTATCAGATTGAAATGATAAAGGAAGCTATCGAACGAAGCGAAGAGCAAATCAAACAGGGAAAGTTTGTCAAGGCGGATACTTCCATGAAAAATGAAGAGATAGATGATTTACTGACGTCGTGAAACAGACATTATTATTACTTCTTACAAGGTCCCCATTGATGAATGTTATGTTCTCCTAGACAATTCTTATGGCTGTTCCAGAACTGCGGGCAGCCAGCTTCTGTTTTCTTCGTGCCGAGAAAATCTTCTTCGCAGGGAAGTCTGAAATCAGCAGGAATCTTTTCTGGCAGGACGCGGTATAGTTCTTTATCATCTTCAACGGTTCGTTCTCTATAAACAACATTACCATGTTTGTAAATGGCGTTTTCTATTTTACTTAACTCAGAGCGTAAATCTTCAGCACTCATCTTAGCAAGATCATCATCCCATTTAGCCGGGTCAAGAATAGCATCTGCGGGTATTTCTTCCATAGAAGCAGAATTCCTATACTTGAAAAATGATCTACATCTTTTCATGCCTTCGTCATAGGTTGGCAAATGAAGTACCTGTTTAGTTTTAGGAAGCGTATTCCACACCAAATAATCATCTAGCCAGCAGCGGTCATCGCCTTTCTGGTCGCGATTGGTTCTTATTACACTGCGTAGTTCTTTGATTCTCTTAATCATTTTATGCTCCCTTCTTGCCACTTTTTCAGGAACAATCTTGCCGCTGCATCTAAATCCAATTCTTTGCCTTTACGTATTTTCTTGTAAATAACCGCAATTTTTTCTAATATCTCTTCTGCATCATCTTCTTCGAGATGGAAATGCCTCTTAACCTTCTCTTTTTCATCTTCAATAATTCGCAGAGCGACGTATTCCGGGTCTCTAATTTTGCCAGAACTCATGGCACTTGTCTTTCCATATTTCACTACATCTTTCTCTTCCTTTGGAAATACTCCAGGTGTATCAATCAGCATTATCTTATTATCCACGCGTACTTTCTGCAATCCCTTGGTGAAGCCGCTTTCTGAAGAAGTTCTGGCCGCTCCTCGTCCGGCTAAAGCGTTGATCAAGGAAGATTTACCTACGTTTGGATATCCTAAAACGCCAACAGTAACTTTCTCTCCTTGAGACAATTCCAGAATTTTCTTCTTCAAAATAGTTGTCCCTAATCTTTCCTTGCTGGAAATAAAAACGGAAGGCTGCAGTTCTTTGCTCTTCTCTTTCAATTCATCTATGTTGACCAAATCGCATTTATTGAGAACATATAATATCTTCTTGCCGGAAGAGCGTACCTTATACTCAATTTCTCTGTTTCTGGTCTCCTCCACGAATCTAGCATCAAGCACTTCGATGATGATATATGCTTCTCTCAATACTTCATTGACATGTTTCCAGAACGATGGCATATGTGCATACCAGTATGCAAATTTATAAATATTCCTTGCAAATAAAGCTAATTATGTCTTCTGAAGAACACGACCAACTGCGGAGGCAGCACCTTCAGCTCATGGATGAATGCGTGCAGGATGCGAAATATATTGCCATCAAGCATGGGATTAATCAGGAGGATGTGATTGCGACATTAGCTGCAGCGTTGTTTAAAGCAAGAATCAATTCATAATAATCATAAAGTTAAGACAACTACTGGAGATTGTATTGTTTCCCGCCCGTCAGCAACTAGATCAGATTCTGAAACAAAAGTTATAGTAAAATTAACATTACTACACAAGATTTAAAAGAAGATTCTTGGTTCAAGGTTGTATGTCTTTTGCAAACGTAACCACATTTCTGAAAAAAATTGCTCCTTTGGCTAATCTTAGTAAAAAAGATATCAGAAAGTTAGAAACCCCAGATAAAGTTCTTAAAGCAGAATTAACCGTAAATGGAAAGAAATATCCAGCCTACCGAGTTCAATTCAATAATGCCAGGGGGCCATATAAAGGAGGTATCCGTTATCATCCTGAAGTTTCTGAGGATGAAGTGACCTCATTGGCGTTCTGGATGATTATAAAGACTGCAGTTACTGATCTTCCTTTTGGCGGTGGAAAAGGCGGGGTTACAGTAGATCCTAAAAAATTAAGCAAAAAAGAATTGGAAGAGTTAAGCAGAGCCTATGTCCGCGCTTTTTATAAGAATCTTGGTCCGGATACAGATGTTCCTGCGCCAGATGTATATACGACTCCTGAAATAATGGGTTGGATGCTGGATGAGTATCAAAAATTGATCGGAAAGAAAGCACCGGCGTTTATTACCGGAAAACCGTTGGAATTAGGTGGTTCTAAAGTGAGAGATATTGCTACTGCTCTAGGCGGAGTGTATGTCCTAGAAGAAGCAGTGAAGAAAACAGGATTGAAAGAGAAGAAAGTTGCAATTCAAGGTTTTGGCAATGCCGGGATGAACATGGCGCAACTCTTGGCAGAACGGAAATATACCATTGTGGCCGTTTCTGATTCAAAAGGAGGAATTTATGATCCAAAAGGTTTGGACATCAAGAAAGTAATCAAAGCAAAGGAAACAACCGGAACAGTGACTGAGTATGCCAAAGCAACAAAAATCAGCAACGAAGAGCTTTTGGAAAGCGATTGTTCCATACTTATTCCTTCCGCCTTAAGTGGAGTAATTACCAAGGAAATTGCTCCAAGGATCAAAGCAAAGATAGTATTGGAGTTAGCCAATGGACCGACCACACCGGAAGCGGACGAAATCTTATCAACGAGAAATGTATTAGTGCTGCCGGATATTTTAGCAAACTCTGGCGGCGTAACTGTTTCATACTTTGAGTGGGTGCAAAACAAGAAGAATGAATCTTGGAGTGAGCAGGAAATCAAGAAAAAGCTGCAGGAAAAGATGTTTTCGGCTTTCCAACAGATCTGGAAGGAATTTTCCGACGATAAAAAGAGCTTTAGGTCTGCTGCGTATGTTTTGGCATTGGAAAAAATTATTGCTGCGGAAAAAGATCGGAAGAGAATTTAAGTAACATTTAAATAGGTAAAAGTATTTACTTCTTTCATCATTTAACAAAAGAGGTGTATGATAGATGGCTAAGAAAGCAGCAAAGAAAAAAAAGCGAAGATAAATAGTAATTTTACTTTTCTTTTTTTTCTTTCTTCCTTCTTTTTCAAACCTTAATTCTATGGTTTTCTTAGAACAATTTTGCAAATTAGCAAAATTTTCTATAGAAACTTTGAAAAAAAGAGATTTTTGGGGTTCATCTTTTTACGCTAAAATATCGGCTATTTCAAAGTTTCTAAGATCATTTTGAATGTTTTTTCAAAATTATCTATAGAAAACAATAAAAAGGGCGGCTTATTTTGGCTTTTCATGAACAGAACCTTGATCAATCAACTTCATGAGCATCTAGATAAGGAAGTCTTACTCAAAGGATGGGTGCAGGACTTGCGAAACTTAAGCAAGATCAAATTTCTCATTCTCCGCGATAGAACTGGAGATATGCAGACTATTGCTTTGAAAGGAACAACTGATGAGGCTTCTTTTACTGCCATAGGCGATATTACTAATGAATCTGTGGTGGAGATTGTAGGAACACCTAAGAAAAACAAGGAATCCCGCTGGGGGATTGAAGTATTAATCAAGAAAATCACTGTTTTGTCCTCAGCAGCAACTCCTTTGCCCATAGATAACTCGGATAAAGGATTAACTCATATTGATAAACGGATTGATCACCGCTTCTTAGATACCAGAAATCTGAAAAAGCAGGCTATTTTCAAAGTACGGGGAAAAATCTCTAAGATTTTGACCAATTTCTTTGACAGTAAAGGGTTTACTAATATCAATACCCCAAAGATAACTACCATCGGAGTGGAATCGGGAGCAGAGCTGTTTATTCTAGATTATTTTGGAAAACCAGCGTATTTAGCTCAATCACCGCAAATCTACAAGCAGATGTTCGTCACCGGCGGCTTTGAACGAGTGTATGAGTTAGGTCCAGTGTTTAGAGCTGAGAGATCACATACTACTCGGCATCTGACTGAATTTACTGGTGTAGATTTTGAGATGGGTTTCATCGATGATTACGACGACGTCATGGATTTGATTGAGGAAATGTTTGTGAATCTTATGAGCAATTTGTCAAAAGAAGCTGTTGAGGAACTGAAGACTTTAGGGGTTGAGTTGGTTGTTCCCAAGAAAATTCCAAGAATTACCATGGATGAGGCTAAGAAAATGCTGGCCAAGTCAAGTCACTCCGTTCGTGACGTTCCTGGCGGAACGAAGGGAAAGAAGTATGGCAAGGACGAGGATCTTGATGCGGAAGGGGAACGATTGTTAGGAGAATTGGTTAAAGAGAAATACGGTTCAGAATTCGTTTTTATTACCCTATTCCCAGCAGCAGTCAGAGCTTTCTATCATATGAAACCGGAAGGAAAGGCTGATGTTACCAAATCATTTGACTTGCTGTTCAATGGAGTAGAGATCAGTACCGGAGCACAGCGGGAGCATCGCTATGAAATTCTCAAGAAGCAGGCTAAAGCGAAAGGGTTGGATTTGGATAAAATGGAAGAGTATGCGGAAATCTTTAAGTATGGAGTTCCACCGCATGGCGGAGCGGGATTTGGACTGGACAGGATTACCCAAAGGTTATTGAAGTTGGACAATGTTAGAGAAGCGGTATTGCTGCCGAGAGATCCGGAAAGGACGAAGCCTTGAGGTGGAACATGTTCTACGACCCTCTTCAAAAAAAACTAAAACAAATGGAAGAAAGAAACCCCTCTTTAAACGACTACCACAAAAGTATTGGGGAAGAACTAAGAGACAGGATTTACTTTTTCGTTCGCCATTTGCGAGGAGACGTTGAATATGTCCGAAAGTGGACCTGGGAGTCATTAGGTGTTGCAAATCTCGTCGAAGAGCACAGAGAATATGAAGGTCGCCCTATTATCCTGCATTCTCCGCATCCAGATGTAGTTAAGCGGACTATTGAAGCTACGATACGACAAAATAATGAGCTTATCAATACTAATCTTAAATACAAATAAAGACGCTACTTAACTTCAATCCCATTCAAAGTCTTTAAAGCATTTATATACTAGTTTTGTTTTCCGTATTTTACGATAGATAAATGGAGGCATAACCATGACCATTAAAGAACAATTAGTCCGGGAAGCGGTGTTATTGCCCAGGGATCCGGAAAGGACGAGACCGTAAAGATATGGGGGGTTATTAAAAATGAAAAATTTTTATCTAAAAAATGAACAAGTTGCAGCTCTTGATGGAGTGGTTGAGGAAGCAACAGGATATGCTAGCAACTCTCCCTTTCAGGTTGGCCAATATTCTTTAGAATTAAAACTTGATACTTTCGAGAGACCAGTTGTTATTCCAGCTGCTTACAATCTCAGAATAAACAAGGGAGAAAAAGTAAGAGTATACTCAAGACTAGGATTTGATAGACCAGTTGATGGTTGCGGTGGTTTAATTAAAATTAATGCTCTACAGGTAATGAAAGAAGGAGAAGTTGTATTTCAGTATATTGGTGCTGAGGGTGGAGATTTTAAAGAATAAATTTCATTTTTAACTTCAATCCCATTCAGAGTGATTATAGGATTTTGCTCTACAAAGACAGAAAAGCTAAAATTCTTAAACATAGTTTTACTCTTTTTCACATAATCTGTATATCTGGCTGAAGAATGTTTGTGCGTTCTTTATGCTTTCCTATGCTGGCTCTTGATTCGCTTGAGGTATTCTTCTGTAAGTAAATTTTCCTCGCTTATCTTTTTCCAGCTCAAAGATGTGTAAGAGGGTATCTGCTTTTAGGATCATATTTTGATATATCTTCAATAATTCAACATCAACTACTCCTTTAGTAACGAGCTTTGAAAATTCCTCAAATGTTTTCTTATGTTCTTCTGGAGCTTTGGTCTTAATGCCTTTCAACAAAAGATACGCTTTTGCAGCGTAGAATATAGAGTAATATGCATGAGAAATTGTTGCGCTGTAGTAAGTATCTTCTTTCATTCCAAATACTTCAAGCTGCATCTTTTGGTCATCACTGATCTTTTTAATCATGATTGATAGATTTAACTCGTTTTGAGCTCTAGCAAGATAAATCTTATATTCGAAATCCATGTTTCATCCCCTCATTGATGATCTCATAAAAAATAGTGTGGTTGTGAACAGCCAAATGTTTTCTCACTATCTGTTTGCCTAGATTTTCTTCCTTAACAGCCAGCATCTTAAGCATTTCTGTTTTGGGAATGACATGAACATCCATTTTAAGAGCACTTTTTAGATTGGCATTATTAACTGAAGCTTCTATCTGCTTTCTATTCTTTTCGTTTTCAATAAATATTGCCAGGTCTAAATCAGAATCCTTCTTCTGTTCATTGACTGCATAGGACCCAAAAATAACCATTGAATAAAAGGGAGTATCTTCGGATAGCTCTTTTTTAATTGTTTTTAAAGCAATTTTAGCAAGAGGATGAATTCTGTTGATATTGCACAAGGCAATATAATAAAATGCCAACTCGTTCTCCAAATTAAGCGTCAAAAGGCCGGATTTCCCAACCTTCTTTTCGATTAACACTTCTTCTTTTTTTAGAAGGTTTATAGCTAAAGCTAAGGCATTATTTGATTTCTCTCTTGATTCTTTTTTTATCTCTGTTCTGGTGTGTTCTGCAAAAGGCTTCTTTGCGAACACTTCGAATAGTTTTAGTTGTTTGGCGGTTATCATTTTTTAACCACTTTATTGGTTTATATGAACCATATTATTGGTTATTTATATGTTTTTCGCTTTAGAAAGTTGGCGGAATTGATTATTTTAAAGGTTACGCCGGTGATATTGGAACAAAAACTAAGTCTTAACCTCTTAACTTCAATCCCATTCAAAGTCTTTAAAGCATTTATATATTAGTTTTAATTTTCTATGTTTAGGATAGCAAATGGAGGTATAAACCATGACTATTAAAGAACAATTTCAAAAGATAAAGGAGAACTGGCTTATTGTGTTATTGTTAGCAGCAGTATTAGTGCTGTTTATTGGTTTGCCGGCAACGGAAACTTTACAGCAAGGAGTATTTCAAGGAGGATTCGCGGAAATGGCTTACGGCGGAATAGCTGCGGATTCAAAAATGGGAATCGGTATGCCTTCGCCGATATACGATAGCGGATTTGCTCCTGAAGCAGCTGATAGAAAGATCACAAAAACCGCCTCTCTGATTACAGAAGTAGAAAGGGGAACATTCAAAGATGCTGAAAGCAAGTTGAAAAGTATTGTAAAGACTGCTGATGCGTTTTTATTGAACGAAAATGCCCAGAAGTATGATTATGGTGATGGACGAAGATCGTATTATTCTGGCACGTACACCATTAAAGTAGAAGAAGAGAAGTATGCTGCAGTAGTATCGCAACTTAAAGAAATCGGGGAAGTAACGTCATTCAGCGAGAGCGCAGATGATATCACCAAACAATTTGTGGATTTGGAAAGCGAATTAGCTTCTGAGAAAGAACGATTAGCTCGCTACAAGCAGATGTTAGCTGAAGCAACCACGGTAGTGGATAAAATTGAACTAAGCGATAGAATTTTTAACCAGGAACGAACCATTAAATTCTTGGAAGACCAGCTTAAGAATGTTGGCACACGAGTGGAATATTCCACCCTTTATGTAACCATTACTGAGAAGCAGTCCGAGTATGTTGACGCGGTGTTGGTGAAGTTTTCAGAACTGGCAACTGGATTCATTCAAAGCTTGAACAGCCTGCTGAAGTTAGTAGTGGGATTACTTCCATATGCTGTTGTGGCAGTATTGGCTTGGTTGGGATGGAAGAGATCCAGGAAAACTGACACAAATAAGAAGAAGTAAACTTTATTTTTTATTTAATTTTGATTTTTTCTCTGATCAATTCTACAACTACATAAATCACTAAAGCAGCCATACTTCCTACCAAAAACCATAAAGCAATATCTGGTTGTTGAACAATTGCAGCTTCTTGGGCCAATTTCATAGCCGGAGCGGCATCAGCAGCCAAAGATTCTGCTGCTTCAAATGCTGGAACTGTCTTGGAAGTACTTTGAATCAATTTTATCACCGCGCTAATTCCTAAAGCAGCAATCGCAGCAGGAAGAATTCCTTTCAATTTCTCCTTCAATCCGGAAACAGCTTTCGGAGCGATAATGATATATTTATTTGCTAATTTGTAATGCAGTACTTCCCGCCCTTTTTGGCTGTAATGGAATTCTTCTGCGATGATGAGATGAGCTTCCTGCAGTTTTTGCAAGTGGTAATGAACGGTAGAGATGGGCAGATTGAGCAATTTGGCGATATTTGCTTCCGTATCTTCTTTATCTGCTAGATGGTTGAGAATCTTTCTGCTGGTCTCGCTGGTGATCGTTTCTGCCAGCTTCTTGGTCTTTGGCTCGTTCAGGTCCACTAAAAGGAAGTTTGATTTTGCCATAGTTTTGTATAAGCAAGTTACTTTAAATATATTCTGATAACTTCAAGCAGAATTGAAACTTAGTAAAAGATTCATATTAGAATATTTTATTCAATAAGGTTTAATAAGGTTGTAAAACTTTATTTTTGTATGAAAGCAAATCTGAATAAAGCAAAGATTGCTGAATTGTGGAAAGAATTGCTCAGAGAGGTTGGGGAAGATTCAAATCGAGCAGGTTTGCAAGAAACGCCTTTACGCATCGCTTCTATGTATGAGGAGGTTTTCCGCGGTTATAATGCAGAATGCAAACCGAAAATTACCACTTTTCCTAACGGGGAAGATGGCATCATTTACAATCAGATGATTATCGATCAGGGTACTTTTCATTCTTTCTGCGAGCATCATGGATTACCATTCTTCGGAAGATATTGGTTCAGTTACATCCCTCAGCCGCAGGGAAAGATCATCGGCCTTTCCAAAGTAGCGCATCTGGTGCATTTCCATTCCGCAAAGCTGCAAATACAGGAACGATTGGTAAAAGATATCATTGATGATCTCTGGAAAGCCCTTTCTCATGAAAGCATTGAACCGAAAGGCATGGCTTTAGTCCTGAAAGCAAAGCATCTCTGTAAAACTATGCGCGGCGTGCGGCAGGAAGGAGAAATGATTACTATTGAGCTACGCGGTTTATTCAAAGAAGATCAAAAAACTAGGCAGGAATTTTTCAGTTTCGTGCAAGAGGGAAGACATGGATAAGATAATGGTGAAAGGAGCGAAATTTGATCTGCACATTGGAGTTACTGAAGAAGAACGGAAGACCAAGCAGCCTATCCTGATGGATCTGACCTTATTTTTTGATATCGCAGAAGCAGCCTCCCGGGATGATATCGAAAAGACGATCAATTATGCCCTAGTCTGCAAACGGATAAGTACCGTACTAGCCGCTAAAGAATACAAATTACTAGAGACAGCGGCGGAGGCGACGGCAAAGGACATCTTAACCTTATTCGGAGCGAAGAAAGTAGAGATCTGCATCAAAAAGCCGAATGCCTTGCGCATTGCCGATTACACCGCGGTGGAGATTGTACGAGAGAAATGATCCAGGCCTATATTGGATTGGGTTCAAACATCGGAGATAGGGAAAAAAATATTGAAAATGCAATTAGTTTGCTTACAGAAAAATTTCCAATTATAAACCGCTCTTATCTCTATGAAACTGAACCAGTAGGATTTAAAGAGCAGGATTGGTTTCTTAATTGCGCGATCGGTATTCAAACTATGTACCCTCCGCTGGAACTGCATGCTGATCTGCAGCGGATCGAGAAAGAAATGGGCCGCAGCAAGGAGATAGTCAATGGACCAAGAATAATAGATTTAGATTTATTGTTGTATGATAATCTTATTCTGAAAACTGGAAATCTGCAGATACCCCATCCGCGCTTCCATGAACGACGGTTTGTATTAGTTCCATTAGCTGAAATTGCCGCAGAAATAACCCATCCAATCTTACAAAAAAGTATTGGTGAATTGCTAGCAGAATTAGGTGAAAATGATGACCAAGTACATCTGTACAGAAAAGATAGATGTTGATGAAGTAGTAAGAAAGTTATACGATTTCTCAACATTAGGAGCATTATCGATACCAGGATTCTTGACAGAAGAAGCGCGAAAAGAGTTACTAACAGGAATAAAAGATTCTGAACATCTTTTTATCACGGTGGAACGGGAGAAGAAAAAATCAGGAGTGATACAAGAGATGAAAACATTTTATCTGGAACGATTGGCGGAAGGGGAACTCTCCCGAACCTTGCAGGATGCTGTTGCTAACTTGGCCGCAGAATATGCAGAAATGTATGAGCATTTAGCAGAAAAGGCGCATTTTACCTCGCGAAGGTTCAATTCTATCGGTGTTCACCATTACTGGGTTGGTTCAGCAGGAATAACGCCGCATCAGGATTATGCAGCAGACATGGATTTAGTAGCAAGTTTTGTGCTGCAGGGAAATGCTCCTTTCGGTGTATGTAAAAATCGGCAAAAGGATGGTGCGGTATATCTGGAAGCTTCTCCGGGGACACTCATTTTTATGAGAGCAGCACGGAATGAACAAGAACAACCGGCAAGACCATTTCATTTTCTGGAAGGGTCTGTAGCAGAAGAAAGATATAGTATTCTCATTAGGAACCGAGCGGCTAAAAAGATGAAAGAGCTGGAGTATTGATGTTAAACTTTGATAAGGTTCTGATCCAGGGAATCCTGAACGTCACTCCTGATTCTTTTTCTGACGGAGGAAAGTATACAGACGTTGAGAGAGCAATAGGACATGCTAAGAAAATGGTCGCTGAGGGAGCAGATATTCTTGATGTAGGCGGTGAAAGTTCCCGACCAGGAGCTGTTCCCATTTCTGTGCAGGAGGAAATGGACAGAGTTCTTCCTATTGTTGAAAGATTGATACGAGAGATTAATATACCTATTTCCATCGATACCTACAAACCAGAAGTTGCTGAAGCTTGTCTTAAAGAAGGAGTTTCTATCGTCAATGATATCCAAGGGCTGCGTAATCCGGCGATGAGGGAAGTTGTTTCCAGATATGATGTTCCAGTTATTATCATGCACATGCCAGGAACTCCGCAAACCATGCGCGGATATCAGTATAAGGATGTGGTTGAAGAAGTTAAAGGTTATTTACGCGAACGGATTGACGAAGCGCATGTTGATAGTGTATACAAAATCATCATTGATCCTGGGTTGGGATTCGGTAAAACTCCGGAACAGAATTATGAAATTTTGACACGTCTTGCTGAGTTTGAGAATTTAGGCTGCCCTATTCTGATCGGACCATCCAGAAAATCATTTCCAAATGGAATGAAAACATTGGAAGCGGTTGCATTGGGAATTAAGAATGGAGCGAATATTGTGAGAGTGCATGATGTTGGTAAAGTGAAGAAGTATTTAGGGAAATGAAATTTTATTTTGATTCATTTATACCCAAATTTCTTATCGTATTTCTTGTGATCAATGATATTTAAAACAAAAGCAATGATTTCAATCTCTGTTTCTCCGTCAGTGCTCCCCCATTAATACTTAATAAAAAATTTTCTTACAATTCCAATCCCTGAGCAATTGCTTTCCTTAATTTCTGATTGGTGTTATGAATCCAGGTAATTCCTTTCAAAGTGACAGCTATTTTATTGCTTTCTTCTAAGTATTGAAGAATCAGCATTAAAGTATTATGATTAACTTGGCGTGGAAGTTTTCTTTTTAGGTCAGCGACAGAAATAACACTTTCATCCATGTTTTTAAGAGTATCTTCTACCATTAGAACTGTCTTCAAGGTAGGAAAATGTTCAGGTTTATGTTCTTGTTGCAGCTGCATTTTGATATTAACTTATAACCATTTATTATTAACTTATATTTAAACCTTGTGCTTGAATTTTTATTTTTCTCCGAATCTTTAAATACATTCTTTCTTTCCTATTCTTTGTGGGAGAACGCAACTTCACCAAAGAGGAAGAGAAAAGAATAATTGTTCCGATTGCTGAAAGATTGCAGAGACTTCATCAGAAAAGTAAAACAATTATTGTCGGCATACAAGGCGGGCAGGGTACTGGAAAGACTACTATCGTGAAATTTCTGGAAAAACATCTGGAAAGAGAAGGATACCAAGCTCAATCATTTTCCATTGACGATTTTTATAAAACCTGGAAGGAACGGAAAAAATTGCAGGAAAAATATCCCAACAATCCATTCTACCAGATTTCCCGCGGATTACCAGGAACGCATAGAGTGAAGTTTTTATTAGAGACGTTACGCAAAGCAAAAGCAGGAAAAAATTTTGAAATTCCGATATTTGACAAATCCTTATATGATGGGAAAGGAGATATTCTTAACATGACAAAGAAGGTAAAAGGAAGGCAGGATTTCGTGATTCTCGAAGGTTGGTGCGTAGGAATGCCGGAAGTTTCATCAGAAAAGTTTTGGTCTATCTGCAACAAAAATAACATCAACATAAAAAAACTTGATCCAAACGGTAAACATCATAAAGTAGTGCTTTCTTTCATAAAACAATACCAACCGGTCTGGAAACTTTTAGATTATCAAATTATGCTGAAAGCAGATTCTCCGGAAGTGCATAAGAAATGGCGGTTGTTGCAGGAGCAGAAGTTGAAGCAGAAGAAAGGCCAAGGTATGAGCAAACAAGAAGTAGAACAATTCGTAGAGCCGTTTTTACCATTTACTTATGTTTGTTATGATTTAATTAGACCGGATGCGATGGCGATGATCGATGAGAAGCATAATTTTTATAGGCTATATCTTTGGCCGCCGACTGTCGAAGATAAGCTCCAACTCGAGATCCACGAAGCCGAGATCGAGTTGGAGAGACGCAGGTTTGAAAGAATTGGTTGATGAGAAACAGAATTTTTACCGAATAAGCTTCAGAAAACCATTTAAACTCTAATTTCCTTCTTAACCTTATGGGCATCTTAAACAAAATCCTCTTCTGGAGGCATGATGATGAGCTGGATTTTGACAAATTAGCGGATGAACAGCTCAAAACCGGCATAAAAGAGGATCCTTTTGGATTAAATCAGGACATCGAAGAGAGAAGCCCTTTTCCGGAAGAGCCTACTAAACCAGTAACTGTTAGGGGTTCTCCCTACAAGCAAACTGCCTTCCAACAACAACCAGCAACATTATCCCAACCTGCAGAAAACATTGAAAAAGATTTAGAGCTCATCAGCAGCAAGCTCGATACGATCAAAGTCATTTTAAGTTCTTTGGATCAACGGACTGCAAATCTGGAACGGGCAGCTGGCGTACAGCAGCAACAACGACAACGATTATGGTAAAAGGAAAGAACTATTTGATTCTGTTTGTTGCCGTGGCGTTGGCTACTCTTTTTTTAGATCAGCTAACTAAATATTATATTGCTCTGAAGATGCCGGAATGGAGGCTAGGATTTTTATTCATCCATTTTGTAAATAATACCGGAGCAGGATTCGGCATCTTGAAAGGACAGATGGTCGTTTTGGCGATAATTTCCACTATAGTATTGATGGCCATCATTTATTATTACAATAAAATACCAAAAGAGAAATGGGCGCAAGCATTATTTGGATTATTTTTAGGAGGAGTAGCTGGGAATCTGATCGATCGGGTTCTGCGACAGTATGTAGTTGATTTTATTGACCTAGGCTTCTGGCCGGTGTTTAACCTAGCTGATGCAGCTATTTCTGTGTCGGTTATTGGGTTGGTGTTGTATTATTGGAAGAAATAGGGAATTATGAGAGGATATATTTTTATAGAAAATGACTTATTTATGATATCATGAAAGAAAGAATAATCCTCGTAGACTTTGCTGGAACTTTAGTGAAAGCTGAAGTAATCGAAGAAGCAAATGAATTTAGGGCAAAAGTATTGCAAAAAGCCTTGCCGAGTAAAGAACAACATGCTGATCCAGAAGCATTTTACAAAGTAAATCGAGAATTTGTTGAGAAATTGACTGGCTTGAAAGGAAAAACTAAAGTTAGATATCGAAAGAATGATTTAGGATTCATGATTTTGACTGGAGAGCAAGTTCAAAATCAGATTTCTACTAATTTATTTCAAATTGGCATGTACATGGTCGCAAAGAAGCATAGAATAAATATTGTTCCTGAAGGGCTGGTTGAACAATTGCAGAGGATTCAGAAATTAGGATATAAACTGGCTATCGTGTCTGGGGTAAGAACAGACATCATTTCTGGGATGTTACAAATCGCTGGAATTCCATTAACGTTTGATTATATCTATGGACAGCCGCCCATTTTAGGCATGGAAAATCAGGACGCAGATATTAAAGAATTAAAAGCAAAGGGGACTTTAGAATATGTTATAGGAGATAAACTGAGTGATTTACAACGAGGCGCTAAGAAATCCATTTTTGTGACTTGGGGACATCCTGCAGGTGGAGAGAAAGAGTACGCTGATTACACTATCAGTAAGCCTGAAGAGCTAGAGAAGATTATCAAATGAAATCTCAAAAACCAATTATTGCTGTAGATTTCGATGGAGCATTGCTTCGTTCCAGACCATTTGATGAAGCGCATAAGCGATGGTTTTCTGTAATGTCAGTTTTGTTAAATGATAAATCTATTAATCAGTATGCTGGTTTGGAAAATTATTTTGACAAAGTTCACGAAGTAATGAAGAGATATTTGGGAAATGTTGATCGGGAAACAAGAAATGTATTTGCTCGAAATTTATTTTCCATGGTCACGGTAGCTGAAGCAGATAAAAAAGACCTCGTAGATGACTTTGCTCGATATTTACGAAAAATAAAGCCAAAGTATAGATTAGCGCTAATTACCACTGCGCCAGAAACGTCAGTAGAGCCTATCTTAGAAAAAGTTGAATGTGTGGATTTATTTGACATTTTATACAAAAGCTCGGTAAAAAAGCATCCAAATAAGAAAGAAATGTTTAAGGAATTCCTAAAAGAATATGGGAAACCAGCTTTTTATATTGGCAACGGAGATAAAGATATTACCAGTTGCAAAGAATTAGGAATTCCTTCTATTTCTGTCAATTGGGTATCTCAAGGACAAGTAAAAGGAGATTATGACGTCAAAAAGGTTAAAGAGTTAGAAAAAATAATTCATTAAAAATCTTGATTCTTTATTATATTGTTATCTTACTTTATGGAAGGATTTATGATCTACTCCGTAAAATGCTCCATAGTGATTAAAGAAGGTACGAGAGGGAGACCATTCGTAATAACTAGTATACTTATAGGGGTAATATAAGATTGGCTCATTTGGTTTCAACTCGGCAACAAAGTCAAGCCAAGCCCTAAATTTTTTTCTTTCTTCAGAATCCCAACCACTAGAAGGATCATATTCACCAATTATGACTCTTTCATTCTCGTAGAATATTTTGAGGTTTTTCTCATCCAGCAACTTAAATGTCTTGGAATCATAATGACCAGTAGTAAACAACCCACCTATTTCTTCTAAACTGCCAAGCTCCACAGAGATAATAGCACTAATGTTGCCTATATTGTTTACACGACCAAAATGTCCCCACCTACAATTCATACCCACGCGCATAAAAGAACCAACAGGAAACTCCTCCAGAGCATAAGCAGAAGCCACCTTTAAATCTTCAGGAGTAAGTTCTGGAAATAACACTCTGTCGACCATAATATCACTTCACACAATCGTGCTTCTTATATCCTTTGTTCAAGGCTTCTTTTCTGTCCGCAAACCATAACTGCCTATCCTTCTGGATCTTCTTAGCCCACTCGCATTTTGGTTCGTGGTAGACGTTGCTTCGTTTGCTGGCTACATATTTGCCGGGAGTGAATTTCGTCTTGACAGCAGTTTCTTTTACTTCAACTTTAGTTTCTGCCTTAGGCGGCGGAACTACCTTTCCATCCACAACTTTCTGCGGAGGGGGTGAAGGTGCCGGCTCGCAGGTGCAATCATCGCATACTTTCCTGCTGTCTCGGCGGGGCATGCTTACCAAAAGACCCAGCAAGCCAACGATAAGCAGGGTGAAATAAAGCGAGTTGGCAGGCAGCCAAAGCATTACAACATCTAAGACAAACAAAGAATAGAACACAAATAAGGTCTTCTCTCCGAAATTTTTGTAGGCAACTAAACTGACTACGCATAGTAAAAGCAGTACTGAAAATACTACCGCTTCCACTCCAGTAGAAAAGCCTTTAAGGGCTAAACCAACCAAAAGAACCAAAGATATTAAACTCTGAAACAGGAATTTTCCTGCGCTTTTTTGTTTCATACACAGTTTTAGAGTATCTTCTTTAAATAATTTTCTATTCAGAAGTAGTAATTAGAATTCTTCTTCCAAACTCTTCAAGTACCCTTTTTTCTTCAAGAAGGCAACTTCTGCTTTACCCTGATACTTATGCACAATGTCACCTTTTTCATCGCCGCCTAATTCCCAGGGTTCAACGATAACCACATCATTCTCCCGAACCCATAAATTTCGCCGCAATCTTCCCGGAATCCTGCAGATACGTTCCTTTCCATCTAAACAAAGAACTCTCATCCTGCTGCCGCCTAAGCGCTGCTGCACTATGCCAAGTACTTCGGTCTTCTGCGGCAAGCGTACCCGGATGACTTGCATCTCTGCATCTTCTGGTTGAGACATGGAAATTATATTCTGGAGTGTATTTATAAAGCTTTGTTAGAAATAGAGGCGTCAGCACGGAAAAACATTTAAAGAATCAACTTCCTGCAATTACTAAAAAAGAGGAGGGATGTTTCTATGGCGAAAAGAGTTGAATCTCCGTCATCTATCAATACGTTCAAGCAATGCGCAAGGAAATATTATTACCAATACATCGAAAAACTGCCTACCTTTCCCAGCATCCATACCGTACGGGGAAATATTGCTCATTCTTGTCTGGAGGATTTTTATGACATAGATGTTAATTCCTATACTCCGGAAAATTACAAACAGAAATCTCGTGAAGCTCTTCAGAAACTTCTTCTCCATCATTGGAAAGCCAAAGCCGAGGAATTGCAGAAACTACCGCTTACCCAGGATCAGCTGCGATTTTATTTTGAAGAAACCATGCTGATGCTGATAAACTGGAGCAACCAATTCTTTGAAAAAATTGAAGAGACCATGCAGAAGAAACACATTTCCCTGCAAGAAGCCTTTACCTACCTTA
>CAYIEF010000021.1:0-17416 GCA_964362365.1 uncultured Methanosarcinales archaeon | reverse complement strand
ATTTTGGTTTTTTTGTGCCGATAGCTGCTGCGGAAGGATTGGAATGAACCAGAAGGCGCACATCTTCGAATGGAGTGAAATTATCAAAAGTTTTAGTTGGCTTTTTCTTGGGCAATTGTATCTTTCTTCCCAAGTCTTTAGATAGATTGTCTGCCCAGACACAGCCTGCTTTGCGCACGCCGGTAAGATGCCCGTCATAGAAGCAAACCCCTGCCACCGTCATAGGCGGACAGTCGATGATGGTTGATGCAACAGAAACCTCTTCCCCTTTTGTAAGGGATCTTGGTCGGTTGTCGACAACTTGAAGATGGGTCATGCCAGCTTTATAGCCGATAAAACCTAATGGCTTAGCCTTATTTTCTGGAGCCCAAGATCTAAGCCTGGCCACGGAATGCTTAGCTCTCCGTCTAGGCCAAAATTGAATACTTCCATGTCTTGGTGATTTCGGTTGTCCCATTGTTTAATTGCCTATTCATGGCTTCCATCTTAAGAATCAACAAGTGATTAGTGATGGTTGCCTTTTCAGGCTGATTGGCTCTAATTATTTAATTGGCTGCCCAATCAGTGTAATTTGAGCTTAATTTTACTAAGTTTCCTCTTTGGGATAGAGGTTATTTATAAATATGTCGGTTTGGAAGACATCACGAAGCTTACCGCCCAAAAAAATATTTTTAGTACAAAAATTAGGTTTTGAGGTAAAAATAACCGCCCAAAATAATATAAATCAGATGTTTTTAACCGCCCAAAAATAATATTTTAGTACAAAAGATTAAATTTTAAGCTAAAAGTGACCGCGCAAACGAAAAATTTATAAAATAAAGAGCCTAAAAATAGGTATGGCTTGGGAAAAACTAAAATTCTCCAAAGAGAAAATAAACAAAGCAGGTAAAGTTCTTAGTAGTTCTAATAGCTCAGAAGAAGAGAGAGATAAAGCACTAGAAATATTAGACAATTGGAGAGCAGTCCATGGTTATCCGATGCATATTTTCCAGATGACATTAAGGGACAAAGTAAAAAAAATAGACCGGAACTCGATTGTAGCTCAACGCCTTAAACGAGTACCTGCCATAATATATAAGCTGCAAAGAAGTTACCATGGGCGCAAACCTTCTATGAAGCTTTTCCAGATGCAGGACATTGGCGGTTGCAGGGCAATTTTATCAGACGTAGGCTTAGCTAGAAAAATATGCGAGGATCATTATTTAAAAGGTGATTTAAAACACAAAAGAATAGGATTTAAGGATTATATTAAGAACCCAAAAGAGGATGGATATAGAGGACTCCACCTTGTGTATGAATATAAAAGTAAGAGAGAAGGTAAAAAAGAGTTTAATGGATTGAAAGTTGAAGTCCAGATAAGATCAAAATTACAACATTTATGGGCTACTTCAATTGAGACAGTGGATTTTTTTACAAGACAAGCATTGAAATCAAATGAAGGAGAGGAAGACTGGAAGGAATTTTTTAGATTAGTAAGTTCTGCATTTGCTAAAATGGAAAATTGTCCCAGTGTTCAGAATACACCTGAAAGTAAAGAAGAATTATATTCTCTTATTAAAAAGAAAGAAAGAGAATTAAATGTTATTACAAGAATGGGTGGGTGGACTCACGCTATGCAAATTTTTAAGAATGAAATTGCGCCAAAAGACAAGGTAAAAGTAAAATTCTTCTTATTGGAATTAGATATTAGAGGGGAAAGATTGAATTTAAAAGCTTATACAAAAGATGACGGTAAAAAAGCTATTGATGATTATTCTGCACTTGAAAAAAGACATAGCGGAAATAAAGAATTTGATGTAGTTCTTGTAGGAGTAGAAACAGCAAAAGATTTAGAAAAAGCATACCCTAACTATTTTGTTGATTGTCGAGAATTTTTAGAATACCTACAAAAAATAGTAAAATAATTAAGCCGAGCAAACGGCCAAGGCGACTTTGGAGAAAAATTATCTTCCTAAGAGCATAATTCTTCTAAAAACAGTTTCCATTATTCTTCCATTGTTTCTGAAGATGTTTGTATAAATCGCGGACTTCTGCTCCCCGAAAATAACGATATTCAGTTTGATTCCATAAAGCTAAACAATATCGATCATCGCTATTTGTACGAGCAAAATCATCACCATCCATTAGAACCGAGCAGTTTAAATGTCTATTGGAAATAATGTATATTGGCAAAGTATGGCTATCGAATGTTCGACTCCATTCACCCATATCAATCAGTTTTAATTTTTCTACAATTAGTGCTGTAACGTATTGTGTCATTGGTATCACCTAAGTGTTTAATCAAATGACACTTTTTAAATATTTATATGCAACAACATTTATAATAAAATTAGCTTCTTACTAGAAACTATGAACTATATATTTACCAACATCCTTGGATGCTTCGTCTTTGACGAAAAGCTGACTATCATAGATTCCACCCCTTTCAAATCTCTAGACGACTACAAAAACAAAGAAAAATCAGAAGCAAAACTGCAGAAAAAACACAACGCCAGCCCTTTGCCAAAAGAAAAACTTCTTCAAGCACTGCTGGCTTTCAAAGACCAAAAATACTACCAGGACTTTTACAACAAAAACCTAGAACTTACTAAACTATCACTCAAGCATGCGGTCAACGAAGACAACTTGATCATGCAGGCTATCGCAAATATCAACGAATTAGATAAGATCGCCAACACTATGTCTAAACGTCTTAGAGAATGGTACAGTTTATACTATCCAGAATTGTCTGAAAATGTTGAAAATCATGAAAAGTACGTAGAGCTGGTGCTCGAACAGGAACGCCAACCGGAAAGTTTCGGCGCAGATTTGTCTGAATCACACTTAGAAGAGATGAAATTGTTAGCAGGAAGAATCATCTCCCTCTATGCGCTACGCAAACAGCATGAACTATATCTCGAAAGAATCATGACTAAGTATTGTCCAAATCTGCTGGAATTAGCCGGAGCGACTATTGCCGCCAGGTTGATCGAATTAGGGAAAGGATTGAAACATCTTGCCTTACTTCCAGCATCTACTATCCAGTTGTTAGGAGCAGAGAAAGCGTTGTTCAGGCATTTGAAGACTGGGTCAAGATCGCCAAAACATGGAGTTATTTTGAATCACCCATTTATTCAAAACGCTCCACGAGATAAAAAAGGAAAGGCAGCAAGAATGCTGGCCGATAAATTGTCATTATGTGCTAGGTTGGATTATTTCAAAGGCGAATTCAAAGCTCCTGAATACAGGAAAGAACTTGAGGAGAAATTACAATGAGCTCCATAAAACCGCATAAAATCTTTGAAATATACTCCGACGGCAGGAGATTGTACACTAAAAGCATCCTTCCTGGCAAAAAACATTTTGAAGAGCGAATTTTCAAAGAAAAAGATGAAGAATATCGCGAATTTGATCCTACTCGAAGCAAATTAGCGGCCATGATCATGAAAGGCTGCACTAATGCCGGCATACGGAAGGGCGATGTCATTCTCTATCTGGGCGTTTCCCACGGTTATACTGCTTCCTTTGTTTCAGATATGGTCAATAAAGAAGGAATGATCTTCGGCATTGATTCAGCGCCAAGAGTAATCAGAGATTTAGTTTTCTTATCAGCACAACGCAAGAATATCATTCCCATCTTAGCCAACGCTAATCATCCGGAAGAATATGTAGAACGTGTCTCTGCTGCAGATATTGTCTATCAGGATATTGCCCAGAAGAATCAGGCGGAGATTTTCATTAAGAATTGCAAGTTATTCTTGAAGAAAGGCGGCTATGGGTTATTGGCGGTGAAAGCCCGAAGCATTGACATCAAGCGCAAGAATAAAGATATTTTTATCGAGATCAGGAATCAGTTAGAGAAAGAATTCACAGTGATTGATTACAAAGTGTTAGAGCCGTTTGAGCATGATCATTGCATGATTATTGTGAAGAAGTGATTAAATTAGAAAAAAATTCTAAGATATAACAAAAAGAAGATTATTTTTAAAGGTTGGTGAATTTATGGTCAAAATGCGTGTCATGACCTGGAACATTCATGGAGCTTCCATCCGAGATCGAAAAGAACGCTATCCAGTAATAAAAGAAACTATCGAAGAATACCAACCCGATATTCTTTGCATTCAAGAAGCATTTTTTCGCAAAAGCAGAAAGATGCTCGAGAGCATCAAAGGGTATCATGTTTCGTATCAAACTAACCGCTATCCAATTCCTAAAATAATTGAGAGCACTAAAGGGGGGTTGGCAACTTTAACCAGAGAAAAACCAGTGGAAGTCAATTATTATCCTTACATTGCGCAAGGAAATTGGCGTACTGAACAACGGTGGGACCGCTTGCTGGGAAAAGGATTTCTGGAAACCATTATCGAAGACCAGAATTTCGGAAAAGCTACCATCATTAATACCCACAAAGTCTGCACCTATACGGAAGATATTGATAAATATTTAGAAGCCCAAACAGATCAGCTACTTCAAAAATTGCGTGAGCGGCATAAAAAAGGCGAACTGGTTATACTGGCGGGCGATTTTAATTTTCAGCGCCGTTCCAAACTGTACCCCCAGTTTAGGGAATTGCTCCATGATGCAACTGCAGCCCTGCAAGATTTTCATCTCTTTGAATACCAAACCATAGACTATGTGTTTATCAGTCAGGAACACAAATATCACCCCCAATACGTGCTGAACAAGAAAGGAAAATACCCCAGCGATCATCCGGGGATATTAGTGGACATCGAATTTGCCAACCGCTAAAGTTATATATCCTAAAATTCTTCTTCCTTCCATGAGTATTACCCGCGAAGCAGCATACTTGTATCTTTGTTCTAAAGAATTGACTAAGATGAATAAAAAATTACATGAGCTGAGCAAAGAAGCGCAGCATCACGGACAGAAACATGCTTCTGCTACTGATGAAGGAAGCAGATACAAGCATGCCAAGAAACATCATAAGGCTACCAAAGAAGCTCAGCATCTCTTAAAGAAACATCATGAAATGCTTTCTCGGATCAAACATCATTTAGTAAATTACAATCATGCGCTTAGGAAGGAATTGAAACAGTAGGATTATTTTTCCATCTTCTTCACATGAATAATATTCACCGGACAGACATCTGCTGCTTCCTGGTTGCTGTCTTTGTCTTTCTCATCTATCTCTAACTCGTAATGATCATCAACCTTCTTTGAGCCTTTCAGATCAGCCATGCCTTCGGCATCCATCTCCCAGAAATCAGGATTGATCACTGCGCAAGCACCGCAGCTAATACAATCCTTCTTGAAATGTTCTACCTTGTACTTTGCCATAGTTATCACTGGAATGGGGCGTATTTATAATATTTTCTCGAGTAAAACGTCACCAAAAAACTTATATACATTCTTTATTTAAGGATCATAATGAAAAAGAGCGTTAGTACAGTAATCCTAGTTATCCTCATAACCTTATTTTTAGTCTCCTGTAAACCTAAACCCGGAGCAGGAGAAACTCCTTTAGATACTGCAGCAGCTTTACAGCAAGTTAAAACTGGAACACAGGGAGTGCAATTACAACTCATCCAAGATTCCCCCCCATCTATATTATACGATAAAAGTGATCTTATTGCTTTAGTGGAAGTCAAAAATAAAGGCAGCCACGACTTAAAAGCACAGGATTGTTTTGTGCACGTCACTGGTTTTGATCGAAACATCATCTCTGGCAGCTTCTTCGGGCCAAGATCATGCGCAGAGGGGGTCGGCGTTCTAGAAGGGAAAAATCTCTACAATACTGAAGGAAGCAGCAACATCTTAGAATTTGAATCCAGCATCAATCTTCCGTTAGGCGTGCCCGATTACAATCCAACCTTAAACTTCCTTTCCTGTTATCATTATCATACCATCGCTAATCCTTCTGTCTGTGTTGACCCATTATTCTATCAAGTTTCTGCAGAACAAAAAACCTGCCGGCCTAAAGATGTACATATGGGTGGCGGACAGGGCGGCCCAGTTGGCGTAACCTATGTGGGCGTAGATATGGTCGGCAGCAGGGCGATCTTTGAAATCAATGTTAAAAATCTTAACACCGGAAGAGTATTAAGCCCGTTTGCGAACATTAATAATTGCGGACAAGCTTCTATTGAATATCAAGACTTAGATCGAGTTCAATATAACGTAGAAATGACTGGCGGCGGCAAGGTCAACTGCAAGCCGCAGGATGGCTTTGTGCGCTTAAGCAACGGCCAGGGAAAGATCATCTGTACCTTTGACATACCTGGTTCATCTGCCTTTGAAACGCCGTTATTGATAGATTTGGATTATTCGTACATCGATTCAATCCAGAAGTCGGTGCGGATAGTGAAGACGCCCCAGTAAATCCAATAAATTTATATACCAACTACCACCAAAAGAAATTTGAAATGCCTGAATTAGAATTAATTGAGTTAAGTACTAATGATATACAATTGACTTTAGAAAGATTGGGCTATTTTATTGATGAACAGGGATATGTTCTAAATTCAAATAAAAAAGAGGTGACTTGTAAATATACACAAGAGAGGGTCCATATAAAAACTGCTGCTATTTTGCCAGGGTCATTATTAATCATAAATGCAACCCCATTAAGCATGGCACAGTATTTTTTAGAATATTCTAACGATGAATGATTTTGATCCTAGTACTGAAGCAGGAAAATTTTCGTATGGGTTTTTCAAGACTTTCCTAGAGGAGAAGAAAGATCAGCTAATTAGTTTCTTTTCAAGAAACAAAGTGGGTTTTTTACCAAAAGGATGTGGTTTAGGCGATCTCAAACATTCTCAAAAAAAGCAATCATTTAAACAATTAAAATACCTTCTTGGTGAACATCCAACCTTACCAATAATTAGCATAGGCTTGTGGATTAATTCTCTTCCGGAAGAGGATCAGAAAAAAGGTGTCGAAGGAATAAGAAATTCAATCTACAAGACGCACAAGAAAAAAGGAGTAAGCATACTGAATATGGCCTCAACCGGATTTATGGAAGGTTTTATTAAGTTTTTAACAAATTATAATTTAAAAAAGAATCTTACAAAAGAAGAACTAATTGATATCTATGAACAATCGCTTGAAGATTGGGAAAGAATTTCATTATTTATTCAAAAAAACCAACCCCTCGAGAACACAGTCCAAGCAATACAACTCAAGCTAGCCCAAGGGATGCCTTTTATTTATGTTTTTGCATCCTATGGTGCCATACTAACAATGCAAAGTGTAATAGCACAATTAAGGTCAAGCAATCTTCTACAACAGTTTGGTTATACATATAGTAAAGAAAATTTAGAACCAAAAGGTTCAAAAATTGTCTTAATTTTTGAGAAATTATAAAGGAACTTATACTCAGTAAAATTTAAATAGCCCTCTTCATTAGTTCATAATTATTAGTCAAAAGAGGTTGTAACATGAGAAAATTCATCATTCCTGCGCTAATTGTCGCTTTATTATTTCTGACTGCCTGTAATCAACAGCAGCAGCCAACTGCGAAAGGAGCGTATTTAGGCGGCACTCAAGGCCTTTTAGCAGCATTTGAAGCTTTTGGTGTAGAAGAAACTGGCGTTTATAGCATCTTTGATGAAGAAACCTTTCCTTTAGAATTAACCTTAAAAAATAGAGGAGAATATGCAGTTCAGCCAGGCGAAGTATCTGTAAAACTACTTGGGCCGTCACAGGAAGAATTTATCGGCATGAAAGCCTGGGAATTACAAAACAATCAGCCTTTAGAAGGAATATCTGAACTTGTACCTAATGGCGGAGAAGAAACCATGAGCTTCGCTTCTGAAGCCAAATACGCTAAAGAAGTTGCTGGCGTAGTAGAACGGGAATGGTTCGCTAACATTGAATATCATTATCAAACCTATTTACTTGTCCCCGAAGTGTGTTTAAAAGAAGATCTTACCGACCAGCGTGTCTGTAATGTCAAGGAAGCAAAAACGTATTTCGTCTCTGGAGCACCTATCACAGTCTCAGCAGTGGAAGAAGACACCGCTGGAAAAGGCATCGTTGCTCTGAAAATCATGGTCAAGAGCGCAGGAGCGCCTACTGCAAAAGTAACTAAGCCAGGAGAAGATTTTGGAGTTAGAAATGTTTTATCGTACAGTTTAGATGATCCAGCTTGGGAATGTAAATCTGCCGGAAAATTAAACGAAGCAAGATTAGATGATGGACAAGCAGAAATAGTCTGTAAGCTAAAAGAGCCATTAGCTGAAGGGCATGTTTCAACCAAACAAGTGAAATTGACTTTAGATTACAAGTATCGGGAGTTGATTTCAGAGAAGTTGAGAATCAAGCAGAGCTCGTGATGTTATTATATATTTCTTGTAGTTGTTGATCTATGGGAGAGAAGACTTTCTCTATAAGGGCTCTTGGTAAAGAGATATACTGGTTCATTGCTTTTCTGATTAACTCGTCAGGATATAGTCGGTTACCACCACCTGAAAATACTATTCCATTACTAATACTATCCCCAACAACCAATTTCCACAACTCTTTATCTTTAAAGGCCCTTTCAGATGTGATACGCGGAGGAAAAAAACTGATAATTTTCTTTATCTTCTTCTCTCTAGCATATTTTGTAAATGTTAATGTTCCCCAAAGGTAAGAGCGGAAATCTTGTTTAAATTCCAAACCGGTTATTTCTCCATGATACAAGAACATTTGATCTTGATAAGGGATAACTACTTTATTTTCTAACTTCTTAGGTAATGTATACAAAGGGCTAAGTTCTTGCGGCTTAGGAATATAGGAATCAAGCTCTATACCATTACTTGCATTAACTGGAACTATTGAGCGTTTAATTTCTGGTTCTGCTTTTTGTTCCTCTCTCTTCTCTTCTGTAGCCATAAGCTCATACAAATCTGGTCGAGCTTGCTGAATAATAGTACGTAACTCCACCGCCTCTGTCACCGGAGAATCTCTATATCCGTTTTCGCCATTGCTAAGAATAGCGACCATTTTTTCTAATTGGTTTTTATCCATTTTATTCTAAAAACAACTCGAGAAACCACACCTACTATAAAAATAACGAATCTATTTAAAAGAATTTCCTAAAAATCACTTACTTAATATTAGATATACAATCATAAACTTCCCGCAAAGAATCAACAATATAATCTGGATTATGCTGTTCTAAAATATGCTGAGGATGATATCCTGGCACTGCGATAACTTTATTCCCAGCAAGCTTACCTTCTTTTACGTCGTCTATCCTATCTCCAACGACAACGCCACTGAAAGGATGAATCTCACTTTCCTTGCATAATCGTTGAAACAACGGAGTCTTATCGCGTATTCCGCTGTATATTTGAAGAAAATATTTTCTAATCCCTAACTCATCAACCTCTCTTTCTGTAAGATGAGTAGGATGTTTTGTGACCAGAACTTGCGGTTTATCAATCCTTTCTAGGATTTCTATAGCACCGGGCATTAAGCGCAGCGGATCTTGAAGTTTGGAATAAATATCAAAGACTCTTGCGCCAATTTCTGCTTTTGGAAGATGTATGTTTCGCTCCCGATAAAATCTCCATATATCTCCGTCGTAGCAGGCAACTTCTTCATCCGTAGCCGGAAAAACACCAAATTCAGCTAAGAAAAGATTTACTGCATGAGTCATGCGTGGAAGATCATCTGATAAGGTTCCATTATAGTCCCAAATAACTAATTCTACTGGCATCATTTAAACTATAAAATAAATGTTTTTAAGAATTTGTATCAAGCAAAATATATTACTTATTCCCTACTTGCATTTATCCCAACAATATTTCAATTCTTCCCTTCGCTACATTGGGATGAATTTTCAACACCATCTCTTTGTGATCCAATCCAAACACTTCAGTAACTTCTTTTGGAAAAGTCAACCCCCAGCTGTTGCCGACCTTAATCGGATGTTTTATGTATTCTTCTTCCAATCTTTTAGTTTCTAATTGAGTAATTGCTTTCATAGCTAAATCTTCAGTAAATATTTTCTCTTTGCATTTGGGACACTGCCGTGCTTCAAAATCCATCACTTTATACTTTACAGTAGCTTTAACCATAGGCACATTGCAATTCATACATACCCTTTTATTTATTACCATTTCTTATCCTCTTCCTTCTTCAATGACAACTGTTTTTATTAAAACTTTAATGTAATCATCATATTCTCTCTCTTGACACATTACATAAAAGGAAAGATTATCCTTAAAATAGTGATAGTAGGTCTTTCCCTTCCTAGATTTGTGTTTTCTGACAGACAATTTGCCATTTCTAACGGCGTTGAAGGAACGCTCTTTGGTTTCCTCAAAACTAAGCCCAAACTGGGTTCCCCTTTCCATTAATCTGAAAAAGGCATGAGCTTCAATGTCTATTATTTTCTTTTTCATATAAAGCACCACATAGTTATAAAACTTTCCGTTAAACTTTTTGTAAAACTATCTACTTCCCACCAGCATCACAAAAGCAAGAAAACTTTCCAGCTGGATATACTCATCACTTCCTTCAACCATCCTAAATTCAACTTCTCCACACTTGTCAACCAATTCAACTTTCTTTCTGTCCTCTAACTTCAAGTTCCAGATCTCTTTCTGAATCTGGCGGATTACATCCAAACCAGACAACCCGTAATCTAACATCAAGGAAAGCAGCTTCTTCCGCGATTCCAGAAAGTTTCCTTTCGCTGCCAATGACAAAACTTCATTCACTTCTTTCGGTTTAGCGACAGAAGCCATGGAAAAAATTTGTTCAGGATCAATCCCTTTTCCCAATACTGCGCAGCTCTGCATGATATTCTCCAATCGTCTTACATCTCCATCACATACCTCGAACAACGCTTCTTTGGCTTCTTGATTAACTGACAGCCCTTCTTCTGTTGCTATTTTCTCTACCACAACAAATATCTCTTCCTTGCTCAACGGCTTAAATCGAAATACTGCGCATCTGCTTTGTATCGGGTCAAGTATTTTAGATGAATAATTGCAGCTCAAAATAAATCGACAAGTCTTAGTATAATTCTCCATCGTTCTACGAAGAGCCTGCTGCGCTTCCCTGGTCAAGGCATCACTTTCATCCAGATAAATTAGTTTGAATGGCACATCACCGATCGCTTTCGTTCTGGCAAAATCCTTCACTTTCACCCGGACGACATCAATACCGCGCTCATCAGACGCATTTAATTCTAAAGTATTCTCCCGCCAATTCTCGCCAAATAATTCCCGGGCAATAACCAAAGAAAGAGTGGTTTTGCCAACGCCTGCCGGACCGGAAAACAATAAGTGCGGCATGTTCTTTGATTCTACGAATGCCTTGATCTTCTCCACAATTTCCTTCTGGCCTTTAATATCACTAAATGTTGCCGGCCGATACTTTTCTGTCCAGATAGATGAAGTCATAATGATTCCTGTAAGACGCTACTATATAAGTTTTGTTGAGGATTAGGATAATATAGGTTTGGCGATAAAATTAAAAATTTTGCGCCGTCAATGGTGGTGGCGTGAGAAAGAAGAAACCCATTGAAATAATTATCATCACGTCATCTAAAAATTCCACAACAATAAACTGGTCAATCCGTCCTGCGTCCGTGCTGCAGATAAAACTCTTAAAACATCAGAAAGCGAAATGTTGAAGAAGAACACTAATATCAATGCGGCCAACAATACAAAAAAGAACAACCTGATAGAATTAATAATAGCCTTGACCACAAAAAAGATCACCACTGCCAGCAATAGTATTGACACAAAAGGATGCGAAACAAAAGCTTGGATATCCATCTTAAAAAGAAGAAAAGTGAAACTATTTAATTATTTCTATAGCAAATGAATTTAATAAGCTGTAATTTTAATTATTCATTTGCTTACATGAAATACAACAACGATTGTATTTCAGTACTGAAAATCAATAGTTTTTGATTTTCATGTATTAGAAAATGAAACATTTTAACGAATAATTATTTCATTTTCTATAATTCTTCGCTGACCTCAAAATTATCATCCGGCAATAAAAATGTCTTCCAACTCTTCTAGATCTCCTTGAATATAACGGTAGTGCAGTAAATCCTGCACATATTTCTGAAGAGCCACTTATTGCTCGCCCTCCTCAGCACTTCCTCCAGCAGGAGCTGCGCTCTTGGATATGACAAAGATGTCTCCGATCGCTTTTACCATCTGATGCGGAACAATAACTCCTTTAGCGCTGCCCAATACTCTAGCTAGATAAGAATTCTTGGTAGCTCGGATCTTCCAGCCAGAAACCTTATTATTGTGAACGATGCTGTCTTCAACGTCTCCAAAATAATCCCCTGCATCAGTAAAAACCTTTAAATCATACGTTTCCGTAACCTTTTTCATCTTTAGCATATGAATGACCACCTCACTAGTATAAAGCACTTTAATTGAGCTCAATTTATATACTTTTCTGTGGTATAGAGGGAGAATTAAATCATTTGATCATAACTTCTTCAATACATTAAAAGGACGATAGCTCCGCACTTTAGTGCGGAGTATCAGCCCTTTTATGCAAGAAGGACTTTTGTCCTTCTGCACAGAAATGTGATATTCTTTCACATTTCTTGTGTCACAAAGTGCGGGGTTAAGAAAGCGTCTCTTTTCAAGCCACGGACTTTAGCATGAGGTAAGGCGCTTTCCCGCACTTTCATGATTTCTTATATCTCAGGATTGCCGCAATCCCGCCTAAACCATTCAACTTCTTGCCAGCATCGCTTTCAGCAGAAATGATATGTATCTCTCCCTTTACTGAATCAACTGTTTTCATCGCTTGGTCAACTTCCGCAAATTCTCCGGTAATTCGTTTTTTGTGGATGAAATCGTCAGTAAGTAATAATTTCTGCACAGAACCACTGTTAGCTGCTTCTTCAACTTCTTTCCAGCCGTAGGCTGCTTTGTCGTTTTTGTTGATCTCTTTCAATAATTCTTCTACCAGGATTTGTTCCTGCCTAGCTCGGCTATGTTTGAGCGTTTCTGCCAACTCTGGGCGGCGCATCACTTCATCAAGAGAACGTTCGCTGATGTCTGAGCAGGTTGCGAGAACAATTTTCTTTTTGAGTTCTGACTGAGGGATTTTTTTGTAGAGATCTTCTTTGTAGAATGCTGGAGAAGCAAGAATAATGGCGCTGGGTTTGTAGCGTTCGTTGTATGATTCCAAAGTTTTGATGATTTCTTCCTGGAAGTCTTTCTTTATTTCCACTGCTTTGGCTTTCTTCTGCACTTCGCCTTTCAAGGTGGTAAGAATTTCATAGCCAAATTTCTTGGTCAATGCGAATAATACTTCTTCCCGGTCGAAGAGGCAGAGTAGGTAATCGTATTTCTTTTCACAGGCTTCCCGCAGTTTCTGTTTCTGGTAGCTTAGCCATTGCGGCTTTTCAAGGCTGAATTCAGATGCTTCTTCTAAGGTAATTGATTGGTAGCTTCCTTTAGGTACATCTTCGATTTCTTCGGTCACTTTGCCGTTGATATGCAGCGAAGTTTCAGTCAGCTCTATTTTTTCTGTCTTGATGGAGATGGTGAGTGTTTTCTTTACTGATTTGGCATTTTCGCTGTCGCCGATCTTGATTTTCCTGGTAGTCTTACCTCTAATTGTATCTCCTTGGTCTATTAAGTGGCTCAAGTACCAAAGATCATCTTTGTCAGTTACTTTCAGTTTGACCAATCCTTTCTTGAAATCGGATGAGATGAGTTGCATTATAATCTTGAAATGCAGAAGTTTTATATATCTTTATATGAAGAAGAAAGCCATGGTATCTTCAGTAATAGGATTGGAAGGCCAAATATATTTTACTCTGGGGCGTGTTCAGGTAGAAGTCAAGCCGGAAGCTGTAGTTTCCAAAAATGATCTCAGCGATTTAGTTTCAGTTCCAATAGTTGTATATCATGGAAATCAGCAAGAAGAAAGCTTTATGACTTATGACACAACTAAACAAATCTTTCTGACTTCCTTAACTGACTTCTCTTCGGAAGCTAAAGAGGCTGATCCGGAGCTGACCCGCAGCGTTATGATGCATGTAGCTGGAAAATATACGGCGATGCTTGATTTAGGGCATGTTAAGGTAAGAGAAGTTAGTTATGATGCTGATGGCAATCTACTCAAGGAAAAAGTATATGATAATTTTCATAGTTATTTTGAAAAAGTTAAGGAGCGGGAGTTAGAAGAGTTCAAAAAGAGAAATCCGAGAAAGAAAAATTCTCCTTAAATTTTGATTATATGCTGTGGAACAGGAAATTTTATATATTTATTGTATCGGCAGGAAGTAAACAAGGAAAAGGTGAGAATTATGGTTTTAGATAAATTAGTTTTTAATGTTGGCAAAGGGGTTTCCGTAGAACTCAAACCGGAATTGTTGGTAGTATCTGGTCCTAGGCTGTCAGGGTTGTTTTTACCTTATGTTCCTACAAAAATATCATATGAGAACATTGTTAAAGAACGTCTTCTCAATTTTGATTTTAATCGTGTAGAAATCAATAGATTAGAGGACTTCTTTGCAGAAGGGGAGAGAAAGCCAGCGTATGATTTTCAACAGGTTGAGGAGATGGCTCAAATTTACAGCGACTTGCTTCATAAAGGGCATATTAAAATAAGAGAAGGAGAATTTACGTATTTTGGTGGTCATAAGGAATGGTGTGAGTATGAAGTATATCCAAATCTTCAAATCTTCAAATCTTCAAAGCTACAAAAGCTACAAAGAGAGAAAGGAAAGTTTATGTTTTATAGACGCTTCATAAGGTGAAATAATGGGTTTAGAAGAATTGACGTTTGATGTGGAAGGAGTTAAGTTATATGTTAAGCCTGAGTTGCATCTTTACCGAGAGTATGCAGAAGATGAGCCTTTTTTAGGTTCAGTGCCAGTTAAAGTACATTATAAAGTAACAGAGAGAGATCGGAATAGCGGTACCATGGTTACAGAAACTGCTGTAAAAGAAGGTCATCTTACTTATGATACTGGAAAGAGAATTTTTATTACAGCTTTAAGTGATTTTGTACCAACGCCTCCAAATAACATAGAATTACTGGAAAAATATGGCCGAAGGATGTTACAAGTTGCTGGTACTTATTCAGCTATGTTGAATACATTAAATCCCGTAACTAAGAAATCACTGATTACTGAACGGAACTTTTACCAAAACTCTCAAGGAGAGTGGAAGGACATAGGTGAATGGTTGGGTGTTTATCGAGATGAAGAATTAAGAGCAATGGCTGATGAGGCGGAGTGAAATGAGTATTAAAAAAATAATTGCTCTTATTAAAAAAGCAAAGCAAGGCCCTCATTTTGAGCAAGAGGTAACGAAAATAATAGAAGCTACTTCTTAGAATACTAGTGCCAAACATAAAACTTTAAATATACTAAAATTTTCTACCCTTCAGATGTTCAGCACAAAAAGAGGCCAATCCGCGGCAGGCGCAGCCGTTCTTATAGCTATCATAGCGGCATTGATAGTCGGTTTTGTCATTCTTATCCCCCCACAAGAGCGGGCTAAGTTGTTAGAAGAAGGTACGGCTAACGGCACTACTGCTGTTCCTGGCATAGTGGAAAAGAAGTTATTGGCAGTTTCTCCGGGAAGAATTGATTATTTAGCTGAGAAAGATGTGGAGCATCCTATCCCGGTGGTTAACATTTATGCCCGCACGGAAGCGAAAGTGCTGGCAGAAAAGAATGTTGCTTATGCCAAGAAAGGAGTTTTCTCAGAAGAGACCGATGTGCTTACGGTTGTTGTACCTGATCTAGCCCATACCGAACATATGCTGCTGAGTTTAGATGTGAAGGAAGCAGAAGGAAAATTAGTGGTTTTATTTAATGGGGAAGAAGTGTTTAACGATGATGTCAAGGCTGGAAGTCTTGCTCCGATTACTATCCCCCAGAATCTTCTGAAGGAAGAAAATGCTGTTGCATTCGCGGTTTCCTCTCCTGGATTAGCGTTCTGGCGAACGAATGAAATCTCCCTAGAGAATATCAAAGCGGTAGCCGATGTTACTAGTGTAGAAGCGCAATCTTCTCGAAATGTGTTCTTAGTTTCGGAAACGGAGAAAGGTAACTTGAAGAAAGTAGTCTTGAAATTCCAGCCAAGCTGTAAATTTGAGGAAGTAGGGCTTCTTGATGTCAGTATCAATGGCAAGCTTGTTTATTCCAGCGTACCTGATTGTGATTTAAATATAATCACCATCGAATTTGCTCCGGAAACCTTGAATCAAGGAGAAAATGAAGTTGTGTTTAGAACAGAGAAGGGAGATTACTTGCTGACGCATGTGATGGTGAAATCGGAATTGGTTGATGTTGAATTTCCAACCTATTACTTTGATCTGAAGTATGAAGAATATCGTGCGGTTGTAGATGGCGATAAGCGAGTAAGGTTAACTTTAAGCTTTGTTGATGTGGTAGCACGGAAGTTCGGCGATCTGGAAGTCAATGGTCATAAGCGGTACTTCGATACTAAAGAAGTTTCCCATGTTATTGATATAAGCGAGGATATCGTGCAGGGAACCAATGCTATCAAGATCAAGCCTAGGAAAACCTTGGAAGTGAGAGAGTTGAGAGTAGATTTATTGGATTAGAGATTTTCTCTTTAACTTTCACAGGTTATGACTGGTACTTCAATCTCAACATCTTCGGGATGGTCTAACTTAAAGTACTTTTTCTTTGAATAACTGTAAATTACCAGATAAGTTTTATATAGTTGAACAGTTGAACAGTTAAACTATGGAAACGGATTTAGTTAAAATGAGCCCAAAAGGACAATTAGTCGTACCTCAAGAAATACGAGAAAAAGAGCACTTTGCTCCTGGAGACAGGTTTGTTCCTTTTCCAGTAAAGGAAGGAGTCTTGTTTAAGAGAGTAGTAATCCCTGACATAAAGGCGGAGTTTGAGAAATTGTCAAAAGAGGTTGAAAAGCAATTTAAACAACAAAAGGTAACCGCTAAGAATGTTGATGAGGCTCTCAAATGGAAAAGAAGAAAGTTCTCCTAGATACAAATATACTAATTTCTGCTCTAGGGTGGAATAGTAAGCCGAAAGAGATATTCCGTAAATGTATTGCTGGTGAGCTTAAGCTGATTACTTCTCCTGAACAAATTGATGAACTGCAGAGAGTGATGGATTATCCTAAATTTCATTTTACTGTAGAGCAAAAGAAGTCTTTTATTTCCATTATATTGGAAATTGCTGAAATAGTCGAAATTACGGGAAAAATTAAAGTCATTAAAGATGATCCAGACGATGATATAATTCTAGAAACAGCAATTGTTGGGAGAGCCGGCTATATCGTTAGTGGAGATCCTCATTTGTTAAAGTTAAAAGAGTTTGCAGGAATAAAGATCGTTACAGCTAAGGATTTCTTACAGTGATTTCTCAGGCTCTGTAGAAAAAGTCGCCGCCTAGGCCAAGATGCGAACGAGGAACAATGAGACGTAAGCTCTAAGTTATTGTTTGGTTTCCTAGAAATTACAGAAAAGAAACCAACCGAGT
>CAYIEF010000020.1:0-17870 GCA_964362365.1 uncultured Methanosarcinales archaeon | reverse complement strand
TTCCCACACGTGACGCCACGAGTTGAGCCCGCAGGCGAAACTCGTGGTAGTTCACTAAATCCGTCTTGGAAAAGTGGCGTAAATCCCTGCCCTTTAGGGGGGATAGCTGCTTTTCAGGATTTTCTTTAATTTTCAACCTAAATCTTTATAATTTAACCCTTTATTACAATATCAAGAGAGCTATGCACACAGTAACGGAAGTTTTACCTAGTGAAAGAGAATTGATTAAATACGTTCTTGAGGTATCCGTACATAGCTGGAATGTACACTATTACGAAGAGACATTAAAGGAAAAACCTAAAGATCCTGAATTGCCCCATGATATGAAAGGCAAATGGAACAGGCTAGAACCTGTAGTGGTAACCAAAATAGCCCTTCAATTTCTTCCAAATGGGGATAAGCTATACCATAACTTAATCATGGAAGGTGTAAAACTTCATAGACAACAATACCATCACCGAATGTGGAAAAATCCTTCCCCTAAAGTTCCTGAAGATTCCAGAAAATTGGGTTCAGTTGATGCAATATGTTCAATGCTAGAACCATTAGAACATAGAAAATATTTAGGGGGAGTCCGCACTTGGGAAAAAATAAAGGAAAGTATTGCTGCCGAAAGCGCTCCCCACCAAATTCCATGGATGGAATATGTTTATAGTGAAATGAGAAAGATAAAACAACCTAATTTAAAGGAAATTACTTCCTTTTCCAAAATTCCCAAAGAAGGAATAAGTCCAGAGATGCGTGATGCTATCATAGACAGAGAATATGAAGCATTACGTGAACTAGAGCGAACTCACGGCTACAATTTCTACCAAAATTCCGAAAGGTATATAATAGACATCTTAAAATAAACTCTTATGGCAGAGAATAAAATAACTATTCCCTCCGGACAGGGTGGATTAACCAGATTTAATGAAGATTCTGACACCAAAATACATCTCTCTCCAGGAGCGGTAGTCATCTTCTGCATCGCCATAATCATTATCATCGCCCTACTCCATTACTTTGGAGGTAAATTCTTAGCGTAAGAAAATCACAGAATGAAGAAGATTCTTGATGTACCGAAAGTAAAACAATTAGAAGGCCATTGCGGACCGGCAAGCCTCAGCATGGTCGCTCAGTATCTAGGGTTCAAACTTTCTCAAAAAGAGATTGCTCAATATTGGAAACAGGACATTTCCGGGGGAATTAAGTATACGGATCTGGTCTACTGCGCACGGGAATTTGGTTTTATCGCTCATCCTTACCATAATTTAGGACTTGAAGGGATTATGACTAACATTGAGCAAGGAAACCCGATCATCGCTCGAGTTCGATGGGGCAAGAACTGGGCTCACTTTTATGTTATCCGCGGATTTGAAAGAAACCCAAATACAATATGGATAAATGATCCTGCCAGACCAGCTGTGAATAAAATTCCTTACAAAAACTTTGCCAAAAAGTGGAGAATTCCTAGTGAAACAAACCAGTATGGTATAGTGGTAAGAAAAAGAGACTAGGAATATTTATATAACTTGCACTTTCTTAATAATCTTATGCTATCAGGCATGAACCCTCGGAAAATGCAGCAGATGATGAAGCAGCTGGGAATCCAGCAAGTAGACATTCCCGCTACTGAAGTCATCATCAAGACCAAAGACAAAAATATTGTCATCACCAACCCTTCTGTCGCCAAAGTCAACATGATGGGCCAGGAAAACTTCCAGATCTCCGGAGAGGTGCATGAAGAAGCAATTTCCTCAGTGCCGGATATTTCTGAAGAGGATATCAAGACTGTCATGGAACAGACTGGAACAGACAGAAACACTGCCCGGAAAGCTATCGAGAAAGCAGAAGGAGATCTGGCTGAGGCTATTTTGAATTTGAAGAATGACTAAAAATTACTTTTCGAAAGTTTTCCCTTCTTTACTAAAGCCTTGAGATATTTTGTCGCATCACAAGACGAATCCAATCCCTTAAATTTGCTTGTCACCGCTGAATACATTTTCTGTTCTTCTGGGGAGTTGTCACCATACTCATTTAAAACATCAACATACAACGACAAAGCTTCGCCAGCCCCAGCTTCATTACTAGGAAGAATTTTCACTTTACTCATCATCTCATCTAAATTCATAACAATCACACCATTAATCAGTTAAATGGCAGAAGAATAAAAACTTTTCCATAAAATAATTAAATTAGCCTTATCCCTAACAAAAAAATGAATAATCCTTCCAAAAAATCCCTCAAAACCGCATTCGACCACTTCCAAACCGCAGAACACCTCTATCACAAGACTTTTCCCGTGACCAGAGATCCAAAACTTCTCTTAGCGATTGTTAAGAGCATCAGCAATTCTCTTGAACACTTCCTTGAAACAGTTCTCACGAAAGAAAAAATATCCTCACCAGAAGGATTGCTGAAAAAAATCAATGCCCTGCGTCCTTTAGCCCATAAATATCATCTTTCCAACGATAATATTGTCTTCATGCTGCGTATTCAGGAAATCCTGCATGCCCAGAAACAAAGCCCGGTAGAATTCAGGCGGGGCGATAAGCGTGTCCTTTGTTCAGAAGATTATGAACTGGAGATCCTTTCACCTCAAGAGGTAAAACATTTTATAACCCAAACTAAAAAAATTCTAAATACTCTAAAAACCCTATAAAAAAGGGAAAATAATAAAAAGTAGCCTTCATTTTAGCTGTGTTCTTGTGGAGATTTTACAGATGAATGAAAATTTGTTGGAAGCTAAGGAAGAGCTAAAACGCTTAGAACACATTATTTACGTCAGCTTAAAGTACACCAGAACAGTAGATGTCATCAACAATGCCTTAAACCGCATGGTCAGCACCTATGATTTTGTGGTTGAAGCCTTTCTACAAAAAGCCATGGAAGACAAAACTCTGGACAGCATACCCAAAAGCCCTGCCCTGAAAGCAAAAAAACTGGCTGAGCTCTATCCCGGCGATCCTTTAATCCAAAAAAATCTTACCTTTTACTTCTCTCTGCGCAACATCCTCAAATCCGCATATCAAAAAAGGCAGGAATTCCGCCGCCACGTCACCTTGATTGTAGCCATGGAAGATTCTACTGTGGAAGTGGAAATCGATACCTTAGTTAATTGCGAGAAATTCATCCATAACTTTCTGTATTATTCCCAAAAAGTTATCGAAGGTATCGTGGAAGAAGATTGAGTATCTTCCGTGAATTTCTCTTTCAGCAACAGAATCTTTAAATAATCCCTTTTCCTAATAGAAAAACATGACCAAGTTTATCGCTCTGGTTTCCGGGAAAGGTGGTGTGGGAAAGACGACCTGTACACTAAATATAGGTCAAAGCCTGGCCAAGTTAGGCAAAGATGTGGTGCTTCTCGACGCGAACATCGTCACCCCTAATTTAGCTCTCCATCTAGGGCATATGAATCCTGAAGGAACCTTAAACAAATTCCTGCGTAAAGAAAAAAGCCTGAAAGAAATCATGTACTTGCATGAAAGCGGCATTTCTCTTATACCTGCTTCGCCTTCGTTGAGCGAATACCAAAGAACTAACCCGCAAAAGCTGCATAAAGTTTTTGACTCCCTAAAAAATGCTGCCGATTTCGTCTTAGTCGACGCTCCGAGCGGCTTAGGATATGATTTGTTACAAATTCTCAAAAGCACAGATGAAGTTTTAGTAGTGGTCAATCCTACCTTAAGTTCGGTCATGGACGGATTAAAAACAATTCAGCTTGCAAAAGAAAACAATAACACTGTTGCAGGAATTATCCTGAACATGACCCATGGGAAAGATGAGCTCAAGCCTCAAGAAATAGAAAGTATCTTAGAACACCCAATTTTAGCAAACATCAAACATCATCGTAAAGTGCGCAAGGCTGCTCATAAGCAGATGCCTCTGACTCATCTTTATCCCAGATCCAGGCCAGCAAAAGAATTCATGAAAGTGGCGCAGCACCTCACTTTAGGCCATCGCTAACATGAAACCGGAGAGAAGATACGAGCTGAAGCAGAAAGGATGGCGGGAAGAAGATCTGGTCAGGGCGGAAGCGATTCTGGATAAAACTACTAAACATGATATTTTCTTCTCAAAAGTAGTTTTCTGGAGCGCCTTAGTAGTCATTGTCTTTGCCAACTTGCTTGTTTCATTGATATTAATCCCCTTTCTTATCACTCTCTACACCCTAGTTCTGTATGCCATTGTTGCTGTTCTTGGTTTAATGATAGGATTTCTCTATAACTTTCTCATCACTGACATCGGCTTATTAGAAACCAAACACCATCGTGCCGCCAGCATCATCATCCCTATCATCGCCATGGGCAATGTGGTAGTGATGGTTCTTACTTCCAACCGATTCATCGAAAGCATCAAGCTTAACACTCAACTGCACAACCCCTGGATCGTTGCTGCTGTATTTGGTGGTGCTTTTATTCTTCCGTATGTTGTGGATCAGATCAGGATGAGTTTTCAAGATTAGATTCTCAAATCATCGTTCAGCTTCCAATCGCAATCAACGTAACTCCAAGCATTACACCAAATAAGGCTATCCATTTCCAGACATTCATCTTTTCTCCTAAGTAACGTACGGAAAGCATGGTAGTGATCAAATACGATATTGAGCTGAGAGGATAGGCTACGCTTATATCTATTCGCTGCAATACAATCACATACAAAAGCAAGGAAAGTCCAAACAATGCTACTCCTTCCCAGAAGACGCGGCGAAAGAATAATTGCCGCAACGGATATCTGGACGCTGCTTTTTTTAAGAGAAGGACCGCCATCGAGCCGGAGAAGACACCTACGATAATCAAAAAGATGATGAAAGGTTCTATCACAGTAAATCCTCCTGCGTCTGCGGAATCCGCGAGCTGCTCCACCCTAAAAGGCATACTGAAAAGAGGATCAACAAAACTCCTGCCCACTTCCAGGGATTGGTGGTTTCAGCTGGGAAAAAGAATGGAGCAAGTATGCTTACCCAGACATAACTGGTAGCGATGAATGGATAGAGCATACTTAACTCTCCTTTCCGTAAGGCCATAATCAGCAATAAGGATCCAATTACATACAAGACGCATCCTACAATGAAAGGCAAATTAAAGAAAGTTAAAGGATTCAAAAAACTAATTTTTAATGCTCCTGCTTTCCATAACAATTGTCCGGAAGAGGTAAAAATAGTACAAGCGATCATCAACAAAAATCCGGTGCGAAGTGAAGATTTTTCTGTCATTCTAAATTACTCTTCCAACAAAATCTTAACAATAGCTGCATACGCCGGACGAGCGACCAACACGCCGACCGACATTCCCACGATAGTTGTGAGAGCAAATCCTTTTAATAACCCTGCTCCAGCCCAGAACAGAGGGACTAAACTGCCCAGGTTGATCACGTAGGCGCCCATGATAATAAATAAAGCATTCTTGATCCTGCTATTCCAATCTAAACTCTCTGCTTCTTTCCGTAGAGTTTCGTCAGTAATAACGATAAAATGATTCATGCCTGTTCCTACCACCACAATCAATCCAGCGATGGAAGCGAGATCCAAATTCCATTTTGCCAAAGCAGCAAATCCTAAAATCAACACTAACTCACTCAGCATCACTAACACCATGGGAAATATAATCACTACTTTTCTATAACGGTATAATACTACTCCTGAAACAGCGACTAAAGCAAGTGCGCCTACTAACATAACATTGTGCAAAAATTCTTTTCCTAAGGAAGGAGAGATGGTATCTATTTTTACTATATCTAATTTTACCGGCAGGCTTCCGGTAAGGAGAACGGTCTGCAACTTCTTCATATTTTTTAATGCATCATTCACTGCATCCGCTTGGGTAACTCCTGTCCCGGAACCAGAAATTTGAATATCGGTAGTGGAGCTTCCCTTTAACTCGCAGCCGACGCGCAGCCGGTCTACTTCCACATCATCAAGGTAAAGAGCTAAATCTTCGCTCAAATAACAGCTGCCTGCTTCAGAAACCGTTTTCAGATTCTTAGTGATCTCTGCATGACGCTGCGCTGCTTCGGGACTGAGGGTGATCTGGAATGCAAACCGACAATGATAACCTCCTTCAAAAGGAGCGCAGCCAAAACGTGGATCTATCCCTGAACAATCAGCGCTGCGGCAAACATAAGTTATATCTTTCTCTCCACCCAGGAATACGGTTTGGTTTTCTATCTTCGCTTCAAATTTTCCTTGTTTCGCCAGCAATTCCTGAATTTCGTCTTCAGTTACACCAGCAATCTCAATCAAAATAAAATCATTTCCCTCCAAGTCGGAGGCGCTGCGTACCACAATATCCCGTAAGCCATAGACATTAAGTCGTTCTTTCAGGCTATCTACTGTTGTTTCCAGATCCTCTTTAGATATTTCACCTGCTGGCTGCAATAAAACCCTAGTTCCGCCTTCCAGATCTAATCCCATACGTAGATTAGAGGTAGAGGCTTGCTTCACCTTAATACCTAAATCGATATTCCCATCTGCACTTTCAGGAGTCATAAACGTATACGTTTGCTTAGTAGTTTCCACTTGAACAGTTCTATTTCCGCCAAGCTGGGATACAGCAGAATAATAATCTTCCACCGTCAAAGTTTCCATACCATCCACGGAGAGAATGCGCTCCCGGGAGGTAGGCTGGACTTTAGCGGGAATTGCCAGGCCTGCTTCAGCAAGAGAAGAATTTGACCGCAAAGAATGGATCTCTACTCCTTCTGTTCCAAAAATCTGGGGCTTGATCGCTAACAAAGATAAGACTAAAAAAGTAACCAGTAGTAAAATGCGCCAGTTTACCAGCAACTTTTTAAGTTTTTGATTCATTTCAGTTTTTGCTGTGTTTTTTCTCTAAGTGCCAGCGTAATATACCAACATTTTGGATCCAGGTCACAACCGTATCAACCAACAACCCAATTAGTAAAATAAGCATGATCTGTTTCACAATCTCGCTTTGCACGAAAATCAACGCCACGATGACTGCCACTAAGGTAGTTTGGGTCATGGTCCAGCCAGTTCTCAGAGCGCCATAGATCCGCTGCAATTCTGTCCCATCATTGCGCTTGATCAGACGTGAAGAAATTACTACTTCTCCATCTACAGAATACCCTATCAACATAAGAAACGCAGCGATACCGGCAGGATGTAATTTCATTCCTGTGAGATTAAATATTGCCAAAGTGATGACAATATCACAGAATGCCGCCAGAATAACCATCAAACTGGTGATAAAAACGCGAAAATAGATAATAACCATGATTCCCATCAGCAGAAAAGAAAATACCAAAGCGATGAGCATCTGCTTAAAGAAATTATTTCCCAAAGAAGAACCGACCACTTCAACGCTATAATCTGCTTTTTGTAATGCAAACTGCTCAGACAGAGCATCGACCAGAACATCAATTTCTGTAGAATCTTGTAATCCTGAGTCTATGGCCAGACCGGTGGTCTTTCCAGCAGAACTTAAGGTGCGCACGCTAAGATCAGCAGCAGGAAATTGCTGCTGTAACGATTCCTCTAATTCGGCAGGGGAAATAGAAAGATCTTTGGGAATGGTAACAGTAGAACCACCTTTCAGAGAAATCCCCTTATTGACAAAATCGCCAGTAGTAGCATATTTTGCGCCGATCTGCACCAAGGATAAAATTAACAGCAGAAGCGGGATTATCATCAGCAATTTATACTTAGTTTCGTAAATATGCTTAATTTTTTGAAACATGATTATTTGCCCTAAGAGAGATATATAAAGATTGTGCTATAGCACTGCTTTTTCCTTCACATAACATTTATATATCATCCTACTATATTCTTTCCTAAAAAAGGGTGAATTAGTTTGAAACTCATTGAGTTAAAAGAAGTAGGTAAGAAATTTGGTAGGAACAGCATTCTTGAAGGTGTAAATATTGTTATCGAAGAAGGAGATATCTGGGGGATTATCGGCCGTTCAGGAAGCGGAAAAACCACTCTGCTAAATCTTATCGCTGGGTTTCTTGAGCCGAGCAGCGGGGAAGTGTTGCATTCTTTCAAAGTGACGGAAACACCACAAAATCTGCATGAAAATCTGCACAAGATCAAAGACCAGCTCGGCTATGCTCCACAACATAATTCCTTTTATCCAAAACTGACGGTCATGGAAAACCTGCTCCACTTTGGTCAGCTCTATAATCTGCCTAAAGAAACCTTGCAGAATAATATTAAAGGCTTGCTGCAAGCCACGGAATTGGCAGCGCATCAAAATAAGTTAGCTGAACATCTCTCAGGGGGCATGCAGAAAAGATTGGACATCGCTTGCAGCCTGGTACACAAACCGAGGATCTTAGTGCTAGACGAGCCTACTGCAGATCTTGATCCAATGCTGCAAAAAGATATAATGAATTTTTTAGCCCAGGCAAATAAGCAAGGCGTTACTTTAATCATCGCTTCCCATCATCTTAACTTAATGGAAAAATTTTGTAATAAGGTTGCTATTGTTCATAACGGAAGAGTACAAAGCAACGGATACTTGGAAGAGATCCGCAAGCCTTTCTTAAAAGATAACTTCACTATCTCTCTAAACCCAGGAGAAGATAAAGAACGCTTCATCTCTATTTTAAAGACCTTGCCGGTAGATAAAATCGTCGACCGGCAGCATAATCTAATTATCCATCCTAAAAATATCACCAAAACTATCACTGGCTTGCTGACCATGATCCAAGACGAAAACTTGTATCTTCATGATCTAGATATCCGCCGGCCTTCGCTGGACGAGATATTTGAAATAATCACCCAAGAAAAAGGATAAAGAAATACCATGAAATCACTCTGGCTGCTCACCAAAAAGAACTTAAAATTGCTGGTCCGTTCTAAAACTTCAGCTCTCGTTGTTTTTTTTGCTCCCTTGTTCATCATTCTCTTACTGGGATTATCATATAATACCAGCTCCAACTACGGATTGAACCTTGGAATTTATGCTCCGGCATTTACCGGCGATGTTGAATCGCTGATGAGCTCCTTGCAAGAACAGGAATTCAAGATAGTAAAATATGAAACCTCCGTGGATGATTGCGTTAAAGACATCAAAGCAGGCGCGGTTCATGCCTGCGTCTCCGTCCCCGAAAGTCTTAAGGTAGAGGATAACCAACAGAAAGAAGTATCATTTTATGTTGATCCAAGCAAGATAAATTTGGTAGGGGTGGTGCAGGACACCCTCAACGAAAGATTTAATCTGAAGTCCCAGGAAATCTCTAAAGAATTGTCTAGCAATTTACTGTCAGCAGTCTCCGATACAAAAAGCAAACTTGAAGAACAAGGAACCCAATTAAGTTCAGCAAAAGAGAAAAGCGCTGCTGCGTCCAGCGCTGCCCAGGAGATAAATCAACAGCTCACTTCCCTGGATTTAACTGTCCCTACTAGTGCCTACGATGTTCAAGTAATCACTGATTTCAAAAGTTCAGCTTCACCAAAGATCAAGAGCGGCCTCGCAGACGTAGAAGATGCCAAAGAAGCAGTGGAAGCTTCTGAATTGGAAGAAAAGTCCGCTATTCTCAGCAGTCTCAATGAAGTAGAAGATAAATTAAAGTTACTAGATGCTTTAGTGAATGGCGGAACAGTAAGTGGAAACACTACTGCCAACGCTACGAATACTACCATTTCTACAACTACTGCCTCTTCTGGCTTCCTCGGAGCATTAACTCTCTTAGAAGAAGAACTGCTCAATACAAAAACAAAATTAACTGCTGCTGCTGCTGTCGTGGGAAGCACCAGTTCCAGCTTAAGCTCAACCACGCAAAATCTACAGGAAAGCGTCAGCGCCTTAGAAACTGCACAGCAAAAAGTAACTGAGATGAAAGCCAGCTTAGATGCACAAAAAGTAACTGATGCCAATGTCTTATCCGCGCCCTTAGTTACCAAGATTGAAAAAGTCGGGCAGGAAAGCTCCTATCTCAATTATATGTTTCCTGCACTTTTAGTGTTAGTGGTCATGTTCACGTCATTACTGTTAGGAACAACCTTAGTGATGATGGAAAAGAACAGCCCAGCATTCTTTAGGAATTACTTCTTGCCTTTACGCAAAGGAACATTTGTTATCTCAACCTATCTTACAACATTAGTTATAACCTTAGTGCAAGTGTTAGTCATATTAGCTGTCTCTGCAGTGTTCCTCAAAGATAACTTGGTACAATTATTACCGGTAGCCGGAGTATTATTACTATCTTCGTCCGTCTTTTCCTTTATGGGCATGGGCATAGGATACGCTTTCAAGTCTGAAGAAACAGGAACCTTAGCTTCCATCTCTACTGGAAGCTTGCTCTTATTTGTATCCGGAATAGTCTTACCCATAGAAACTATATCTCCTACGATAAGGAGTATTGCTAGTTTCAATCCATTTGTCATCTCCGAAAGTATTATCCGAGAAGTATTCTTATTTAATACTGGCCTTTCTGGCATCTGGTTCGAATTGCTTACTTTAGCAAGTTATACAGTAGGTTTATTTGTCATCATTGTCGTCGTTGAATACCTTGTCCACCAACACTTTATCTCAGGCTTTATGAAACACCGGCATCTGAAGCACAGGCAGCAGGAAAAGCGCGATAAGAACAATGTCTAAATTTTTAATTGTTATAACCGGTTCTCCCGGCGTAGGCAAATCAACCCTGGCAAAATTTCTCACCAAGAGATTAGGATTTGACCGACTCGATTTACATCATTATTATAAGCACATTTCTACTGGCTACAATAGATCAAAACAAAGCTATGACATAAATTATCGTAGGTTTGAGAGATTAGTAAGAGAAAAATTGCTAGAAGCAAAGAAAGGGCTTATTATTGACTCACACATCAGCCACTTACTTCCTAAAAAATTAGTAGATTTATGCATCGTCTTAACTCATTCCAATCTCAAAACACTCGAGAAGCGATTAAAGGCGCGAAACTATTCCAAAAAGAAAATCCGTGAAAATCTTGATGCAGAGATATTTCAGGTCTGTTTGATGGAAGCGAAGGAGAAAGGACATAGGGTGTTAGTATATGATGTAAATAAAGGAGTAAATCAAGATAAAATAGCAAGAAAAATAAAATCGCTCTTGAATTATTAAATGAAAAGAGCAGAAATCCCCACTATTCATAGTGTGGGATGAATGCTGCGATTGATTTCGCTACTTTTCATTTTAGAAAATCCGTCTCGGAAAAGCGGCGTAAATCCCTGCCCTTTAGGGTGGGGATAGCTGCTTTTCAGGATTTTCTTTAATTAAGATGCTTCTTCTCTGGAAATCCTACCGACACCATCAATTTCTGGGTAACAAAATACTGGAGATTATAAAGGGAAAAAAGATCCTCCTCTGTGAACTTTTTCTTTTGCACCAAGGCTACGAGATTCCGAAGAGTAGGCTCATAATCCACAGAAAAGTAAATAGGCATATCCATATCGCGTTGGCGCATATGCCCCATCCCCTGTTTATCAAAAAGACAAGGAACAGAAATATTGAGCTCTGCTTCAGCGACAATGGCCTTAGTTTCTTTCTCACGATATACAGTAAAAATCATATCTCGCCCAGCATTAAAAGAATAGTGAAGCCTTGCTTCAACAACTTCTCCTTCTGGTGTAACAGTATGAGCAACGGTAATTCCTTGGTTAAGAACAAAAGGCGCCCGAGGACGGAAATCATCATACCCTTTTTGTATTCTATTGCTTAAAAGCAAATTTCCATCATCAGTTTTATAACCAAGAATATCGCCCAGATAAAAATCGTGTGATAAAACAATGTTTTTATCCCGCCACGATTGCATTAACATCATTCCCTTTGCCGGCGTATACAGCTGTCCATCCTTCTTATGCAGCAGAACTAGCGGAAATCCCGCAGCCGTCATATGCATTCTGTACTCTGGTTCTATTGGTTTATCCCGTAATTTATCAAGCCATGATCTCTGGTCAAATACGCCATAATCTAACTTCTCTCCATCATGCACAGAACCGCTGAAAGTCAATAAGTCATCAAGGAAGGTCATATTTTTCTTGAAAACAAACTAATTTTATAAGAATTGCGGACAAATCAACAAATCTTTATAAAATACCTCCCCTATTTCTCAACTCATGGCTTTAACGGCAACCGAAAAACTGCACTTACGTAAAACTATCAACGAATTAAAGAGCCACAAGGCTCCCCATACTGAGTTTGTAACGGTCTATATTCCCCAAGGATACGAATTATTCAAAATCGTCCAACATCTGGCAGAAGAACAGGGAACTGCTTCTAACATCAAATCTGCTGTCACCAGAAAAAACGTACAAGGCGCCTTGGAAAAAATGATCCAGCATCTGCGCGGCTATCCAAAAACTCCGCCCAATGGTTTGGCTGTTTTTTCCGGCAACCTCGCCGCAGGGGAAGGAAAACAAGATTTCCGGGTCTGGAGCGTCGAGCCGCCTGTGCCATTAAACGTGCGCATCTACCGCTGTGATAAAAACTTCGTCACAGATATTCTGGAAGACATTATGGTAGATCATATGGTCTATGGGTTGGTTGTTTTAGATAGAAGGGATGCCACTCTTGCTTTATTGAAAGGAAAAAGTATTGTTGTTCTGCAGAAAACACACTCAGAAGTCCCGGGGAAATTTAAGGCTGGAGGACAGAGCGCTCAGAGATTCGCCCGTCTCCGCGAAGGAGCCTACAAAGAACATTTCAAGAAGATCGCTGAATACATGAAGAATCAGTTCCTTCCTTTAGGCAACAACCTCAAGGGGATCATTGTCGGCGGTCCGGGAACGACCGTCAACGATTTCCTGCAGAAAGAATATATCACCGGAGACTTGCAGAAAAAAATCATCGGCACTAAGGACCTATCATACACGGAAGAATATGGATTGCAGGAATTGCTGGATAAATCTGAAGATTTGTTGGCTGAAGAAGAGATCGCCAGAGAAAAGAAAGCAGTACAGGAATTCTTCAACGAATTCAGAGAGAATCCCAACAAAGTAACCTATGGAGAAGCACAGACCCTAAAAGCGTTGGAAATGAATGCCGTGGGAGTGCTTTTATTGTCTGAAAGCATGTCTGAAGACAGGATATTTGAACTGGAAGAAAAAGCGCAGAAAGGCGGAGCAGTAGTGAAGATCATTTCCACCGAAACCCGTGAGGGGGTACAGTTGAAAGAATTAGGCGGGATTGCGGCTATACTGAGGTATGAGATAGAGTAAGAGAAAAATTAATACTTAAGACCAAATTTAGCTGCTCTTTCGCGTAATTCTCTTAGGGGATAATTTTCTGCCCTTTTTTCTGCCTGTGCCGAAACCACCTTATAACTCTTATCTAATTCCTTTTCCCAATCTCCAGGAATATACGCTTCAATTTTATCATCTTCTGCATAAAATTTTACTTCGCCACCAAATTGGACAGAAGTAGAAACGAGATTACGTCCTGAAAAATCATATTTTGCGAAAGCAGTTACATTTAACTTCTTTACCTTTAATGATCCTTTATCATAACAGTAACCTTGCTCAATAGCGTCTTCATTTTCCAGCTTGAAGGGAGAACCTAAACCTTCGGCAACCGCCCCTGCTTTTCCAATAATATTCCTATCCATCGCCTGTTGTATCCGTTCTTCAATCTTTTCTTCCAGAGTCTTTGTCATTTCAACCACCAAACTAAAACATGGCCAATCCCTATAAAAACATTATCAATCTACAATCGCTAAATCTCTTTTCCCTGCTTCAGCGCTTCCCGCACTAAACCTATCTCTTTCCTCTTACGGCCTAATTCTTCTGGAGAATAACATAAGATTTCTAAATCTACTGGCAATTTCCAAGCGTCAAGAAACTTATTAGGGCGTTTTCTGAAGGGAATACCACTAAATTTTTTAGAGACAGCGATAACGTCGACGTCGCTGCTTAACAATTCTTCATTCCTGGCCCGAGAGCCAAACAGCAGCACTTTTTCTACTTTATAGTTCTTTTTCATCTTTTTCAGTTCTTTGATTACTTCTTTAGTTGTGACTTTACCCATTGTAACAATTTCTCGCACTGACGTAAATAATTCTCGGCATCTTCTTTCACATAAGCCTTAAAAGGGACGTCTTCACTGGCATCGGGATATCGTGAGAGATAATATCCTTGGTTAAGTCCCGCAGAAGATTAGAATATTCTCTTGGAACATGTAATTCTCTTCCTAAAAAAGTAAGCGAATGAGTTGTTCCAGGAGATTCTTTTTTTTTAACTATAAACAGAGCTTTTAATGATTTTTCTGCCGCTTGCTGGCACCAAAAGGAAACTGCAAACCATTTTCCTCCTTTAAAACTTACTTTAGCGGTTTCAAGTTCTTCTTCACTTTGTAAAAACCAGCGTTCTGCTTCAGGTCTCATCAATTAATAAATGGCAATAATCTATTTAAACCTTACTCAACCTATACTACCTAACCATATATAGGCAATTCTTATAAAATATCATGATAATTATACACTATATGAACCTTATCGAAGAATCATATCAACGTCTATTCCCGGAGAAAGAATTCCCCTACCAAGCGGAGATGGAATACAACCGCAGATTGGCTGATTTTAATGCCAATATCCGTTTAGAGCCCAGAAAAATTAAAGTCAATCTCAATCTGCAATGGAAAGACATCGATAAAGAAATAAAAATAGGGTTAATTCAGCATCTGCTATTAAGAATCCTCAAAACCAGAGCACATACTCATAACATCGAATTATACAACAACTTCATCAAGAATATTCCTATCTTAACTCCAAAAACTAAATCTGATCCATTGCTAGAAACTTCCTTTGACCGCGTCAATCATCAATTTCTCTCCAACTCGGTAGAAAAACCAAATTTAACCTGGGGGACAGCTTCCTTCCGCAAATTAGCAAGCTACAATTTCCATACCGATACTATCACCGTGTCTACATTGTTTGCTGATGCTGATTCAGAAATTCTTGACTTCCTAATGTACCATGAATTGTTGCATAAATATCATAAATTCAAGCATAATTATGGAAGAAGTTCCTTTCACACCAGGGCATTCAAGGAAGATGAGAAGCTTTATCCCAACCATGAAAAAATCGAGAAGGAAATTGAAACTATAATCAAGAGGAAGAAATATGCAGGAAAAAGAAAACCAAACTTCTGGACATTCTTTGAGTAAGAGATCCATGCTCGAACAGCTCACTGAACATTACGAATGGAACTTAAAGATGGAAAACGGTGGACATGCAGTCGGTTATTACAGCAAAATTGCTGAAAAAATCAAATCAGAATACCAATTCCCAAAGGGAAAATTTGTCTTAAAGCGAAAAGATGAAAGGTTCTTCTTATGGCATTACGATCCAATAGCAACCCAAGACTAACGATATATTTAAAAATAACCCCTAATTTTTTGTAGGCATGGAGAAAAAGTTAGTCAGCGTAGGTACGCTCAAGAAAGGCGACACCATTATTATCGATGAAGCGCCTTGTAAGATCACCGATACCGCAACCTCACGTCCGGGTAAGCACGGGCACGCTAAGGTAAATCTAACCGCAGTAGGTATTCTTGACGGCAAAAAAAGGCAGATTGTCATGCCCGGCCACGACAGGGTCGAAGCGCCGATCATCGAAAAGAAATCTGCTCAAATCTTATCCATCTCTGGAAATTCAGCAAATGTTATGGACATGGAAACCTATGAAACTTTCGACATGGAAATCCCTGAAGAATTGAAAGAAGAAGTCAAAGAAGGGAAAGAAGTGTTGTACTGGACCATCATGGGCGCAAAAGTCATGAAACAAGTGAAATCATAATGGCTACTAAATTCGACGAAGCATTGAACCGTTTGATCAAAGGAGTTTTTGTCTGCAGGAACTGCAAAGCTAAAATTCGCGCGTCCAGTCTGAAAGTCAGCCAGGGCAAGATTAAATGTAGAAGTTGTTCTTCTGTTAAGTTACGGCCGAAAAGGAAGAAATAAGATCTAATTTAAAGAAACTTTTTACAAAGATTTTATAAGTATGCTTTAATTCTTTTCTTACAAGATGAAGCTATTAGGGATTTTGCTTTTATGTATGGTCTTGACTAGTTGTCAGAACACACAGACGACCGAAAAGATTTCCGACACTGAAGAATTGATATCTCGACTTGAGAATGTATATGTCCCTGAAACATATATTGTGGAACAGTATCGAGGTGGACACAATGCTAAAGAGCAATGGTCTTTTACTGTAGTTGGTATTTTTGAGAATCAAACTCCAAGAATCACAAATGTAAGCGGATTACTTCCTTTCAAAGTAAAATACTCTGAATTCAAAACATGTGAAGATGCTGGATTTACTGAATATGAAGGAGGAAGTTCGTGTAGTATTTCCTCAATGCTGGAGTTAGTCGAGAATCAGTTGGAAGACCTTGAATGGGAAATAGAGCTAAATGAAAAGCATAACAGAACCACTGATGTGTATGAAAAATCTTATCTCGATCATGGAGCGGTTTGTTTCGATGGTAGCCAGAAGATCTGTTTTGATGAAGACAATACTTTATTCTATTACGAGAATCCCCCTCATATGTATTGGTATCTTAAAGATTATAACTACCCGCCTGATAGCTTAAAGGCCCGCTTGAGTTCCTATTACGAAAAGAAATAAAAATAGCCAACCCAAACATATAAAAAGTTACGTTCTTTCTTTTACTGGTTATGATTGAAGCTCTTGCCTTTGTACTCAAATACAAGTTCGTCCTGCTCTTCTACCTATTTGTTGTCCTATTTATCGCCTTCCATTGGAAAAAAATAGAGCGTCAGGCAAAGATCATCTTTCTCTACCGAACTAAAGTTGGGTTACACTGGATGGACAAATATTCTGCAAAATTCCACGAATGGGTTATCCTCTTCGGCTACATTGGCATGGGAGCAGGATTTGTAGGATTGGTGGTGATATCGTATGTTCTCATACATAACCTTTATTCACTTATCACTCAGCCTGAAGCAGTGTCTGGAGTTTCCTTAGTCCTTCCCGGCGTACATGTTCCCGGATTAGGGGTTTTACCCTTCTGGTATTGGATTTTAGCTATTTTTGCTATTGCTGTGATACATGAATTTTCTCATGGTATTGTTGCCAGAGCGCATAATATTCCTGTCAAAAATACTGGTTTGGTCTTCTTTGGTCCAATATTAGGAGCATTTGTTGAACCAGATGAAAAAAAACTGCGCAGTGAAAAAGACATCGTGCAATATTCTGTTCTCGCTGCTGGTTCCTTTGCCAACGTTGCTCTTGCTGTTGTTGCCATCCTTTTCCTTAACTTTGCTTTCCTGCCGCTCCAGGAATCCATGGTAGAATCTACCGGCTTCACTTTTGATGCCTATGTTGATGAAACCATGCCGGCAGCCAAAGCGGGAATAAAACCTGGCACAATTATTACCGGGATTGGTGATCTACCAACGAAGAATTTCCAGGAATTTAGTGATGAACTACTATTTTATAAGCCGGGAGAAACCATCGCCATCCAAACCAAAGAGAAAGAATACTCTCTTGTCCTCGCTGCCAATCCCGACCATCCCCGAAAATCATTCCTTGGAATTAAGGATATTAGAAATGAGTTTAATATTAAAGAAAATTTTCAACAAGGAGCCGGGAAGGCAGCTTACCTAGTTTTAGATTGGTTTACCGGATTCTTACGCTGGTTGTTTTTATTGAGTGTTGGTATTGGCTTGTTTAATTTGTTACCATTGCCGATTGTTGACGGAGGCAGAATGGCTCAGGTATTTTTACATAAGTTGCGCGGCCTTGAGCGAGGAGAATTACTCTATCGCAAAGTAAGCTTATTCTTCTTGCTGATATTGTTGTTAAATTTGTTTTATCCGTTGTTGGTGAAGATACTCTGAGACTATGAGTGACTACGAGAAATTCAAAATAAAAGAATACGGCTTTTGGGATTTATTTCTTCATATTAACCAATATCCCTATATTGGCAGATGTTAC
>CAYIEF010000019.1:0-18924 GCA_964362365.1 uncultured Methanosarcinales archaeon | reverse complement strand
ATCATCCGCCTTCTGCAGTTTTATAAGCGTCGTAGCCAGTTTCTTCACCATCTCTACTGTGTGCAGCACTGCATAACAACCTAAACCGATAAATGGTTGATTGAGTAAGATGGTAAAAAACATTAGATTAAGCGGATGCTCGATCCTTACAAACCCAAATATAAAAATAGTAAATTTGCTTCTCTTTCTGGGATTGAGCTGAGTCATAATTTCAGCTACTCTTTCCCGTTGTTCACCCTTGTAGGAGATTAAATTAAGATTGAAAAGCTTGGCGAATACAAAAGCACCGACAGCGACCCCTCCGACATACAACGAACGAACATCATTAGTTATCTTAAAAGTCCCAACTGTCAAGCCACATAATACTGAAATGATAGTTATGTGATGCGCGATCTGCTCCAGATATTGTCCCTTCAAGGTGGATTTATTACGATACCTTGCTAAATTACCATCCACGCAATCAAAAAAATGCCCTAAATGGTAAACAATGATACCTAATAGCATCCATCTATAAGCGCCCGTCGATAACAGTACCGCTCCCACTAATCCCAAAAAGAGCCAAAACAACGTAACCTGATTGGAAGTAATGGGCGTGTTGATGAACGGTTTAGTGAAATAAAATCCCACTTCATGAACTAGCCTGTTGGAGAAACCCCAATACTCCTTCTTGCACTTTTCTCGAATTTCTTGGATGGTGACCATGATTTTTCCTATTTCTTATTTAACTTTTCAGGGAAGTTATTAAGATTATCGATCATCTCATTCTTTTTAGTGATGTAATACCACATCACGATAGCATCCTGTTCCCCGCTGGGGCTTTCCGAGTTATCATATATTATAGCATCTTTTGCTTTGGCTAATGGACCGATTGTTCTAGTTCGATCCCGCGCATCTATCTCTTCAATGATTTTGCGGACTTCGTCGGGAGTGCGGCTTGTTTTCTCCTCTGCTGAAAGCATCTTAAAATATCGTTTTACTTTTATCTCCATTGAAGCGTCTAAAAAGAATTTCCAATCCGCGTCAGGAAAAACCGCTGTGCCGGTATCCCGTCCTTCCACAACAAATCCACCCTCAGCAGCAATATGCCGCTGCAGTTGAAGAAGTTTCTCCCGAACTGCAGGAATATCGGCTATCTTTGAGGCCAAGTACACAACTTCATTATTGGTGATCTGCTCATTCACATCTTCACCATTCAAAAATAAACGGCTCTCTCCCTGAACCAGCCTAAATTCCATGGTTATGTCCTTGATTGCATTGATGACATCTCTTTCTTCGGTTAAGCCCTTTTTCTTCAAGAAATATCCGATCGCCCGAAACATCGCCCCAGTATTTAGATACTGATACCCTAACATCTTTGCCAGAGCTTTCGCGGAACTTGATTTTCCGGTCCAGGAAGACCCATCGATAGTGATGACCATCTTTTCTCTTTTCTTTCCCACCATCATAAAAATTAATACATAAGCGATTTAAGAAAGTTATGGAATTAGGTTTTAAGATCAGGAGTCAGTTTAACTTATCCTTCTCAAAATATCTCTCAGCGCTTCCTCAGTCAGCTCCCTGGGATTGTTCCTTACTCGTTCTGGATTAAATCCGTTAGCAACGATGATGTCATGATGCTCAAGAGAAGTTATATCCAGATCAGCCAAGCTTCTGGCAAGGCCGATCTCATCCATCAGCTTGTCTATCTTCTGCTGAAGCTGCCGTGCATCATCTACCTTAAAGAGAGAGCACAGGTCTTGCATGGTCTTCTGGACATATCCTGCACCCCGCAGATCCAAGCACTCCTTCTCAGATATTCCTGCGTTATAGACCGACATCTCTCCTAACGTCAACGCACAGGCATGGCCGTGTGAGACGCCGAAATGAGCGGTCATCGGATAAGATACGGAATGACAGGCAGTAGTTTTGGAGATATTTATCGCTTTCCCGGCTAGATTGGCACCTAGCAGCATCGCTTCCCGATTCAGCGGAGATGGCCTGTTCACTGCTTCCTCAAGATTTCCTAACACCAACCTAATCGCCTGCCGTGCATATCCTTTAGATTCTTCCGTCGAGAGGGTAGACCAATATGATTCCATGGCCTGGCATAATGCATCTATGCCGGTTGAAGCAGTGATATATTCAGGAAGATCTAAGGTTAGAGTTGGATCAAGAAATACATACTCAGGCAGCATCCATTCCTGATGGCCAAGAGAATATTTTGTTTTTCCGATGTATACGACGGCAAAATGAGTTGCTTCCGAACCCGTCCCGGCCGTGGTAGGGACAACTACCAGCGGTTTTGGTTCATGCACCGCAACAATTTCTTTTCTGATATACTTTTCCGGCTCTTCGGGCTGGGCAGCGAGAAAGGAAACTGATTTCCCCATGTCGATAGCACTTCCGCCTCCCACAGCGATTACCAGATCGCATCGTTTCTGGCGAAACAGCCGTATTCCGCGCTTTACATCTTCTATCTGGGGATTGACGGAAAAGTCGGAGAATAAAGTTACCAGGTACGGATGCAGAAGCGGTTCCAACACTTTTTGTGCACCGCATTGTCTATATGAATTTTTACCAGTCACCAGGAATATTGAAGACGGTTTCTCCCGCTCTAACACTTCATCAAGACGGGCCAGGCTGCCAGCACCAAAATATTCCTGTTGTTTTTCCGATGGTATTTGCATCTTATTCACCTAAATTATTCATCTGATAAATTCCATGAATTGCTTTTTATTTTCCAGAGGAGATTGAGTTGGCCTTCCCAAATCCTTACGCGCTCCTTTATTACAACGGACCTCTAGCAATGTTGGGCCATCAATATTCTTCATCTTTAATAAACAATTTCTAATCTCGTCCGCCGTTTGCGCTTGAAATGTTTCCTTGTATCCATTTGCTCTTGCCAAAGCAGGAATATCAATCACATCTGCAGCAGTTGGCTGCCCGCCGACGGAATCGTGCGCAAAATTGTTGAAAATGATATGATAAAAATTAGAAGGCTGCAATTTTCCTACGGTAGAAAGGATGCCCATGTGCATGATCAACGCGCCATCACCATCGAAGCAATATACTTTCTTATTCCATTTCTGCAAAGCGATGCCTAAAGCTATGGCTGACGAATGCCCCATCGAGCCGACCGTCAGGAAATCTTGGTGATGGCCGTATCCTGCCGCTTTACGAAATTCAAACAATTCCCGCGACGTTTTTCCTGTAGTGGAAACAATGATATCATCTTTATCCAGAAGAGAAGCTACTAATTTTATCGCTTCCTCCCGGATCAAAGGAAAATAAGATGCTTGTTTGGTTTTCAATAAATAAGAATCAAAAATTCCTTCCCGGACTACAAGGGCATATGGAGTTTTAATGTTGTTTAGGTGTTCACTCGCTTTTTGCATTACTAATTTCGCATCTTCTTCATTTTCTGGAAGAATATCATAGGGGATCTCTAAGACCTCCAGCAAGGGCAAAGTAATTCTTCCCATTTTGCGATGCTGTGGCTCGTCTTTTTTTCCTGGCTCAGCCCTCCAGCCGATCAAGAGAAGAAGCGGTATAGAATAAATTTCCTTATCGGTAAGCGAAGTTAATGGATTGACGCAGTTGCCTAAACCGGAATTCTGAAGATAAACCACGCCAACTTTTCCTGTCGCCAAATGATAGCCTGACGCTAAAGCGGTAGCATTCCCTTCGTTTGCGGCAATGATATGATTCTGAGGCGCAGTATGATCGGTGACGTAGGCACAAAAGTCTTTTAGTAAGGAATCAGGAACACCGGTATAAAATGTAAAATCATTCTCTTTTAAGAGATCAAAAAAAAACTGGGGGGAGATCATTAAAAAAAAGAAAATATCTACTTTTATAAAGATGATGAAAGAAAGTTTTGGATTGTAGTAAGATATCTTTCCATTCTCTGCAAGCCGCCCTTCTCCACCAAAGCTACACCGAAAGCGGTAGGAGTTTTTCCTGCTTTAATCTTGTTACCATAACTTCTGGCCAACACATCCGACATACGCAGATCAAAATTTGCTTTAAGTTTCTCCATGTCTCCTAGATCAAGCTGATAAGACTTGCCATCATCCAGACAATCAGCAACTGTCAGTGCTATTAAACCAAATTTATCTTTTCCATGCGCAAAATCATTGCCGTCAGCTGCATGAGGATTTCCATACACCGAAAACATATCTGAGAGATTATGTGGGTTTGTGGCATCATTGTAGACATCAGACCAGGCAGTATATTTTTCTATATTTGCAAATCCTGTTCTCTTCGTTATCATGTCCGCAATCTCCAAATAGGCATTATGCTGGGCTGCATCAGCAAGAATAGGAACATCTAATTCGAGCGCCAGATGATATAATGATAATTCTTTTTCTTCCTGATTAAAAGCCCCAGCAAATCGTGCAAAAGCATTAGAAAGATCATGCACTAAACCCATCGAATAAGCTACTTGTGGAGAAGGTAATTCTAATTCTGGATTTTTTTCTGCTAGAGCAGTCACCAATTGCTGGGTTACTCCTGCCACACGCTGAAAATGAGCCATCCTTTCATCTTTTTTACCCAGCTGTGAATTTTCATCATATACCACTGCGGCCACATCTCTGGCTCGTAATGAAGCAGGATCTTCCCGCATTAGATCAAAAACAGCATGTACTTTTTTAGTTAAATCTGAAGTGCTGCTGCCGGGAGAGCGCTGCACCATATTTTCTCCATCGTAGAAAAATGGGACTAAAAATTGAATGTCTGTTGAGGTCATGGCGGAATGTTTTAAAGGTTGGTTTATTAAATTTGTGCAATTAAACTTTATTCCTGCCCCCCCTGTTAAACCAGGGCATCATTTCAGAGATAGCACGACCAGCATTCTCTTTACCGATCAAGGAAAGCTCACGCTGCACCTCGCCGGCTGCTCTTCCACCGATTCTTAGGACCAGTAACTTCCCATCTTTTCCACGGAAATTATGATGAACAAATGGTTTTATGTACAGAGAATCGTCGGGAGCAATAGATTCACAATAATTTTGATCATTGAGAGACCAATTGATATCAACTGGCTTTTTCCCGACATTGTACACATATTGGTGCAGACCTACTTTTAGATCCAAACTGCTTTTATCACTACCTTCATCTTTCATGATATTTAACTCCAAAGCTTTGGAATGAGGTAGATGATGTGTTCCTGCCAATTCTACTAATCTATAGGCAGCATTCTGACTTGGAAAATTCCACCACACATTCTCTTGATAAGGATTGACTATAACTTTTTCACCTATATAATTGGGAGGCATTAATTCTCTAACACTGATATTCAAGGCTTCAGCTATAGTTTCTAAATCATTTCCTATTGGTAAAAGACCTGATTCATACCATTCTAAAAGAAAAATTCGAATTCCTGTTCTCTCGACTAACTCTTGGTAATCCATACTCGCCGCTTCCCTATGGAAGCGCAACAACGAAGCAAATGCTTTTTTTTGAGTAGAAAAATCCATGGCATATTCCGGCGCCAGCTCTGTTCCCAATGCAGATAACTCCTGCTGCGTTTCTCCTGCTAATTTATTTCCGTAGGTCAAAGCAAGAATCAATCCGCTTTCTCCAGCGTCATTCTTCCGTGTAGCAAATGTATGCGGCACAAAAGGAGTAATATACATCGAATCACCGGTATTCATCACGGCAACTTTCTTCTCGCCGTACTGTCCTTTGTAATAAAAATTAACTGGCCTAACAAAATAGGTAAACTGATGCATGAAATGCCCATTGTTCCATTGCACTTCTGGATTGTCTGGATCGTTATCGTCAACCACACAAAGTTCTTTGATCCATTCTGGACGGAATTGGCTTACGCTGCTGCAAGCAGTATCTCTATACTCATAATAGGGCTTCCCTGCACGTTCCATAATTCTGCTGCTCTTAGCTGATTCCGCTGCCCGCATGATTTTAACTCCGGTTGGACAATCATCCCTAACACAATAAAAATCACGTTCATTTACTGGCCAGATTTCTGCGGCGCGGGTCATCACCTTAACAGGAATCTCTGCTTCGCCACGTAAGTAAGAATTGAACTCCTCCAGAGGGACACCAAGTTCCCGTGCCGCATCTTCAGGCCGTCGTTTAAGATCGTTAATAATCCCTAAAAGATTCTGTCCGCTTCGTTTTAGATAATTATTATACATTCTAAATTACCTCCGTCACTCATCTCCATTCGGAATGAGAGTGATAATCTCTTTTATCGGCATGCACAGCTCCTTGCTTGCTTCATGGCCTCGCCTATGTTTCAAAATCGATTCCGCCGCTTTCACCATAGAAGGATAAGCGCTGCGCAATAGATGATTGGCATAGATGACAATATTGACGCCCGCGTTCTTAAGTTCATCTTCTGTTACAGTAGCATAAGTACTCGGTACAGCAATTAAAAGAACTCTATTCTCAAACTTCTTGTATCTCTCGCAGAATTGCATAATCTCGTCAGGAGATTTCTCTTTGCTATGGATCATTATGCCATCTGCTCCTGCGGCGATATATGCTTTTGCCCGTTCCAAGGCGTCAGCGATACCCTTCTTTAAAATCAAACTTTCAATCCTGGCGATGATCATAAAATCATCAGAAGCTTGAGCTTTCTTCCCTTCAGATATTTTATGACAGAAATTCTCAATGCTATCTTGTGTTTGTTCCACTTCTGTTCCGAACAAAGAATTCCTTTTTGATCCCACCTTATCTTCAATCACTACTGCAGAAACTCCTAATCTCTCTAAAGTTTTTACGGTGAAACGAAAATGCTCTATCAACCCGCCGCTATCCGCATCGACAATCATCGGTTTGAAAGTCACTTCAAAAATCTCGCTTACGGTGTTGCTGATGGAAGTGATATCGACATACTCAATATCTGGTTTTCCTTTGGAAGTAGCATGGGTCAAGCTGCTCAACCAGGTTGCGTCAAAAACTTGAGGAATATGGTTTTCATCTTTAACCACGGTTTTTTCGACAATAAGCCCGGTTAAGCCATTATGTGCTTCGAGCACACGCACCAAAGATTTCGCATCGAGGAGGCGGCGCAGCATATTACGCCGTATGTCCGGAGTGATTCCACGTTGCTTCACTTTTGTGATTAATTGAGTTGAAGAGATCCCTTGAGTATAGGCCGGTTCGACCACCTGGCCGCCCCACTCCTTCAGCACTTCGATCACTCGTTCACGCTTTTTTACCTGCACTCCGGTTTTCCAGTCGTCGCCGTGCACAAAATAGTCAGGCTTTAATTCCCGTATCGCAGGGATATAGTCGTCATCTTCCTGGACATATACCTTGCTTACCATGCGTATATTTTCAATGACCTTCTTACGCTGCTCAAAAGTCAACAAAGGAAGCCGTTTGTAATTAGCGATAGCACGATCAGTCAATAAACCTACTGTTACTTCGCCTAATTTGCTAGCTTCATGCAGAATATTCATGTGGCCATCGTGCAACAAGTCAGCGGCCATCGGAACATACACTTTTTTTACCATAAACCGTCTCTTTTATCCTCCTACCGTACCACTTTGCCAAAAAGTTAGTATATAAACTTTCAGGAACAACGACACATTTCTACAGATCTAAGTCGCCTACTAAAGGTTTACTCTCTACTTTTTATTTTCTGGGCAGGAACCCCGCAATAGATACTGTCTGGATCAACATCTCTTACTACCACGCTTCCAGCACCGATGACAGAATTTGAACCCACTTTTATGCTTCCCAATATACATGAATTCGCGCCGATATCTACTCCAGCACCTATCTGTGGGAATAAGGATCTTCTTTCTTCAAGAGTTTTGTTTGCGCTCTTATGCGAAGGAACAAAACGATGTTTCGCGCCGATGGTTACATTTTGGCTGATAATGCAATTTTCCCCTAAAGTGCAAGCGCCTATTACTATCCCAATATAATGAGGAAATTTAGTTGACCAAGGAATATGTGCATAAGGAGAGATATCGCATTTGAAAATAAATACCAGCACCTTTCTGAATGCTGTGCCGATATAAATAAAAGGTTTAAATCCTGACGCATAAAATGGTTTTAGCAGATATTTTATCAGGAATAGATGTATCTTGTCAATCATGACCAGAGTTGATATCACAAATATATAAATATAATGACCTTAAAACCAAAATCATTAAAAACCAGCACCTGCTCGCTAAAAAGATGAAGAAAGGATTAAAGAAATTTGAAAATAAAAATTCAAAAAACTCGCCAAGCACATCTTACGTGCCCTTCATCTCCATCATCATCTCTGTTTATAACGAAGAGAAAACCTTACGGCAATGCCTAGACTCGCTTCTGGTGCTCGAATACCCTGACTACGAAGTTATCATGGTCAATGACGCTTCTAAAGACAATACTCTTGCTATATTAAACGAATATCAGAAGAGAAGCAAGAAGATAAAAGCGGTTACTTATACGGTCAATAAAGGAGTTCCAGGCGCACGCAACGAGGGAATGAAGGCAGCTAAAGGAGATATTTTCGTTTTTACTGATGCAGATGCTACATTTCCGAAAGAATGGCCGACTAAATTGATCAAACCATTTACAACTAATCCAAAAGTAGGGGCGACCGGCGGAAGAGATATCGCTCCACCAAATCAACCATTAGTACATCGATGTATTGATTACACTTTGACTTCTTTTATCGGCACTGCTGGATTACGGGGAGCAAAAGTGCGCTTGGCCAATTATGCAGTTACTGGATGCAACTTCGCAGTAAAAAGAGAAGTAGTTCAGAAAGTAGGCATGCACGATGAAATGATCCGCTGGCGGGGGGAAGAGAAAGAATGGTGCCAGCGCATCAGGGAAGCAGGATATGAAATCCAGTTTGTTCAGGAAGCGTACATCTTACATTACCGTAGGATTTCGCTAAAATCCTTCTGGACTCAAACCTACAAATCCGGTAAAGCACGGTTTGATATCTTAAAAGCTGCACCTAGATCATTCCAGCTTATCCATACTGTTCCATCTTTGTTCGTCCTTTATCTCGCAATCACAGGTGTTTTCTCATTTATTTTCCCTTTTGCCTTGCACCTGCTTAGTATTGGAGTAGGAACATATTTGTCAGTCTTGCTGATCCAGACCACGCTAGGAACGCTTAAGACTAAAAATTCAGGAGCACTTTTTATCGTGCCTATAACTACTATCATCATGCACTTCGCCTACGGACTGGGATTTATCCGAAAATTTGTGCATGATTAATTTATTTGCATTAAACCATGAAAAAATATATCTACAAAATTTGGGATAATCTTCCTGCCAGAGAAGCAATACGTGATCGGCTATTTTGGCCTTGGTATGGTTTTTTGCAAGATCTTCCTAAAGGCAATATCCGCAATCCACTAAGAACGACCATTAAACTTATGTGTGGGCAAGGAAAAGTGCAAGTACAACTTCAAAAAATACCACGTCCAATCGTTCTTAGGCCTGGCACTTCTGATGTTCCTCTATTATATCACATCTTTGTAGAAAAAGAATACGGCATCAAACCCAAAAATGAACCAGCTTTTATCATCGATGCAGGCGCTAACATTGGTTTTACTGCAGTATACTTCGCCAATAGATTTTCTAAAGCTAGGATCATTGCTATTGAACCAGAAGAATCTAACTTTCAACTTCTTAAAAAGAATACCGAAGCATACCCAAACGTGCGCTGCATCAAGGCTGGAGTTTGGAATTCCGATACACAACTAAGAATAACCAATCTTGAAAAAGACAGCAAATGGGGATTTCAGGTAGAAGAGACAACTGAGAATGGGCCGGATACTTGTCCTGCAATCTCCATCAATGCCCTGCTCAAAGAAGAAAATGTCAAAGAAATTGATATCGCCAAAATAGATATCGAAGGAGCAGAGAAAGAATTATTCTCTAAAAACACCCAATGGCTTTCTAAAACAAGTTTAATAGTAATTGAATTCCACGACCGCATGAAACCAGGAAGCAGCAAGCCATTCTGGGAAGCGGTGAAGGAAATGAAATTCAGAAAATATAGGAAAAGGAAGAATGTTGTACTAGAAAGAGAGTAATTTTGCTCATTATAATGATTTCATTCAGAATTTTATTACCTATCCCCGTAGTCTTATACATTTTGTAAAGCCTATTCTTCTCTTCCAGCTCCAGCAACGTCCTGCACACATGCGTTCTATACATACCGCTCTCCTTGTGCAGCTGGGCCTGGGTCTTTTCCTTACTTTCTAGAAGCTTTAGGATCTGCAATCTATTCTTTGCTCTCTGAACATAGGCTAGAAGATAAGCATCTACCATGTGACCAAAACTTTTATAAGGTTAAATAGATTGATTTTATCGGAGATGAAGCTTAAAAAAGAGGACATTCAAATAATAGTCATTATTGCTGTTGCTATTTTCTTGCTTATGATATTGGCTGTTTTCTTTTATCCTAGAGAATTGAGAGTAGGTAAGGCGATAGAGGGATGCATAATTGACCAGAACACTACTTTTTGTGATGATACCCCCACTGTTATTACGCTTGATCCTTTTTTACCATCAATTATTACGGAAAATATTAATTCTACATTGACAGCATACTTTTCTAATGAGGATGGATTTTTTGGTAATAAGACTATCGGAATTGATGATATTGGAAGTAATTATAAACTCATTTTTACTGAAGAAAATCGGATTGAATATCTTTTATTTTTGACATTACCCGCAGGATTAAATGTAACTTCAGCAACATTTGATCTGACTGGAGAAGGATATACTGCTGGAGGTACTCGGAATCTCTCATTTTATGTAGGTGATATTAATATCTCGCGCAGCCATGGTCAGAAAAGCTACTTGGTTTGGCAATATGAAGGTGATTTCACTGGTATCACCATAACTACCCCTGATTTTTCGGAAGATTTGAATAATTATTTGTCTACATGTGGATGGTGCAGAGTTACGCTAGTTTTCTCCTCAAGTAGCTCGGGAGTAGTAGAGCTTTCTAACGTTAAGATAATGGTACCGAAACAGAATCTTTGTCAAGTCTGCATAGCGGCAGATGGAAATTGCGATACTGAATGGTCTGATACTATATATACCATTTATACCGATGAATTTAGCGGGAAGTGTTTTTATCATTGGGATACCAAAAAATATAATTATTCCAATTATGAAGTAGGTTTAAGGATTAAGGATACTTCAGGTATTATGTCAACAGCCTCTAAGCATATATTACTCACTACAATTGAAGCTAACACTCCCACTGAATTTAATTTTACCTCTGCAGCTGATTCTAATCTAACTTTATTTCTCCATGAGAATCTTAGTTCTATAATTACAGTAGTTTCGAAAAATCTCACTTCTTCACCGTCAAATTTAAACACATTAAAAGCAATTGATATAGAAGTGGATGATAATACTAAACCCAGTTTATTATGGAGTTTGATTAAGATATTTTATGACGACGCTGAATTAACAGCAGCAAATATAGATGAATCAACGCTAAAGATGTATTATTATAATGAATCTGCGGCAGAATGGCAGCTCTTACCTGATCAAGGTGTAGATACAGAAAACAACTATGTCTGGGCTAATGTTACTCATTCCAGTACTTATGGTGTGTTTGGTAATTCTCCTTCTTCCATATCTTCCGTCGATAATTCCTCTTCAGGCGATGGGGAAAGCAGTGGTGGAGGAGGCGGTGGCGGAAGTAGCACAACTAAAACAACTGCACAAACATACACCGCTAGTCAAGAACAGATTAGTATAGGAGTAATTAAAGAATTAAAGCAAAAAGATAAGATAGAGTTCATCTTGCTAGAAACAAAACACTTATTAGAGGTGAATACAATTTCTAAAACACAGATAGTTATTACTGTATCTTCTGAGCCGCAACAGAAAAGAATATTTCTGGGGGGAGAAGCCTTATTTGATCTTGGCGAACATGATTTACTAGTTAGGTATTTATCCTATGATGAAAGTACCAAGAAAGCAAAAATAATTATGAAAGAAATAAAACCTCTCGCTAAACCAGTTTCTACTCCTATAGAGGAAGCCGTTATAGAAGCACCAGAAACAATCGCCCAAGAAGAAGTAGTTGAAGTAATGCCAGAAGAGAATATTCCTAAAGCATATTTCTTAGTGGTCGCAGCATTAGTTTTAGTCTGTGCTGGAATAGCTGCCTTTGTAATGAAAAAGAAGAAAGGAAAGAAGAGGAGAAGGTAATTACTTAAGATCATTAATTTCTTTTATGAAATTCCCAGGCACTCTTGATGATATCTCTGATGTCGTATTCAGCCTTCCAGCCCCAGTCTTTTTGTATCCCACTAGGATCTGCTACCAGGAAAGCAGGATCGCCTTCTCTCGGCTGAGCTTCAATTGTCGAAACTTTCTTCCCAGTAACTTCTTCGGCAATTTTAATGATTTCACGAACAGAATATCCCTTCCCAGTTCCAACGTTGTAAACCTGTGGAGTTTCCCCGATTTTTTCTAAGGCCAGAAGATGCGCGCGAGCAAGATCGAGTACGTGGATGTAATCTCGAACACATGTTCCATCAGGGGTAGGATAGGTTGAGCCAAATATCTTAAGGTGATCTCTCCTCCCCATGGCTGCTTGTAAAATAAGAGGGATGAGATGGGTTTCCGGATCGTGAACTTCACCCAAATGATAACCGGCTCCACTAGCATTAAAGTAACGCAGAGAAACTGATTTAAGGCCATGGATTTTATTATACCATTGCAGAAGTTTTTCGAATTTTAATTTCGTTTCTCCGTAAAAATTTTCAGGAGCAAGGAGATCTGATTCACTGAGCGGCCCGTTCTTAGCTTGATATACTGCTGCGGAAGAAGAAAAGATAATTTTCTTTACCTCATGCTTAACCATGGCATCAAGAAGATGTATGCCGTTTACTACGTTATTATGAAAGAAAGCAGAAGGATTTTTCATTGATTCTCCAGCTTCTATGGAACCAGCGAAGTGAAGCACCGCGTCAAAATGATGCTCCTTGAAGACGGTATCCAAGAACTTTCTGTCTCCCAGATCGCCATTAATAACTTTCACGCTTTCCTTAATATTAGCTTCAGAAAAAAGAGTATGTGCATGAGATTTTTTGTCTATTACAACTGGATTATGGCCTTTTTCGACAAGATAATGGACTACATGAGAACCTATATACCCTGCTCCGCCAGTCACTAAGATATTCATTTTTAAAAATAATAATTACTTCCTGCCCATGCCGATGTAATCAAACCCTTCATCCTTAACTAATTCAGGCTCATAGACATTTCTTCCGTCAAAGATGATTTTCTCTTTCATCACTTTCCCTAATTCGCTAAAACTAAGACCTCTGAACTCATCCCATTCTGTCACTAAGATAAGACCACTGCTATTCTGTGCAGCTTCCTCAGCTGAACTACAATATACAATTTTATCATTAAATATTTTCTTCGCATCTTCCATGGCGCAGGGATCATAAACTCTCAGCGAGGCTCCATGCGCAAGCAGTTCATTGATGATGTTGATAGAAGGTGCTTCCCGCATGTCATTAGTTTTTGGCTTAAAGGAAAGCCCTAAAACACCAAATGATTTTCCTTTCAGGTTATGGTTAAACCGCTCTTTTATTTTAGCAACTATTAATTTTTTTTGCCGTTCATTTAAAGCATCTACTTCCTCCAGAAGCTTGGCATGATACCCTTTTTCATGTGCAGTTTTTATCAACGCTTTCACGTCTTTAGGAAAACAACTGCCGCCATAGCCTACCCCAGGGTTAAGGAATCTTGGAGAAATGCGGTAATCAAGGCCTAAAGCCATGGCAATAATCTTTATATCTGCACCTGTACGATCACAAATATTGGCGATCTCATTGATGAAAGAAATTTTAGTCGCTAAAAAAGAATTATTAGCATATTTAATCAATTCGGCAGTCTCCCAGTCGGTTTCTACGATAGGTAAATACGTTCGCAATCTCCCTGAATACACTTTTCTCATGATCGAAAGAGCTTTTTCAGAATCTGTTCCGATTACGATCTTATCTGGATAATTGAAAGCCCTAACTGCATTTCCTTCACGCAAGAATTCAGGATTCGAGACCACATCAAATGGAACCTTATTTTTATTGTTCTCTGAAATAATTTCTGTTGTTCGCAGAGCTGTTCCTGGCGGCACGGTACTTTTATTGACCACCACTTTGTAACTATCGATATGTTGTCCAACTATCTTAGCTACCGAAAATACAAATTCTAAATTCGCAGAACCATCATCTCTGCTCGGCGTACCAACACAGTTAAATATTACTTCTCCAAATCGTACTCCCTCTTCCGCTGAAGTTCCAAAATTCAACTTTCCCTTCTTTACATTTTGATTCATGAGTTCTTGTAAACCCGGTTCATAAAAAGGAACTTTTCCTTTTTGTAAAAGAGCAATTTTGCCTTCATCTACATCAACGCAAAGAACAGTATGTCCCAGATTAGCCAAACATGCCCCCGTGGTTAGACCAACATATCCTACTCCAAATACCGTAATATTCATTGTTTATACACCTTCTGTGCTTCTTCTAACGATTCAAATGTTCCTACATCGAACCAATGTCCATCAAAAACAAAAGCATGCACTTGATCTCCGACCGCAAGCCATCGTATTAAGTCACCACCGTTATCTACTTTTCCCGCCTTAACATATGATTGAATATGCGGAAGAAGATCCTTGGGAAAAAGATAACAAAAAGTACTGGCCAGGCTGCTTTTCGGCTCCAGTGGTTTCTCTTCAAAATCAGTTATTTTAGTTCCATCAAGCATTCCAACTCCGTACTTCCCTTTTACTTTTTCCTTATCCTTTAAATCATGAAAAGCAACTATAGAGGATTTCTTTTGATTGAAAAAATCAACAAAATCTATCAACGAAAAGCCAAACAAATTGTCTCCGGCAATAACTAACAAATCATCTGTTATTTTTTCCTGTTCAATCACAAAATGGATATCTCCAACCGCTCCTAAGCGATCTTCATTGCTTATAGTGCCGTCATTTAAAATCTTCAATTTGAAAGGAGATGTAACCTTCTTGCTCCAATCTACAAAAAAAGGATAAAACTTGTCATTAGTGACTACATAAACTTGTTCAATCTCTTTCACGGCTTCCAATTTAGAAAGGATATGCTCAATTATAGTCCTATTCCCAACTTTGAGTAAAGGCTTAGGAAGATTCTCAGTAAGAGGATAAAGACGTGTTGCGTATCCTGCCGCAAGTATCAAGACATCCATGAAGAAAAACAAAGGAAAATGCTTTAAAAGGGTTGTGGAAGAGGAATTTTATTTGATTTTAAAATGAAAAAAGGGCGCCTTCTCTGAGAATGGTAAGCTGTTTAGAAAGGTCAAAACTCCAGCTTGGATCTTTATTGATATAAAGTTGATTTAAAATATTGATGATTCTGTGTAAGGCATCATCTTGGATAGCTAATGGTAGAGCTTTTATTTCTTTATCAGATAAAGAATTTATGGTTACATATGTGTTTAAAAAATCTTGAGCTCTTTCAGGCATATCACTTTCCGTATCTAACTTTCTTTCTGTATGTTCCCCATAGGTTCTGGCAAAGCGATGCATCGCAAAGCTGACGTCTCTTACTTTTTGGGAATATCTGATTGGATCAAAATCAAGCAGAGCTAAAACTTTTTTTGAATGGGAATCAAACAAAACATTATGCGGATGCAAATCATGATGTATCACTTGAAGGGGAAGAGCATCCAAACGAGAAGCGCTTACCTGTTTAGAATATTCATTGATTTCATCGCTATCTTGCATAATCCTCAAATCTAAATCTGTTTTTTCTTCTAATGGATTTATGGTTTGAAATATTCTTTCCAATAATTCCCTATTATGTTTTACCAATGGCTTTTTTAATCTCCTGGCTTCATCTTGAAGATATGCAGGGATAATTTCCAATGCTTTATGTAAATATGCCGTTTCTTGAGCCACGTTTACCAGCTCTGCTCGAGAGCCATCGAAATGTTCGCCTTGAATAAAATCATAAAGACAAAATAATCCTTGATGATTGCTGAAAAAAGAATTTCTATCAGAGACAGTAGGAAGTGGCGGTGAAATTTTAATTCCTTTAATACCGCTATATGCAATCACTTCATTAACTAATCGTCGCACCAGCGGATCATCGATATGACTCCACTTTAATACATAACTGCCTGATGAAGAATCAACCCTAAAATTATTGCTATTTTTGTCTGTACCAGCAGATAATTTTTGTATTGAATCAATATCAATATTCCAACCGCGCTTCACAATAAAAGATAGATCTTTAACCTCTGCTGCGGTGACGGGAATATAAGTTATAGAAGTTGTTCCATGATTAAAAGGATTCGGATTTGTATATTTCATTGCACTAAATCAAGATATAAAAAGAAGGACAGCTTACCGGGATTCCTGCAGCCAGTTACACTAGGCGAGTCGTACTCAAGTAGGGTATTCGCTTTGCTCAACCCTACGACATTAGTTGATTAGTGGATTGCTCGTGGAATTGAACGCAGTGAAATTCCACTTGACAGGATTTTGATAAACCTTTTTTCGCTTAGGCGCAAAAAATGTTTAGGGACAGCTTACCGGGATTCCCGCACGCTAATGCAGTACTGCCCCAGTACGGAGACGCGTTTAACTTCTCTGTTCGGAATGGGAAGAGGTGAACCACGCCCCTATGGCCGTCCGATAGATTCGATTAAGCGCTTATTTATAAACATTTCTGCAGATTTAGGATTCCTTTTTCATAACTATTTAAAAAACAATTCTAATCCTTATTCTCAAAAATGATGGTTTTGGACACAGCTATTATTGTTGCCGGCGGCTTAGGGACCAGGCTCAGGCCCCTTACAGATAACACCCCAAAACCGCTTCTGCCCATCCGTGGCAAACCTATCATCGAACATGTTATCAGGGACCTCAAAAAGCACGGAATCAAGAACATCATCATCTCCATCGGGTATAAGGCTGAGCAGGTGCAGGAATATTTCGGCGATGGAAGTTCTCTGGGCGTATCAATATCCTATGCTCTGGAAACCGAACCGTTAGGGACTGGCGGAGCTGTCAAGTCAGCTTCAAAATATCTTAAGCAACCATTTTTCTTGGTCTGGGGAGACAATTTGATGGATGTCAATTTCTCCCGCATGGAACAGGAATACTTATCTACTGGAGCCCCGCTCATCATGGCGCTCACTCCCAGAGAAGATGTGGAAAATTTCGGCGTAGCTAAATTGGAAAAAAACAAGATCATTACTTTTGTAGAAAAACCAAAAAGAGAAGAAGCCCCTTCTACTTTAATCAATGCCGGAGCCTTTATCATCGATCCTTCTTGCCTGGATTTGCTTCCCGAAGGAAAATCTTCCATAGAAAAAGATTGCTTTGAAAAGCTTGCTCCTTTAGGAAAAATCGCCGCCTTCATCCACCAAGGCCAATGGTTTCCTACCGATACGGTAGAAAAATATGATCACGCTAACGCTTTCTTTACCCCGAACATACATTTCAAAGAAAAAAAAGTGATTATTGCTGACGTCGATGATACTGTCTGCGATAGTTGTCAAATCATCTCCTCAGAAATGGCGGAACAGATCTCCAGGATGATTACACGTGGATATGAATTTGCCTTCATCAGCGGCACTAAACATGAAGATCTTAGAAAGATGATCTCTTCAAAAGTAAGAGAAAAACATCACCTCTTGGCAACTACCGGAACTAATTATGCCATTGTAGAAGACGAAAAAGTAAACAAGATTTACAACTATTCTTTTACGCCGGAAGAAAAACAGGAAATTATCGCTGCTTTCAAAAAATTGATCTCCCATTACGATATAAAATCATTAACCACTGAAGAAGACCAGCTCCAGGACCGTGATTCGCAGATCACTCTTTCTGCAATCGGAAGAAATGCGCCTTCTGAAGTGAAAGCAGGCTACGATCCTTCCGGAGAAAAGCGCAAGAAGTGGGTAGAATTTCTCAAGCAGCATTTAGATGAGAGCAGATATGAGTTAAAGATCGGCGGGACTACTTCCATTGACATCACTCGAAAAGGCTTGGACAAGGAATGGGGCATTAAAGCCTTTGCCCGGCACCATAATCTGCCGCTCAGCAGCATTTTATTTTTTGGAGACAAGATTCATCCCGGAGGGAATGATTTTGCTGCGACTAGAATTGTTGATTGTGTTTCCGTAAAATCTCCTCAAGATACTCTGCAACATCTTCGCGCTCTGGAGATACTTAATGCTATCTCTACTACTGAAAGGCCTTGGGGTAATTTTGAACAATTTACTGCTAATGAGCTGAGTACAGTCAAGATTCTGGAAGTCAAACCAGGACAACGCCTTTCCCTGCAGTCGCACCAGCATCGCGAAGAATTGTGGATTGCCTTAGACGATGGAGTGGTCGCTGAGATCAATGGAATAAAACGCTATCTCAAAAAAGGAGATAAAATCGTAGTGCCAAAAGAAGCCAGGCATAGGCTCTCTTCAGAAAGCGGAGCCGTCAGAGTATTAGAAATAGCCTTCGGCAGCTTTGATGAAAATGACATTACCAGATACGAAGATGATTTTGGTAGATTATAAGATCATAAACAAGATTAGTAGAAAATAAAGATAATAAAAGAAAAAAAGCCTTACGTGGCTTCTTGGTACTCGTCTTCTTCGGCATCTTTGCGCATAGGCATGCTGCGTTCTGGTGCAGAACCTTTCTCCAGCAACTGAACATTCTGAGCTTGTTTCCCTCGTTCAGTATCAACTGCATCGAAAGAAACTTTATCATTTTCACGTAATCGCAATCCTTTAGGCACTGCGGTGAAATGGACAAAGAATTCTTGACCATCGCTTGATACAATAAACCCGTATCCTTTTTTTCCATCAAACCATTTTACTGTTCCTTCCATTTTACTTTACTCCTCCTGAATACGGACTATGTCCGTTTACTTTTATTTTTATAGCTTGAACCACACTTTATTTATAAATCTTTACTAGTAAGTT
>CAYIEF010000018.1:0-20701 GCA_964362365.1 uncultured Methanosarcinales archaeon | reverse complement strand
TCTAGGTCGTGAAAAGTGCAAAAAATAGGAAATCACTCAGAAAGTGGAATGTGCCGTTTGGGAAGCGTAAAATTGGCTTCCAAACGTTTTTAAACGGTAAAATTTTCTTCCTCCCATGCCTATTGAAATCTGCGCCATCGGCGGTTTTACTAAAACCGAAGGTAATAGTGTAGCTATCAAAGTTGATGATAAAGTAGTTCTTCTGGATATGGGATTAAGCATGTTTGATTATGTCAAATTTACCGAAGACATGGAAGATACCAGCACTAAGACTTACAGTACTTTACTGAGAGCAAATGCAGTTCCTGATTATAGACATATTGATGATTGGAAGGAAAAAGTAGTAGCTATAATCCCCAGCCATGGGCATTTGGATCATGTCGGAGCTATTCCTTATGCTGCACCGTTATTTCCCCCTTCTGCAGTGGTGTTGGGAACTCCTTATACAATTGAAATATTGAAAAGCATCTTGTGGGACGAGCATCTGGAAATTCCACACAAGTTTATTCCAGTGAATTCTGGTTCTTCGTATAAGGTTTCTGAAAAGATTAACATTGAATTTGTGCACATCCAGCATTCTATTCCCCAGACAGCAGTTGTGGTTGTACATACACCATACGGGAAAGTGATGTATGCCAATGACTTTAAGCTTGATAATACTCCTGTGTTAGGGAAGAAACCAGATTATGCACGTCTGGAAGAATTAGGCAAAGAAGGGATTAAATTGTTGATCATGAACTGCTTGTATGCGCATGAGCATAAGAAATGCCCTTCGGAATCGGTTGCTCGAGAGATGTTGAAGGATACTATGCTGAGTGTTTCCGGCGAAGGGAAAGCGATGATTGTTACAACCTTCTCTTCGCATTTAGCCAGATTGAAAAGTATTATTGAATTAGGAAAGAAACTAAACCGCAAGATTGTGTTCCTGGGAAGATCGCTGGACAAATATGTGCGCGCCGGGGAGAAGATTGGACTTGTAAAATTTACTGATCAGGTTGATTTGCTACGACATCGTGATCAGCTAGACAAGATTTTCAAAAAGATCAGGAAGGAAGGCAAGGGGAAATACTTGATTGTCTGTACCGGGCATCAGGGCGAGCCAAGATCGATATTGTCGAGGATGATCAAAGGAGATGTTAATTTTACATTTGAACAGGGAGATGTGGTAATTTTTAGTTGTCAGGTGATCCCTGTTCAGGTAAATATTGAGAATCGTGAAAAGATGGAGAAGTTATTACGAGCGGAAGGAGTTAGGATATTCAGAGATGTGCATGTTTCCGGACACGGCGCCAGAGAAGACCATCGCGAATTGCTGGAGATGATCCGGCCAGAACATATTATCCCTATCCACGCTGAACCTGCGAAGGGAAAAATGATTGCCGAATTGGCTGCGCAGTTAGGGATGAAGAATACTCATGTGATGGAGGATGGGAAGAGATTAAGTTTGAAGTGAGTTTGTATATTCTGAATGACCATAATCTTCTTATTTAGAGAAATTTTATTATCTTTTATGGCCAGACACGGTCCTTACGAAATAGATTGTAAAAAGAGTTTACTACAAAAAGGAACATATTTTTTTATTGCAGATGGAAGACCTCTCAAACAAGGAGAAGTTCCATCAGGATTAGAGGGGATTGTAGATTTTCCGAGATTTGTGCGATCATTCTCTGAAGGAGCTGCTATAGTAGTGTTAGAAGTTCCACAAAAATCTGATTGCGTATATCGTTTAGAGAGTGACCAAGTTCGAGGGGATTATCGGCTCTTACTTTACAAATTAGTGTGATTCACAACAACAAATTTTATAAAGAGTTTCTAACTGGGCTATCTTGAGGGGGTACAATATGAAATTAGTCTTAGCTGAACCAAAATACTTTAAGGATAGCATCTCTATCATCTCAGAGTTAGTTTCTGAAGCAAAATTCACTGCCGGCCCTAATGGCCTGAAATTAGTAGCCATGGATCCGGCTAATGTAGCCATGGTGGTATTTGAATTATTGAGTAGCTGCTTTACTGAATATCAAGTTAAGGATACGGAAGATGTGTGTATCAATTTGAACAACTTGAAGCAGATTTTGCGGAGAACCAAACCAGATGATGTTCTTACCTTAGAAACTACGGAAGACAGCAAGTTGAAGATCGTGATGAAAAGCAATACGGTGCGATCATTTTCTATTCCTACTTTAGAAGTTGAAGATAAGGAACAGCGGGTTCCGGAGTTAAGTTTCCCGATCACAGTTGAATCTACTTCAGATGTTTTCTCTGAAGCAGTAGAAGATGTCAGCGTAGTCGCTGAATCGGTGACCTTTTTAGGTGAGAAAAATCTATTGTGTGTGAAAGCAGAAGGGGATTTGTCTAAAGCTTTTATTGAAATCAAGCCGGATGATGTTACTTCTATCAAAGCAACTTCTGCTGATAAATTTAAAGCAAAGTATTCTTTGGAATATTTGAAGAAGATGATTGCCGGCGGGAAGTTAGCGGAAAATGTGAGTTTGCATTTCAACAATGATTATCCTTTGAAGCTGGAGTATAAAGTGAAAGATAAATTATTGCTGAGCTTTATTTTGGCTCCAAGAGTGGATAATGACTAAAGGTTTCAAATATTGCGCAATTTATTTTCGGTTTGGCCAATATAATGAAGATGATACTGTTCCTTCTTATTTAATTGGCTTTGATTGCCCTTTTGACGATTCTCCAGTATTGTATGCAAAAGATGAAAAAGAACTGGAACAGAAAATACAAGAAGTTTACGATGGGAAGTATGATTTTATTGATCGCTCATGGTGGGGTGTAGATTGGCGAGGAGTATATCCCAACCTTATTTGTGATACACAAGGAAAAATTCAAGTTGATTTGTACAAGAATATTACTTCATACCAGCAATTTGATCCTGACGCAGAAAAATATTCTTGGGGAAGAGAAACATTAACACAGCTGTGGGAAAGAGAGAAATGGAGATGGAATTTTTAACGGCAGCCAGAAATAACAGCTAAATCTTCCAAGAATTGATACCCTTTTCTGCTTTTTCCATCTTTAAATTCCCAGTAGGGATAACTTTTAATTGCTTTAGCGTCGCATAAGCGCTGTTCGTCTTTTGAACCTTCGCAGTTGAAGTAATTGTTTTTGAACGCTTCCCAGGCTTCTTCGCCAAAATCTTTCTTTTGTTTACTGCACCAGCCGCACCATTCCGAGCCGTACATGACTGCTCCCTTTTCTGCAAGACATTGGGCCAGCTGGACTTTAGCCGGAGTTGTGTCATAGTTGGGGGTGGGAGTGCAGTTGAGGAGAAGAGCGGTTAGACCTATTAATGCTTGTTTTTTCATGGAAGGGTGAGAAAGGAGAGCTATATAAAATTGCGGGATATACAATTATGTCCTCAACTTATACCCGGTCTTAAACATCCAGACGCACAGGCCGGCTTCATACGCAGAACTTGAACGAAAAGTAAACACCGGCTACCGAAGTATAAAATCTAACTGCGAAGAACTAAAAGATTACGATTTCATTGAAGTTGAAAAAGTTATTGATCCAGCTAACGGAAGACCATCGAATGTGGTCAAGATCACCGAGAAAGGATTGAAGCAGCTGAAAAATAAGAAAGGTTTTTATATAAATCACTACTCTACTATAGCATGGCAAAATTAATCAGGGCAACTCCTACCCTCAGAGGGAAAGAAGCAAAAAAGTTCTTGGAACGTATGGCAAAAAGAGAAAGATCTCCAATTTCAGAGACAGATAAAAGATTATATGCTAGTGTCAATAAGCATAGAAAATATTTTGAATCATTCCTTAACTAAATCTTTATACATTGGTGTTGTTTCTTTTTCTCTTTGCTTCAAAATTTCAAATGCAAACTTCTTGTAAAAATGAATGGAATCTCTTTTTGAATCAGCATTCCTTTTTGCATCAACTGTTATAAATCTTAATCCAACTTCTTTGCCGATTTTTTGAGCCAACACTAAAACAAATTCTATCATCAATGTTCCTATCCCTCTGCCTAAATAATCATCTGAAACACACAATTTGCCCATCTTTAGGGCTGGCAATGTTTTGAAAAGAATATCTTTCCGCCTAAAGTGTTCTTTTAATTCTCCTTTTAAAATGATTGCATCAGTAAATACACTCACAAACCCGACTAATTCCTTGGTTGGCTTGTAAAACCAAAGATAAGTAGTAGAAATCTTCTTATTCTGATTATCTAAAGCATCTTCAATTAAAAAATCAACCAATTCTTGTTCATATGATCTGAAATTTAATAGAATTTGCTTATGAGAAGAATCCAACTTCTGAATTTCAATCTCAGTGAGAACTATTTTCTCTTTAAGAACCACAAATTTCGGCTTTAGGACTAATTTATAAATATTTATCTAATCAAGTATTCAATTCTTCTCCCTCAGCCAATTCAAGGCGCTCCCGTGCTTAAACCATTCCAGTTGTTCTGCAGAAAATGTGTGCTTCATCTCCATAACTTCCACCGAACCATCGCTGTGTTTCAAAGTAACATACACCGGTTCATTGACTTTCACGCTACTATCAATATCAACAATATCATCTTCCAATATCTTCTCATAATCTTCTTCACGGCTAAACCACAATGGCAATATGCCCTGCTTCTTTAAATTAGTCTCCGCAATCCTGGCAAAACTTTTCGCCAATACTGCCCTGCATCCTAAATATCTTGGTTCCATAGCGGCATGTTCTCTCGAAGAACCTTCACCATAATTATTATCGCCAATAGCAACCCAACCGCGATCATGATTTTGATAATGCCGGGCAATAACAGAAAAATTTTCTTCCATTTCAGTGAGTATATTTTTTCCCTTGCCTACTTTATCACTAAACGCATTCACTGCGCCGGAAAACACGTTGTCGCTGATCTTGTCTAGATGTCCACGGAATTCCAGCCACTTTCCTGCAGGAGAAATGTGATCGGTTGTACATTTGCCTTTAGCTTTCACTAATACTAATAACTCAGAGAAATCTTTTTCTTTCCACGGAGCAAACGGTTGTAATAATGCCAAGCGTTCACTCCTTGGATCAATGACAACTTCTCCTTTTCCAGTCGGCTCTTCATAACCAGAAGTATCAAAGACAAATCCCTTCGCTGGCAATTGATCTACATGATTAATCTCTAGTTTTACTCCATCAACTTCATCGCTTAACGGATTAAAATCCAATCTTCCGGCAAGTGCAAAAGCAGTTACAACTTCCGGACTGGCGATGAAGGCGTGCGTTTCCGGATTGGCATCATTTCTTTTTTTGAAGTTTCGGTTGTACGAAGTGATAATGGAATTTTTTACTCCCTTGGGAACATCCTGCCGGTTCCATTGCCCGATGCAAGGGCCACAGGCATTTGCAAGCACTACGCCGCCGATTTTTTCAAACATTTCTAATAATCCGTCTCGTTTCATGGTGACATAAATCTGCTGTGAACCAGGAGTTATCATGAAAGGCGCCTTCACTTTCAGCCCTTTTTCTGCTGCTTTTCTGACCACTACTGCTGCTCTGCTCATATCTTCGTAGGATGAATTGGTGCAGCTGCCGATTAAAGCAGCGCTCAATTGCACCGGCCAGTTATTCTTTTGCGCCTCTTCTTTTAATTTTGAAATAGGCCTGGCTAAATCTGGAGTATGCGGACCATTTACCTGCGGTTCTAACCGGGATAAATCAATAACAATAACTTCATCAAAATACGATAATGGGTTTTGTTCCACTTCCGAATCCGCTTGTAATTCTTCCTTGATGAAATCTGCCAGTCCTGCCGCAAACTCTCGCCGTGTTGCTCTAAGATAAGAACTAGTATGTTCATCATAGGAAAAAATAGAGGTAGTTGCGCCTACTTCCGCACCCATGTTAGTAATAGTCGCCTTTCCAGTAGCGCTGATCGTTCTTGCTCCTTCACCAAAATATTCTATGATACTGCCTGTTCCACCTTTCACGGTCAATATTTCTGCCACTTTCAAAATAACATCTTTAGGCGAAGTCCAGCCATTTAATTTTCCTTTGAGATGTATTCCAATTAATTTAGGCATAGTTACCGTCCATGGTAAGCCGGTCATGGCATCCATGGCTTCCGCTCCCCCTGCGCCGATAGCAAGCATTCCCAGACCGCCGGCATTGGGCGTATGCGAATCAGTTCCAATCATCAATTGCCCGGGAACAGCATAATTTTCCAGAATGACTTGATGGATAATTCCCGAACCTGGTTTCCAAAATCCCAAGGCATATTTGTTGGCAGCGCTTTTCAAAAATTGATAAACTTCTTTATTTTGAATGTTTGCTTCTTCTAAATCTTGCGCTGCTCCTACTTTTGCGGTAATTAAATGGTCGCAATGCACGGTTGTTGGAACTGCCACGGATTTTTTTCCTGTAAGCATGAATTGCAATATCGCCATTTGCGCAGTAGCGTCCTGCATGGCTACTCTATTGACTTGCAAGGAGATATTGGATTTGCCTCTGGTTACCTGAAATTCTGGCTGGGCGAAATGGGTAAAAAGAATTTTCTCCGCATAGGTTAAAGAGCGATTGAGTTTTTCTTTTACGGTTTGGAGTTTTTCGATGTAATCTAGATAAAAGTCTTGGATTTGGTCTGGGTTGAGGAGGGGCATAGAAAAGCTAGAGGAAAGGAAATATTTAAAGTTTTTGAAACCAGAATAGTCCCTATGGAATAAAAGCTAATTTTCCATGAGGATCCAAGACATTCAAAACCTCAACAAGAGATTCTAAATAAATCGTGTTCTTTCTACAATAATCAAGAGCTATATTTCTGTCTTTAACATTACATGTAAGCATCAAAGTTTCACTAGTAACGATGGTTATTCCTTTTTTCACTGCATCTTGGATCGTAGATAAAACACAACAATCACGGTCAAATCCTACTATCAGCAAATAATCAACAGCATCTTCTTCTAAACGCGTAATTAGAGGTTTTGAATTGAAAGCACTATAGCTGTTTTTCATAAAGAAATGTTCTTTTGGTATGTAAGGATGAAGTGATTTATCTAAAAGTTCATCAGGGGGCGAATAACCGTCATCATTTACCACACCATATATTTTTTTACCTAGCAAGTGTGCCTTCCGAACAACGTCATGAATAGCATCCAGGCCGGCATGCAATGTCCCAGTCGGATATTGTAGGCTTTGAGGATATTGTTGGCATTCCATTTTTTCATATTGTTTAGACATTTCATTGAAGCATATGGCAAACCCTCTTTCTCTGTTTTTTATTTCTTCTTCCCACCACATATCTACAACTAACAGGGAGATGTCTTTTTCTGGAGGTGTTGTCATTCAAATGGAATATTTTAGTTCCACTTATATAGTTTATTCTTATCCATTACTTACCACAACAATCCTTATAAACCATTTCTTAATCCTGCTTTTGTATGAAAATAACCTTCTCCAATGGACAGTGGAATGTTCCAGATCAGCCGGAAATTGGTTTTATTGTTGGCGATGGAACTGGTGCGGATATCACTCCCGTTGCCTTGAAAGTTCTAGATGCGGCAGTGCAAAAAGCATATCATGGCAAGAGAAAAATCCTCTGGCGGGAAATTGTAGCCGGAGAAAAGGCGTTGAAAGAAGGAAAGGAATTGCTTTCAGATGAAGCATTGCAACACATTCAAGATTTGCGTGTTGTTTTGAAAGGTCCTCTAGAAACTCCAGTCGGCGGAGGCCATAGAAGTTTGAATGTTACTCTGCGACAAAAATTAGATTTATTTTCCTGCGTACGGCCAGTGCAGTATTTTCAAGGTGTGCCAAATCCCATGAAAGAGCCGGAGAAATTAAACGTAGTTATTTTTCGGGAGAATACTGAAGATGTCTATGCCGGAATTGAATGGAAGGAAGGAACTCCTGAAGCACAAAAATTAATTGATTTCTTGGAAACAGAAATGAAGAAGAAAGTCAGAAAAGATTCTGGAATCGGCATTAAGCCAATAAGCAATACTGGAACAAAACGATTAGTGCGGGCAGCTATCAAGTATGCGATTGAAAACAAAAGAAAATCAGTAACGTTAGTACATAAAGGAAACATCATGAAATTTACTGAAGGCGCATTTAAGGAATGGGGGTATCAGGTTGCGCAGGAAGAGTTTGCCGATTTTGTGATAAAAGAAGGAGAAAATAATCCAGATAATAAAATTGTTATTAAGGATAGGATAGCTGACGCCATGTTCCAGCAGTTATTGTTAAGACCGGACGAGTATGATGTGATTGCCACAACAAATCTGAATGGTGATTACTTGTCTGATGCCTGCGCGGCGCAGGTAGGAGGCTTAGGTATCGCACCAGGCGCAAATATTAACTATGAAGAAGGTCTGGCAGTCTTTGAAGCCACGCACGGAACTGCGCCGAAGTATGCAGGACAGGATAAAGTGAATCCTGGTTCTGTGATTCTATCAGGAGTGATGATGCTGGAATTGTTAGGATGGAAGGAAGCTGCGGAAATGGTGGTGAAAGCGATGACCAAAACCATTCAGCAGAAGAAAGTTACCTACGACTTTGCACGGCAGATGGAAAATGCTACTTTATTGAAGTGTTCTGAGTTTGGGGATGCGGTTATTAGGAATATGTGAGAGTATTTACTCAACATCAAATTCTAAGAATAATGCGGCATGATCTGAAGCAATTTCCGGTAGCACTTCAAACTTTCTAGTCACAATTTCTGGTGAAACCAAAATATAATCAGCAAAGTTAGGTTCAGCTGGATTATGATAATGCCGGTATAATGGAGTACGCGTAGATTGAACTTGATAATCTTTAACCAGATTTCTCATTCCTTCTTCTAAGATGCGCATTGATTTAGTTTCTGGCAGAAGATTTAAATCGCCACAGAGAATTTTAGGTCCAGGATATTCATTGAGAAAATTTTTTATTTTTAGGGATTGTTCAATTCTTTCTGGAGTGTCGGTTTTAGGGCCGTTGTTCCAGAGACCATGATAGTCTGCGATTAAAATTTCTTTATTTCCGCTTTCAACTACCAGGTATTGTAACCTACGAGCACTAAATATGGTGTTGCCTATCTCCTGCGGCCTTTCTGGGGTATACACTACAAAATTATCAATGGTTTTCACCTTTACATCAGGCTGCCAAAAGGAAGCTACGCTCATCTTATGAAGATCTTCCGGAAAGGCGGCAAAAGAACCATTGAAGTTATACAACTCCGTTGAAATTGTATCAAAGAGAGATCCATGGAGATGCTGATCAGGATGTCTTGAATTGACGACTTCTTGAGTGCTGTTGCGCACTTCCTGCAAACAAAAAATGTCAGCCTGATCTTTATAATTACGAAAGAAAGCCATCAGAGGGTATAGTGCTCTTCCGCCCCAAGTGTTTAAGGTAATTAGTTTCATGGAAGAGCAATTTTAACCTTAATTTAAAAAATTTTAGGAACAATTTAACAACGTTTATAAACCAGTTTCATTTCTTTCTTTCTATGAAAAGAGGTTTTATTTTGATTGGAGTTTTAGGGTTATTTTTGCTTCTCATTGCCTGTGCACCGCAGACACCAAAAGTAATGGAAGAACCGGCAGTTGGACAACCCGAAAAAGTTTCAGAAACTCTCCCACCGGAACCGGCGCCAGTGGAAAAAACAGTAGAAGATGAAACCGCCATGCCTCCCGATAACACCATAAAAATTACCTCCTCTGGTTTTGAGCCAAAAACATTAACAGTCAAAGCAGGAACCACGGTAACCTTCGTCAATGAAGATTCTAACCAGCACTGGCCGGCATCGGCAGTGCATCCAACTCACGCTGCCTACCCGGAAAGCGGCGGCTGTATCGGAAGTAAATTTGACGCCTGCAAAGTATTAGCGCAAGGGGAATCGTTTTCGTTCACTTTCAATGAGAAAGGATCCTGGAATTATCATGACCATCTCCGCCCCAGTAATACCGGGAAAATTGTGGTAGAATGAAAGCAAAAAAACTAACCTGCGACTATTCAAATTTAGCTTCTTTTACCTTGCGAGTAGGATTATCGGTTCCATTTCTCTTTGCGGCAATTGATGCAACTTTGCAGCCGGAAGCATGGGTAGGGTTCATACCTTTTTTCCTACGAAATCTTTTCCCTGAATCTTGGCTATTAGCCGCTCATGCTTTATTTGATTTTACCTTAGCAGTATGGCTTCTTTCTGGATGGAAAACCAAATACGCAGCAGCTTTTTCAGCGCTAAATTTAGCTATGATAATAGTCGTTAACCTGACCGCATTAGATATTATTTTTCGGGACGTAGGATTATTATTAGCCGCAGTCGCCTTGGGGGTGTTACAGTACGAGAAAAATGGAAAAAAATAAAACATTTTTCTCTAGTTTATTCATCTTCATAAACTATAAAAAATGAGCACCGTATTTACGGCATCGTTTATCACTTTGGCAATTACAGGCATAGCTGATGCAGGATATTTGGTCTGGAAGCATTATAGCCATAATACAGAACCCTTGATCTGTCCTATGGACCACGATTGCAGCAAAGTTACTGAAAGCAAATGGTCAACCCTATTCTGGGTGAGAAACGAAGTGTTGGGATTGCTGTTTTATATTTCTATGTTAGTTGCTGGCTTGGTGGTATTTTTTCTACCTGGATTGGTGCTGGTATCACTTCCTTTAATTTTGCTGATAAAATTAGCTGCCGGTGCGAGCTTATTATTTTCACTCTTCTTGATCTGGGTGCAGTTGTACAAGATCAAAGATTACTGTTTTTACTGCATGCTCTCTGCTTTAATCAATCTGCTGCTGTTGGTGAATGGTTTTTTCTTATAGCTGTACTGCCTTCTTGGTTATCTCTAAAGAACAACTCTTATGCTTCTTACAGAAAGCTTCGCATTTCAAAGCAAGTTCTCCTTGATTGTATAAAAAGTTGCACTCTTCACACCGGTACAGGGTCTTCCCTTTGTATTGTTGTCTTTTTACCATGAGATGATGATTGTTACCAAATTTAAGAAGTTTTCGCCAAAATATTAATAAAAGAACAAACACTAGACTAAAGTATGAACAATAAAAAGATAGGGGTGTTCATTTTAGTTATTACCTTCTTCTTACTAAGTGTTTTTGTATTGGTAATTCAATCTTTAAACCAAGAAATAAAAGCCTTAGGATGTTTTGAAAAAACTGGATGTAAAACCATTGAAACTTCTCTGAGTGTCATTCATTTTGCTTTTGGCGCATTCGGATTTTTGTTTGCCTTAGCGTTTTATTTATTGGCCTTCAGCAAGGGAGAAGAAGCTATTATAGAACGATTAGAGAAAGATACGGAACGGAAGCTCGGAGAAGAAAAGTATTCTATTCTGTCTAAGGGCTTGAATGAATTTGAAAAGAAGGTGTTGAAGGTTGTACGTGAAGAAGAAGGTATTACCCAGAATATGCTGCGATTGCGCGTAGATATGTCGAAAGCAAAATTAAGCCAAGTTCTCCAGGAATTAGAGAAGAAAGGATTGATCAAACGCGAACCAAAGGATAAAACCCTCCAAATATACTTAAAAGAGCGCTTATGAACGTTCATTCTCAAAAATTTTGAAGTTTTAAGCCTTATTAGGGAGTTTGTTTATACCCAAAAACATATATACAAATACCATTTCTGACCATTAAAATATATGGAGGTTTAGGTTATGGAAGAAACACATAAAGTTGAAAATGCTGCTAAGCAAGAAAAACAAAAAAGCGGCGATCTATTTTGGAAAGTTACTACGGTTGCTTTAATCGTCATTTTAGCGGTTGTTGCCTTCAGGAGCAATTCGGGCGGAGGAACGACTGGAGGAACGGTGCTACCTTCATTAGGAGGAGATACTATAACAGGGGGATCTGTAGTAAACATGAAAGCATTACTTGATGATGACGCTGTCAGAGGAGACAAAGATGCGCCAGTAACCATCGTTGAATGGAGCGACTTTGAATGCCCATTCTGCGCACGATTCTATCAACAGACCTTACCATCAATTGAAGAAGAGTACATCAAGACTGGAAAAGTTAAGTTAGTGTACAGAGATTTCCCATTGAGTTTCCATCCTAACGCTCAGAAGGCGGCAGAAGCGGCTGAATGTGCTGGCGAACAAGGAAAATACTGGGAGATGCATGATATGCTCTTTGAACAAGGAGTGCAAGGCGGCGTGGCTGGGTTTAAGCAATACGCAAAGAATCTTGGTTTGAATACCGCTAAATTTGATACCTGTCTTGATTCCGGTGCTATGGCTGGAGAAATACAGCAGGATACGGCCGATGGTGCAGCAGCAGGAATCCAAGGAACGCCTGGCTTCATCATTAACGGAAAGTTAGTAAGTGGAGCACAGCCATTTGCGGTGTTTAAGCAAGTGATCGATGCTGAACTCAATTAAATGATACATTTTTATTTTCTTTTTGTTTTTTGATTCTCATGAGACATTTAAACAATATTTTACAAGCATTAGCTGAAGTGTATGCTACAAAAAAGTACTTTGCTTATAGTGGATTATTCAGCCTGCTGGTATTTTCATTAAATGCGCTTATTGGCAATTTCAAGTTGATTGCCTCACAATTTTCTTTACTTCTTATTTTTGATCTCATCGCCAGCACCCATAGCACCATGTCAGCAGTTTCCTTTGCGTTCTTAGTGATCATTTCGGTGCTTTCAGGTATTATTTTTTCCTTGAGTCTTTTCTTAGTGAAAAGGCAAATCTCGTATGGCGCAGGAATCGGCTTGTCCGGCATCATAGCCAGCATCCTTACTCCAGCCTGTTCTTCCTGTGCCTTAGGATTGACAGGGATTTTAGGAATTGGCGGTTTTTTGAGTATACTGCCGTTTAAAGGAATGGAGTTAGGAGTGTTAGGAATCTTACTTTTGGGTGTTTCATTAGTTTTCCTTTCCCGAAAAATTGTTTCAAATGTATGTGAAATTAAGAAATAATCATTCTTCTAAGAATCCGCCACTCTGATGAGTCCAAAGTCTTGCGTAAACTCCATTTTTTGCCAACAGTTCCTTGTGGGTACCTTCTTCTACAATTTTACCATTATCCAATACTACGATGCGGTCCATTTTTTGTATAGTGCTTAAGCGATGAGCTACTACAATGGCAGTACGATTTTTCATTAATTTCCATAATGCTTCTTGAATATACTTTTCGCTTTCGGAATCCAGTGAACTTGTGGCTTCATCTAATACTAAGATTGGTGCATCCTTAAGCAGGGCCCTGGCAATTGCTACTCGTTGACGTTGTCCTCCAGATAGTTTAATTCCCCGCTCCCCTACCAATGTTTCATAGCCTTTTGGTAATTTTTCAATAAATTCTGCAGCATGAGCCATTTTAGCTGCACGTCTTATTTCCGGGTCGCTAGCAGTAAGTTTTCCATAACGAATATTGTCTGCCAGTGAACGATGAAACAGGACTGATTCTTGCGGCACATAGGCTATGTGTTCACGAAAGTCTGCTTGACGTACTTTGGAAATGTTCTGTCCGTCAATTAATATCTCTCCCGCATCAACATCCATAAAACGCATTAACAGGCGAGTAATCGTTGTTTTACCACTTCCGGAGCGGCCAACCAACCCTATTTTTTCGCCGGGCTTTATATGTAAGTTAAACTTGTTAAACAAGTGTTCTCCTTCGGCATCATGATAGCGGAAGCGGATGTCTTTAAAGTTGACTTCACCCTTGCTAAGATTAAACTTTCGAGGTCTTGGAGGATCGTAAATGCACGGTTCTTCCAACAAAAGTTCAGTAAACTGTGCGGCATCAGTAATGCTGTTTTCCAGATTGCGATAAACGCGATTAAATTCCCACATTACCCTCGTAAAGGTAGCAAAGTAACTGAAAGTTAAAAAAATAGCTTCGATACTTGGTCCACGTTGTCCCAACAAGAGGGCTATAACTAATCCTACCACGTTGGTTAAAACATACATTGGTGAGACCACCATGTCAATCCGCGTATTTTGATAAAGCCAAGAGCGTTCGGCTTTGTTGATATAATCATTAACATTTTTTTTATGAGCGGCTGCCTCATACGCTTCACGGGAAAAGGCTCGTACTGCTTGCATATTGCTGATGGTATCAGCCACATATCCAGCCATGGCGTTACTTGCAGTTTCTCTGGCAACCACCATCTTTTGGCGACGGCGAAGGAGAGGTATAATAAAAAGAAGAGTCAGTATTGTTAATCCAACTAATATAAAATCAAGCCAAGGAGAAAATCTCCAAAGGATAATCATAATAAAAAAAATAGGTAAAATGTTTGGACTGACATTAAATGCAAAGGTGTCTAAAAATCCTTCATAGTTTTTAGCGTAATTAATGGTTTTTTTAGTAAGCGAACCAGCAAAATGATTGTTAAAAAAGGCAGAGTCCTTAGCTAATAAATAATCCATGGCTTGGAAGCTCAGTCGACGCATTCCGGCTGCATCAGATTTACTCAAACAGTAAATACCGATCCGCCAGATTATCTCTCCAAACAACCAGGCGCCTGCAAGCCAGGCTACAGAATACCACACTTGGTTTGTTATCACTCCCGAACTATTGTAGTTAGCTAAAATCTTAGCCAGAAACAAAGGAGGAATATAAAAGACAAAGATACTACCTATACCTGGCAAGAGTAAAGCTGGCAATATCAGCTTCCAATTAGCGCGCATTTGTCTAAAATAATGATGTAGCACTATTTTAATAGCCGCCATATTTCGCTGTTGATCCATATTAAAAATCAAAGATTTAATCTATATAAATATTCTCAAGGCTATAATCTAGAAAAGAAGATTTTATAAGCTCTCATTCTCTTAAAGAACAGTGCAAGCTGTAAGAAAATATATCGTTGTAACCGGCGGAGTTCTTTCTGGATTAGGCAAAGGCATAGCCGCAGCCAGCATCGGCCACTTGCTCAGTTCTCAGTACAAAGTTGTGCCAATGAAATTAGATGGATATCTCAATGTAGATCCAGGAACCATGAACCCTATTGAACATGGAGAAGTATTTGTCTTAGATGACGGCGGAGAAGTTGATATGGACTTCGGCCATTACGAACGATTTCTCAATACAACCTGCAAGTTTGAACATAATCTTACTATGGGAAAAGTGTTTGAAGAAATACGAGCGAAAGAACGGCGCGGAGATTATTTAGGGAAAACGGTGCAGTTTATCCCTCACGTGGTTGAGGTAATCAAAGAGAAAATTCGTTTAACTGCAGAAAAAGAGCATGCAGATATTATGTTGATCGAAGTTGGCGGTACAGTCGGCGATATGGAAAGCGATCTCTATATTGAAGCGATGCGTCAGCTGCAGAACGATGTAGGTGAAAAAAATATTTTATATGTGCATCTTACCTATGTTCCTATTCCTGCTGGCGTACATGAACAGAAGTCTAAACCTACACAACAAAGTGTATATGAGTTACGCAGACGTGGGATACAACCAGATATTATTATTGGCAGATGCCCTGAGCCATTAACGCCGGAGATTAAGGGTAAGATCGCTTCTTTCTGCGGGGTTGATAAAGAATCTATATTTACTGGTTTAGATGTGGACAATGTGTATAAAATTCCTTTCTTGTTAGAAGAAGAGGGGATCATCGAGATAATTAATAAGAAATTGGGATTGCAGGTTACGCCAACTGTCGATCCTTGGAAACAGTTGTTATTCAATTTAGAACATCCTCTCAATGAAATTACTATTGCTTTATGTGGGAAATATACCTCTTTAATTGATAGTTATGCCAGCATCAAGGAAGCATTGCTGCATTGCAGCGCGCACACTAAGGCAAAAATTAAAATGAAATTTATTGAAACTACAGAAATTGAAGAAAGGAAGATTAGTGTTGCTGAAGCTTTGCAGGGAGTTGATGGAGTGATTGTTCCCGGAGGTTTTGGCAGTCGAGGGGTAGAAGGAAAACTGGCAGTGATTAGATACTGTCGCGAGAATAATGTCCCCCTCTTGGGAATTTGTTTTGGGTTGCAGTTGATGGTGGTGGAATTTGCGCGAAATGTCTGTTTATTGGAAAAAGCAAATACCACGGAAGTTGATCCTCAGACTGCACATCCCGTTGTAGATTTGATGACCGAACAGAAAGCAATTACGATGAAAGGAGCAACCATGCGCTTAGGTGCGTATATCTCGTATCTGCGGGAAGGAAGCCTGGCCCGGAAGCTGTATGGTTCTGAGATAGCATCTGAGCGGCATAGACACAGGTATGAAGTAAATCAAAGCTATCATCAATTCCTGATGGAGAATGGGTTGAGCATATCCGGATTGTATCTGGAGAAGAATTTAACTGAATTTATTGAATTGGAAGAACATTCTTATTTTATTGCCACCCAGGCGCATCCGGAATTGAAGAGTCGGTTAAGTGCTCCTGCACCGTTGTTTTTGGGATTGGTTAAAGCGGCGATGGAGAAGAATAATTAAAGATTTTCATTTAACGCATTTCCAATCCATGACTGTGCCGCCGGCTGTTCCGGCTAGTAATCTTTTTGCATATTCTAATTCTGCATGATCAAAATGAGTTAGAGGCCTATTTGGCTCAGAATATTCAATATTTGCAGGAGCTGAAAGAAGTTTTATTTCTGGCGCGGCGCCTTGCGGCGCTTCATGCTCGCTCACGCTCGCACTACGACGTACCCCACGGACGCGGTAGTTGACATCGATATCACGACCACCGGCAATGAAACGCGATCCATAATCGAAACTGCCAAGCCAAGAGGCCCGCGCAAGATACGATTTGCCAGCATCATGTAATGCTCTTTTGACATAATCAGGCATCAGCACAAAAATCTCCGGATTTATCCCTTCTTTCGCAAACATTTCCATGTTTTCTGCAAAATTATCCTTATCCGGCCCAAAAATTCTCTGTGCTGTAATTCTCCGCGCCAGATTAAGTTTCTTTGTATCTTTAGGATTTATTCCAAAGTGACCACACTTGTCGTTATATTTTGCCAGCTCTAATGCTTCAATCTCTACAACAACTGTATCATCATGCCAAAACACGTCATAAGCTTCTTGATATTGAGAAAAATAATTGCCACTTATTTTAAATTGGTCGAAGGCATCATCGAGATTTTGCAGGATCAAATTCTGCGGCTCTCGAACAATTCCCCATAACACTTCATCTTTGACGTCCTTGAAAAGATGATAAATATTACAATCTGCAGTATAAAAAGAAAGTTCCCTTAAAGTAAGATCAGTCCTTCTTTCGGTAGTAAGCTGGTCGCTATGCAGCATAGTGCCTGGCTGAAGCTGTATGTAAGCATCACGCAGGTTCCCTTCAATATTTTCTAATGCGCTCATGACTCTCTCAGTCCAGCCATTATTTAAAAAACTTTAGAATAAAATGAAAATATAAAAAAATTGAAGAATCCTAAAACACTTCTTTCTTCAGCAATGGCTGTTCTAAACTCCACTTGCCGTTGCCATAGCCTTCCATATGAAACTTTTGTAATTTGTTTAAATGCATGTAAACCGCCTCGTTAATCATCAAGAAAGCGTAAGATGATTTAAATGCTTTACGCTAACCGTCAAAAGGAGGAGGGATAATTCTCTTCCAAATACGCAACAAGATTTCTATAGTCTAGAGCCTTAAAATGGTGCGGTAATTCTTTTCCGTCAAAGAAAACAAGCGTGCTGGACTGGTTTGTAGCTGATCGTTCCAAGATTTGGAGGATTTCTTCCTGCGAAAATGAGTAAACATTCTTTTTTGCATAATCTTGAATAACAGCAACCGCTGCGGTAACAAAAGGAGCACTAAAAGAAGTTCCGCTCCATAATTGATGCTCTTTAGCATTTTTAGTAGAGTAAACAAGATCCCCTGGAGCAAAGATATGGGCATCAAGATCAGAGAAATCTGCAATTTCGCCTTTTACATCAGTTGCACCTACTGAGATGGCATAAGGACTTCCGTCTGGAAGCTGCATGGTTGCAAAAGTACTATTGTAATCATTAAAAGTTCCGTAAAAGCTGCCGTTGCCTGCAGATGCTACAATGATTGTTCCTTTTTTAGAAACGCGCTCTACCGCTTCCGCGAGAATACGATTGCCGTCTGTCCAGGTCATTCCCTCAAGTTCACTAACTTCGCTAAGCCCCCAGCTATTATTAATTACATCAAGATTATCAGCCATAACCTGATTTAACCCTTCCAGAACATCAGTTATATAGTTAAGCCCTTCACGATCATGAATCTTGTATACCAAAATATCAGAAGTAGGAACAACCTTGGTGATGATACCAATAACAAAAGTTCCATGGCCATGATCATCATAGGTCTCTTTTTTCTCATACACAAAGTCATGAAATCCTTTGATTTGTTTCGAAAATTGGGGGACATTTTGATGGACGCCACTGTCTAAGATGCCTATCCTGACCGTAGTTCCTGTTAATCTCTTCCGTGCAGGAATTTCCGCATGCGTACTTTGATGCGCCCAGTATCCTTCTAATTTTGGAATTGGATCGTTATCGTCATCGCGAACATATAAAAAACGAGGAAATTCACGCTCTCCTTCTTTTGAGCCGCAGTAGTTGACAAAGAACTCCACCGTTTCATCTTTTACAAGAGCCTCAAGATCGTGTATGCAGGCTTTTATTCTTGACGCTTCTAAATACTCAAAATCCTGGAGAAGGGAGAAAGATGTTTTTTGAGAAAATAACTTTTTGGAATCATAGCCTTCAGAAGCAAAAACTAAAAATTCTTGTGGTGGACATTCCTGATGTTGTGGTGGAGTCTTAACAATTTCGCCTTCTACCTGCTGTTTTTCCTCAATGAGAGGAACCTTCGGTTGATTCTCAACTGGACTATTTTGATTCAGATGATCAGAAGATGATAATGCGCTATATAATGTGGCTATCCCTCCCAAGGGAGCTAGGATATAGCGGACAAAGAACTTGGTTTTATTGTGCATCTGCAACCTCTTTTAAGAGCATATATGTCCTAAAGATATAAATATTTCTTGCCTGTAGCCTAGAAGAAAATTTAATATAAAGAATTAGTACTATCATCTTATGGATCCATTGTTAATCTTAGTCTTGCTCTTATTTTTAGCGGTGGCGGCACTGGCGTACAAAATTGGCGTTTCTGCTGGTGGAATGCAACGGGATAAATATTGGGAAGAACAGCTTCCTGGAATCAAGAAAGATTCCATTGAGCGTTCCCGGGCATCGTTAGGCGGACAGTTTTCTGAACAACTAGCGCCGTATCTGCCGAATTTCAAATACAAACCAACGGAATGTAAATTCTTAGGTAAACCGGTAGATTTATTGGTCTTTGAAGGATTAGATGAAAAAGAAGTTTCCGAGATTGTCTTTGTGGAAGTAAAAAGCGGTGGTTCAGATTTGAACGGAGTACAGCGCAAGATTAGGGATGCGGTGAAAGAAGGAAGAGTACGATGGGATGAGTATAGGATTCCGAAGGAATTGACGGTGAGGAAGGAAGAGTGAAGCAAAAGATTTAAATAAAAACATGTATTTACAAGTTTATACAAGGTTTTGGGCGATGGTTACAAAAGAAGATCTGTTAATGACCAAACATGCCCAGGATGAAGCTAACGATGATGGTATTTCCCGCGTGGAAATTGCTGAGGCGATCGGAAGGGGGCCAAGAATCCAAGAATGTAAACACTTTATTACTGTTTACAGGCACTTTACTGTTGCCTATGAAAAGCTCTCGGACGGACGTTATAAAATAATAACGGTCCATTTAGGAAGACCGCGAGGATGGAAAGGAAAATGAGATGCACCAGCTGTAACATGGGAGATTATGGAAAGAAAAAGATTCCATATGTTTTTTTAGGCGAAGCTATTGGCAAATTTGAAGCTCTGGTCTGCAATCGTTGCGGAGAAACCTTATTTGGGTCAGCCGCATCAGACAAAATTGAAGTAGAAGTGAAACGCAGAGGATTGTGGGGGTTGCGCGCCAGAAGTAAAGTTTCAGAAGTAGGAAACGCCTTGGATGTACGTGTTCCAAAACAGTTAGCAAAATTCCTCTCCCTGAAAAAGGGGCAGGAAGTTATCCTTGAACCCATCGACAAAAATAGGCTCCAGATTATCGTAGAGTGAGATGGACAAGATGAGTATAGGATTCAGAAGGAATTGATAGTGGGGGAAGAGTGAAAGGGAAAAGAAGAATCAATCATAAGTCTTATTAAGAAGAAGTATCTAAAAGATAAAAATGACAAAGGTGCAGATATACAATACTCAAGAAGAAATGTGGAAGCAGTTAGGACGAAAAATCTACAGAAATAATCTTAAGAGCAGAGGAACGCTTGAGGACCTCTACGAAAAAGCCATGTTAGGATATAAAGAAGAATCTGGTTTTAATAAGCGCTTTCTTGAAGCGCAGGAAAAAAGAAAAAAAAAGGAACCTTGGGTCTCCACATTTTCACCTGATATGGTTCATTTGCCGAAAAAAGAACAAGAAAAGTTTAATGAACAATATTGTGATTTGGGAAAAGACTTAGAACTAACGGTTCTAGTTTGTTTATCCGCGATGGGAAACAAATACTCTTTTGGCGTGAGAAATAGCGGAGAACTCCCAAATTCATTTGAAGAAGGCGTGGGGTATGATACCATCGCTTCTCTGGCGCATGGCGTTAAAGGAGAATTATCAAAAATTACGTACTTTGGAATTACATTTACTCCTACATTTTACACTACAAGAGAAGAAGTTGCAATTATTCCTGAACATATCAGCAATGATGTTGAAGGTTATCTGCGAGAAATTAAAGAAAATCCTGAAAAGCAGCTATCCCCGCCCTAAAGGGCAGGGATTT